>JBASZG010000298.1:0-11617 GCA_049277875.1 Venatoribacter sp.
ACGACGACCAACCTGTAATGCTTCTGGGTTTTTGGTTAGCTCAAGAACAGACTGGTCTTTAATCTCTTGCAACAAAGTAGCCATACTGGCGTTTTGACCAGCCACTTCGTCTTGCAGTTGATGATAAGACGTCCATTCAGTAGCGCCTTTGTATGAGCCAAAGCCTGGGTACTGGGTTAAATAAATAAAGGCAAACACAAAACCTAAGGTTGAAATAGATAACCACCATTTTGGCAGTGGATGTAAGCCCTCTTTTACTTCACCGTCTGACCATGAGTGGCCAGTGGTGCCATCTTTATCGGTAGGAATTGCAACCTTTGGTGCCCAAAGGAACAGAAAAAATATAGTGACGTAGTTGATAACAACCAGCGTCATAATCCAGCCAGACCAGAATCCACTCATAGTGAGTTCCCCTTTTTCTCATCGTTGCGTAGAGAGCCTGCCAAGTCGTCTTCCATTGGTAGCTCTGACATACGGTCAAATACTTTTTTATGGCGTTTGCGCCATGCCCAAATCCAAATGCTGATGAAGGTCACCATCATGGCGACGGTAATCACACCATGTAGGTTGCCATCAAATTCACTCATAGTTTGTGTACCTTGTCGTGTTCACCCGCATTTTGTGGACGGTTATCAATGCCTAGGCCTTGTAGGTAAGCAATGATTGCATCCATTTGGGTTTTACCTTCAAGCTTGCTTGGTGCATTCGCAATGTCTTCGTCGGTATAAGGGTTGCCTAGCATACGCATAGCGCGCATACGGCTTTGGATAAGCTCGGCATCAATGGTGAGGTTTTCCAACCAATCGTACTTAGGCATATTTGACTGAGGCACCACGCTGCGAGGGTCGCGCATGTGCTCTAGGTGCCAAGCATCTGAATACTTTCCACCAATACGAGCTAGATCAGGGCCAGTACGTTTAGAGCCCCATTGCATTGGACGGTCGTAGAACGACTCTTGTGCCAAAGAGACTGAACCATAACGTTGGGTTTCAAAGCCTAGGTTACGAATCATTTGTGAGTGGCACAGGTAGCAACCGTTATGCACATAGGTTTGGAAACCGGCCAGACGCAGTGGGTCGTAAGGTTTAATGTCAGCCGCTTCGATTTTGTTGGCCGCAGCAAACAAAGGAGTGATTTCAGCTAAGCCGCCGAAAGATACGAAAACTGCCGTCATCACACCTAGGAGCCAGGTTTTCTTTTCAATTAACTCAAAATATTTAAAGCTCATGGTCTACTCCTTAGTGCTGTTCGCCAACGGGCACAGGAATAGGAGCAACCTTGCCTTTACGGGCGTCTTCAGAGGTTTTCCACATATTCCAAGCCATAATGGCCATACCAGAAAGAATCATTACGCCACCAAAAGTACGCACAACGTACCAAGGTTTAATAGCAATTAAGCTGTCTAGGAATGAGTACACCAAGGTGCCGTCGGCACCAGTTTCACGCCACATCAAACCAGCAGTGATGCCCGCAATCCACATAGCCACGACATAGAACAAAGTGCCAAGTAGGTGCAGCCAGAAGTGCCAGTGCATAGCAGCTTTAGAATACATTTCGGTGCGGCCTAAAATACGAGGAGCCATGGCGTATAAAGAACCAATGGTAATCATCGCTACCCAGCCCAATGAGCCTGAGTGTACGTGGGCGACAGTCCAGTCGGTATAGTGAGACAAGGAGTTAACGGTTTTGTCGGCCATGATTGAGCCTTCCATGGTGGAAGCGCCGTAGAAAACCAGTGAAATCACCATAAACTGTGCCGCTGGGTCTTCTTTTACACGTTGCCATGCACCGCCAAAGGTCATTAAACCGTTTGCTGCAGAGCCCCAGCTAGGCATTACCAGAATCAAAGAGAACGCCATACCTACAGACTGAACCCAGTCGGGCAAGGCGGTGTACATAAGATGGTGAGCACCGGCCCACATATACACAGAAATTAACGCCCAGAAGTTAACGATAGAGAAGCGATAGCTCCACAACGGCTGTTGCGCTTGGCGAGGTACGAAGTAGTACATCATGCCCAAGAAGCCTGCCGTTAAGATAAAGGCAACGGCGTTGTGGCCATACCACCACTGGGCCATAGCATCGACCACACCAGAATAAATGGGAATGGAGCGAGTCATTGAAATTGGAATGGCTAGGTTATTAACGATATGCATTAGCGCTACCGCAATAATGAAGGCACCGTAGTACCAGCAAGCTACATAGATGTTAGCAATGCGGCGGCGCGCCAAAGTACCGAAGAAGACGATACCGTAGCAAATCCAAACGATAGCAATCAGGATATCAATGAACCATTCTGGCTCGGCGTATTCTTTGCTTTGAGTGATGCCGAAGGGCATGGTGGTCATAGCCAACACACAGCAAAGCTGCCAACCCCAGAATACAAACTTAGCCAAGCCGCCATAAGCCAAACGCACATGGCCTGTACGCTGAGCAATGTAGAAACTGGTGCCCATTAAAGCACTTACACCAAAAGCCAAAATGATACCGAAAGTATGGTTAGGGCGCAGGCGGCCAAAAGTAAGAGCGGGGATATCGTTGTTTAGATTAGGCCAATACAGCTCGGCGGCCACAATGACCCCCATTAGCATGCCAATCAATGCCCAGATAATGGAGGCATAGAGAAATAGCCTGACGACGTCGTCGTTATAGGTTTCCTGTGTTTGCATAAATACCTCTTACAAGGTGAGGCGGCTTAAGCCAATCCCATGTAAATAGTTGGATAGTTGTGTAAAGAAAGGTTTTCAGCCAGCTATTCTAGCGAATACTGCCTCGTTTTCCAGAAAAACTTGATTTAAGTTAAGTCTTAAGAGGTATTTTTGTGTTAGCCGAAAACTATTACTAAAGAGTATCTCTTTATTTTTCGGCTAAACACAAACAGAGCTATTTCTTGGCTTTAGCGAGGGCGGCAGCAAAAGCGCCAGCCAAAGCTCCTTGAGCTGGTTGGCCTTTTTCACTAAAACTGGTCTTTTGTGGGGCTTTGCTGCGCTTGGGTTGTTCGCCTTTTAATCCTTGGCCGGCTTGCTCGTTGGCATCGTCGCTTAGGCGCATGGAAAGGCCAATACGTTTGCGTTCGACGTCAACTTCCATCACTTTGACCTTAACGATATCACCGGCCTTTACCACTTCGCGCGGATCTTTTACAAAAGAGTCCGACAGCGCCGAGATGTGCACAAGGCCGTCTTGGTGCACGCCAATATCAACAAAGGCACCAAAGGCCGCCACGTTGGTAATTACGCCTTCAAGCACCATGTTGGGTTTTAGGTCTTTAATATCTTCTACGCCTTCTTGGAAGCTGGCAAATTTAAACTCAGGACGCGGATCACGGCCAGGTTTTTGCAGTTCGTTAAGAATATCCTTAACCGTTAATTCGCCAGTGCTGGCATCGGTAAATTGCGCCGCGTTCACGGCTTTTAAGGCGCTGGCATCACCAATTAAAGATTTCAGCTCGCGCCCAACGTGCTTAGCAATGCGCTCAACCACGGCGTAAGATTCGGGGTGCACCGCCGAAGCATCCAGTGGGTTGCTACCATTCATAATGCGCAAGAAACCCGCCGCTTGTTCGAAGGTTTTTTCACCCAAACGTGGCACTTTCAACAACTGCTTACGATCTTTAAAGGCACCATTGGCGTCACGGAAAGCAACAATGTTGTTGGCCAAAGTGCTGTTTAAACCAGAAATACGAGTTAAAAGCGGGGCGGAGGCGGTGTTTAAATCCACACCCACAGAGTTCACGCAGTCTTCCACCACCGCATCTAAGCTTTTCGCCAGTTGGCTTTGGTTTACATCGTGCTGATATTGGCCCACGCCAATGGATTTTGGCTCAATTTTTACTAATTCAGCCAAGGGGTCTTGCAAGCGGTGAGCAATAGAAATAGCACCACGAATAGTTACGTCTAAATCGGGGAACTCTTTAGCGGCCAGCTCAGAGGCGGAATACACCGAAGCACCCGCTTCGTTGACCACCACTTTTTGCACATTTTTAAGCCCCATTTTTTTAAGCATGTCGCCGACGAATTTGTCGGTTTCGCGGCTGGCAGTGCCGTTACCGATAGCGATAAGCTGCACATCGTATTTTTGAATCAACGCAGATAACACCGCCGCCGATTCAGCAATTTTATTTTGTGGCGGAGTGGGGAAAATCGCGCAGTGATCCAGCACCTTGCCAGTCGCATCAACCACAGCCACTTTTACGCCAGTGCGCAGGCCAGGATCGAGACCAATGGTGGCTTTATGGCCAGCAGGAGCAGCCAACAGCAAGTCTTTTAGATTATCGGCAAACACCTTAATGGCGTCGGTTTCGGCCTGATCTTTCAGTTCGCCCACTAGGTCGGTTTCAAGATGAGTTAATAATTTAATTCGCCAAGTCCACTTCACTACCTCGTTCAGCCATTTATCAGCAGCGCGGTTGGCGACCTTAATGCCAAAGTGCTCGGCAATAATGGCCTCACAAGGGCTGCCAGCAAGTTTGTCGTCTTGCTCACCTGTTACTAAAGAGAAAGTTAAAAAGCCTTCATTACGGCCACGCAAAATCGCCAAAACACGATGGCTTGGCACTTTGCTAAGCAGCTCGTCGTGTGCAAAGTAATCGGAAAATTTGGCACCTTCGGCTTCTTTGCCCGCCACCACGCGCACACTCAGCATGGCTTCACGCTGCATAAACCGGCGCAGCTTAGCCAGCAAATTGGCGTCTTCAGCAAAGCGCTCCATGAGAATGTATTTCGCCCCATCTAACGCGGCCTTGTCGTCGGCTACGCCTTTGTCGGCATTCACATACTTGGCGGCTTCAACTTCTGGAGTAAGCGAAGGATCGTTGAATAAGCTCTCGGCCAATGGCTCAAGCCCAGCTTCAATAGCAATTTGGCCTTTGGTGCGGCGTTTGGGTTTGTAAGGCAGGTATAAGTCTTCTAGTCGAGTTTTGGTGTCGGCGGTTTCAATCTCACGTTTAAGCTCTGGGGTCAGCTTGCCCTGCTCGTCAATACTATTAAGAATGGTGGCGCGGCGGCCTTCTAGCTCGCGCAAGTAATCTAAACGTTCGGCCAAGGTACGCAATTGGGTGTCATCCAGCGCACCGGTTACTTCTTTACGATAACGCGCAATAAAAGGCACAGTGGCACCTTCATCCAGCAGCGCAACGGCGGCGGCTACTTGGGCTGGTTTTACATTCAGTTCTTGGGCAATACGGCTGCCAATGCTATCCAAACTCATAATATATCCGAGGCTAAAAGAGAAGTGGCCGCAGTCTAGCGAATAATAAAAAATGGCACAAAGAATAGTTGGCTGCTAAGTTAAACGAGTTTTACCCACCCACAAGGAACTAAAAATGAAAAACATTCTTATTGGTGCTCTTTTATTCACCGCAGCCAGCGCACAGGTTTACGCTCATGAACTAACTCAAACCTGCGCCGATAAACAAGCCGCTATCGAAGCTAAGATGGCGAAAGCCGATGCCAAAGAAACTGCAGAGTTAAAGAAAACTCTTGAGGCCCATAACGCCACCTGCACAGACGAAAACATTCAAGCAGCGCAAGACACAGCCGAGGCAGAAACCAAAAAAGCCGCAGACAAAGCCGCCAGCAAGCTTAAAAAACTGCGCTAGGAAAGCCAAAGCCGGCTAAATTTTTGGTCGGCTTTGTCAAAACGACCAATAAAAACTGGCACCAGGAAAGAAATAAGAAAAACGGTTGTTAGGCAAAGAATAACGCCCTTCTGTAATTCGCTGTTGATATTCATAGGCGGCCTTCAACGACACCCCAGCCATAAAATTGCGCGTAACGCGATAACCTAAACTGACCTCAAGATCGAGGCTGTAACCGTCAAACCCACCGTTTAGCGTCTCATTGCCCATGCTGGTATTAATAACTGAACTGTAAATAGGTAGGCCAGCCACCGCCTGCACTTGCCAGCTCCAGCCCAGTTGATCTTTTAAAAAGAAATTACCCAGCTCATAGCCTAAGTAGGGGTAAATCTTAAACAACTCTTCGGTAATTGAACCACCACTTTGGCCACCAGCCAGAAAGGCATTTAACGAGGCATTTTCAGCGGCAGATAAACGTGGAATTAAGACAGGGTAATAACTCCATGAAAAGCGCGTGAACTTGGTATTTTTTACCCCACCGCCAAACAAAATGGCTTGGTGGCTATCAAGCTGCTTAGAAACCAATAAGCGAATATCGTTACGGCTTAGTGTAAACACATCACGCTGTGCTAGTTCACCATCAATATACCAAGACTCTTTGGTATTTTTATTACCAACACTGTTCTCGGTTTGAATATAAAAACCCCAGCCCGATGCATGCGACACATAGCCACCGCCGCGCTGGGTATACATCACTGCCGGAGAAGACTTAGTTTCAACCGCAATAGCACCAATGCTGGCAACCTCAGGCGTGTTCGCCAGGTTAAGCGTAATGGTTTCACGATACTGTGAGTAATCGAAACCGCCGCCAAAGTAAGAATAGCCTGCACGCCCTAGGTTTTTATCATCAGCCTGAACCAAAGCAGTAACGAAAAAAGACAAAGCGACAAGAGCAAGTAATACGCGCATGACTGGGTTCCAAACAACAGAGTAAGCCAAGTATAGAAGCACTTTTCAAACCTGAAGAAAGAAAAAGCCACCCGAAGGTGGCTTTTAAAGGATTTGGAATTTGCTGTTATGAATAGACAGGCTTTAGTCTTTTATTATTTTTATTGTTCACAGCTTTAAGCTGCGTACTCATAACAAGAAATTCACTCACACTCTCTTTGTTATATTTATTATTGGTTGTGTTGTTTTTCAGCCGGTTTTTATTTTTATTGTTGGCCTAGGTGTTTCGCTATTATTTTTATTTTTGCGTCTCACTTGAATACTATATAGCAGAAGCCGTGCCAGTTTTTATAATTCTTTATAAATCAATGAGTTATTATTCATTGGCATAACTTTATAAGAGGTGAAAACCTAGGTTGTTACCGTTACCGGGTAGCTTGGTAACACTTTTTATGTAACGAAAGTAACGCAACGTAACAATTTGTAAGCTCGTGCCAAAGCATGGCACAGGCGACAAAGAACAGGCTTTTCTTTAAAATGCGTGGCTCTTTTTTACTGTTTTGGAAACAACAATATGAACTTGGCTGTGGTTACCTTAGCAGCGGGCAAAGGCTCGCGAATGAAATCAGACTTACCTAAAGTGCTGCACAAACTAGCAGGTAAGCCCATGCTGATGCATGTATTAAGCAGCGCCCAAGCCCTAGGTAACACGCAGCAGCATGTGGTGATTGGTCATGGTGCCGACAAGGTAAAAGAGCAAATCACCGGTTTTGATATTACTTGGGCCTTACAGGCCGAACAAAAAGGCACAGGCCATGCCGTGGCTCAGGCTATGCCTAACATTGCTAACGATGCCACCGTGCTTATTTTGTATGGCGATGTGCCGCTTATTCGCACCCAAACCTTGCAAAAGCTTTTGGCCGAAACCAGCCAAAACCAGTCTTTGGCCTTGCTAACCGTCAAGCTAGACAACCCCAGCGGCTATGGCCGCATAGTGCGTAACAGCGCAGGCCAAGTGCAGGCCATTGTTGAGCACAAAGACGCCAGCCCAGAGCAACTTAGCATTAACGAAGTAAATACCGGCATCTTGGCGGTATCGGCGCAGCATCTTAATACTTGGCTGCCACAGCTTTCAGCCAATAACGCCCAAGGCGAATACTACCTCACCGATATTATTGCTATGGCGGTAAGCCAAGGCGTGGCGGTAAACACCATTCACCCACAAGACGAGCACGAAGTGCAGGGCGTGAACGACCGCTTACAAATGGCGCAGTTAGAGCGCGTATATCAACAAGCGCAAGCCGAAGAGTTAATGCGCCAAGGCGTGTCTTTGGCCGACCCAAGCCGCCTTGATGTGCGCGGCAGCTTAAAAGTGGGCAATGACGTAAGCATTGATGTGGGCTGTGTGTTTGAAGGCGAGGTAGTGCTAGAAGACGGCGTAAGCGTTGGCCCTTACTGTGTAATTAAAAACAGCCATATTGGCACTGGCACTCAGCTCGAAGCCTTTTGCCATATTGAACAAGCCCAAACCCAAAGCCGCTGTAGCATTGGCCCTTACGCGCGTTTGCGCCCAGGTGCCGATTTGCGCAACCAAGCCAAGGTAGGCAACTTCTGTGAGGTGAAAAAAGCCGTGGTTGGCGAAGGCTCTAAGGTTAACCACCTGACTTACATTGGCGATGCCGAAATTGGCCAAAATGCCAACATTGGCGCAGGCACTATTACCTGCAATTACGATGGTGTGAATAAGTTTAAAACCGAGATTGGCGACAACGCCTTTATTGGCTCGAACACTGCTTTGGTTGCCCCAGTTAAAGTTGGTGCTGGTGCAACCGTTGGCGCAGGCTCAACCATTACCAAAGACGTTGAGGCCGAACAACTAGCGGTAGCACGCGGCAAGCAGCGTAATATCGACGGCTGGCCACGCCCCACCAAACACTAAACGCCAAGCCCCTGCCTTAGCTGGTTCATCACCGCTGAGGTTTCGGGGCGCACTCCACGCCACAAATAAAAGGCTTCGGCGGCTTGTTCTACCAACATGCCCAGGCCATCTAAAGTGCGGCTCACGCCTTGGCTTTGCGCCCATTGGTTAAACACGGTTAAGCCTTGGCCATACATCATGTCGTAGCTCACGCTTTGCTCGTGAAATAGGGTGCTGGGCAAGGGCGGTAACTCGCCGCTTAAACTGGCCGAAGTGCCGTTGATAACCAAATCGAATTGGCCGCTTACCTCACTAAAACCACAAGCACTTAACTTGCCCAGGCTGGCAAAGTCGTCGGCTAACGCCTGTGCTTTGCTAACCGTGCGGTTGGCAATTACCAACTCCGCTGGCTGTTCTGCCAATAACGGTTGCAGCACACCACGCACCGCACCGCCTGCGCCCAACAAAAGTACGCGCCTGCCCTGCAAACTAATACCTTGGTTTACACTGATATCGCGTACTAAACCTGCGCCGTCGGTGTTGTCGGCATAGATTCGACCATCTTCTAGGCGTTTGAGGGTATTAACCGCCTTGGCTTTAAGCGCACGTTCGCTGTGCAGATCGGCAAAACGAAACGCATCTTCTTTAAAAGGCACGGTAACGTTCATTCCCTTGCCACCTTGCACAAAAAACTGCGCCACCTCGGCATCGAACTCGCCCAGCTCAATAAGCTGCGCTTGATAGCTCAGTGCTTGGCCAGTTTGTTTGGCAAACTCGGCGTGAATAAGAGGCGATTTGCTGTGAGCAATAGGGTTGCCCACCACCCAGTACAGGTCAGTCATTGGTTTATACCCAGTCTTTATGGGGTAAAAAGTCGGTGTAGAGTTTTTCTTCGGCGCTGCCTGCTTCGGGCTGCCAGTTGTAATCCCAGTGCACCACAGGCGGTAACGACATCAAGATAGACTCGGTGCGCCCAGCGGTTTGCAGGCCAAAAATAGTGCCACGGTCGAACACCAAATTAAACTCAACGTAACGGCCACGACGGTAGCATTGGAACTTGCGTTCGCGCTCGCCGTATTCGGTGTTTTTGCGCTTTGCCACGATGGGAACGTAGGCATCAATATAGCCATTGCCCACGGCCTGCATAAAGGCAAAAGACTTTTCAAAATTCAGCTCGCCGCCCCAGCTATTTAGGTCGTCAAAGAACAAACCACCCACGCCACGGCTTTCGTTGCGGTGTTTTAAGAAGAAATACTCGTCGCACCACTTTTTGTATTTGGGAAAAACCTCATCGCCAAAGGGCTGACAAAGGTCTTTGGCGGTTTGATGCCAGTGAATAACGTCGGCTTCGTTGCCGTAATAGGGGGTTAAATCAAAACCACCGCCAAACCACCAAACCGGGTCTTCGCCTGCTTTCTCGGCCACAAACAAGCGTACGTTGGCGTGCGAAGTAGGCACATAAGGGTTGTGCGGGTGCAGCACCAGCGACACGCCCAATGCTTGAAAGCTACGGCCAGCTAATTCAGGACGATGCGCGGTGGCCGAGGCGGGTAGTTTGTCGCCCTGCACATGAGAAAAATTAACCCCGCCTTTTTCAAATACCGCACCGTCGGCAATCACGCGAGTGCGACCACCGCCTAGCAAGTTTAATGGGCCTTCGGGCTGTTCGCGCTGCCATGCGTCTTCTTGAAAATGGGCTTGGCCATCTTGGGCTTCCAGCGCCGCACAAATGCGGTCTTGCAGGTCGAGTAAAAAGGCTTTAACGGCTTGAACATCGCATTGGCTCATAGCATCTCCTAACGTAAGCGTTGCCCATCAAGGGTGCGGATTTCAGAAGGCTGGGCGCGGCCACCCAGCTCGCCTGGCAAAATATAATCGAGGGTATCACCAAAATACTGCGCTACTTCAGCAAAAGAGCGCGCAGGCTCAAGACCTGCAGGGTTGGCCGAGGTAGACACCAACGGCCCAGTTAATTCACACAAAGACTTAACCAGTGGGTGAGCACTCACTCGCACCGCCAGCGTGTTGTGATCGCCTTTAAGCCATTTAGACACTTCTGGCTTGCAGGGCAAAACCCAGCTAACAGGCCCAGGCCAAGTGGCTAAAACCTGAGCCAAATCGGTATCAGAAAGTGGTAACAGCCAAGGCTCTAGCTGCTGCCAAGAAGCCGCCACCATAACCAATCCCTTTTCCCAAGGACGCTGTTTAAGTTCGAGTATTTTTTGAATGGCTTGTTGATTATGAGGGTCGCAGCCCAAGCCCCACACGGCTTCGGTTGGATAAGCTAACACACCGCCTTGCTCGATACAGGCCTGTGCTTGGTGTAATTCGGTTGCAATCATGGTGCTGCCTTATTTATAAAAGACAGCACCCTACTGCAGCGGGCGTGCGGCTTCAACGCTTTTTTCTGTGGGGTTAATCCAGCAGGCTTAGATCGCGCACGGCACCTTTATCGGCGCTGGTCGCAAACTTAGCGTACACCTTCAAGGCTGCACTTACTTTGCGTTGGCGTGGCTCGGCTGGCTTCCAGCCTTTTTGATCTTGCTCTGCTCGACGTGCGGCCAATTCCTGTGCACTTAACAACACATTGATGCTGCGGTTTGGAATATCAATTTTAATCGGATCGCCGTCTTTTAATAAGCCAATGGCACCGCCCGAAGCGGCTTCTGGCGAGGCGTGACCAATCGACAAGCCCGACGTACCACCAGAGAAACGGCCGTCGGTTAACAGCGCGCACACCTTGCCCAAGCCTTTCGATTTAAGGTAAGAGGTGGGGTAAAGCATTTCTTGCATACCTGGGCCGCCTTTAGGGCCTTCGTAGCGAATAATGACTACGTCACCTGCTTTTACTTCATCGGCTAAAATGCCTTTCACGGCGCTGTCTTGCGATTCAAAAATCTTAGCCTTGCCTTCAAACACCAAAATCGAGTCATCAACCCCTGCGGTTTTAACCACGCAGCCGTCTTCGGCAATGTTGCCATAAAGCACCGCTAAGCCGCCTTCTAAGGAAAAGGCATTGGCCAAATTACGAATGCAGCCATGCTCGCGATCGCCATCCAAAGAAGGCCAGCGCGTTGCTTGGCTGAAAGCAGTTTGGGTAGGAATGCCTGCCGGCCCAGCTTTGAAAAACTCCAGCACTTCTGGCGTTGGGTTTTGCATAATATCCCACTTGG
>JBASZG010000299.1:0-2651 GCA_049277875.1 Venatoribacter sp.
ATGTCTTGGGTGCCAGGTGTGGTAGGGCAGGCCGTTCCTCAATACGCGGGTGACGAGCCAACGGTTGAGCTGGGTGATAACAATAATGTAGCCACGCTAATTCAACCACAAGATCCAATTATTCTTAACTTTAACAAGCCGCTCGATATCCACAGCGTTAGCGAAGACAGCCTTAAGATTTGGCGCGATAGCCAACCTGAAGAATTTACTTGGTACCAAGACGGCACCGCCCTAGTGATTAAGCCTAAGCAACCTTTGCAATATGGCAGCAGTTACCGCCTTGATTTAAGTTCGCAGATAACCGACCTAAGCGGTAATGCGGTAGCAGAGCAAACTCTAGCCTTTACCATGCCTACGTATGAAAGCAGCAATGCGATACCTACGGTAATTTTATCGGCCTACCCGGGTTTTCCGTGCGCAACTAAAAACGCTACTTTCGGCCAAGATAACGGCCGTTGCCTAGGAGGGAAGGAAGGCGACGACCTTCTTCCTATACCTTCTATGCCCGCCAATCGCATGATTAACCTTATCTTTTCTCAGCCTGTTAACGCAGAAACCGCTGTGCTAGGCACCACTTTTGAGGTTGAACAATGCGAATCGACAACAAACTGTGCAAGTCCAGTCCCCGTAACTGGCGAATTAAAAGTACGCGGCAGCAGCCTTACCTTTATACCAACCCAGCCTTGGCAAGATGCTGCTCTTTATCGCTACCGCATTAAAACGGCGTCAGCCGACAGTGATGCAGCTTGCCAAGCTAAAACCGCTTTGTGCGCTTTAAGTGCTGGCGAGTCGCGCCCTGTTGTAACGGCTTTTCTACAGCCGAATGCCATAACAAACAATCCGGAATTAGAGGTGTATTTTACCGGCGCTAAAGCCACCGAAAGTGTGCAGCAAATTTTGCGTAATTTGCCCAGTACTGATATCGATGCCAACTTTAAAATTGAGGCATCGGAAGCTGGCCTGCTAACAGGTAAAAACACAGTACAACTTGAGGCGCATACCCCAGAAAAACTCATTGAGTTTGTTAAGGTGGGTTGCGATGAACAAGACCACTGCCCAGACGATCAAATTATTCATGTTACTGGTGCACTCGGAGCGGATATTTTAGGTTACGACTCAACCCAAAAGGCAGTAAAGGTGGCGGTCTATCCTACACAGATATTTACCAGCAGTGCCACGCTTTATATCCGTTATGAATACGATGAGGATTATTCAAGTCCTCCTGAGGCGCGAACCGACACCATAGAAACAAACGCTCAACTTATGCGTATTCGCTACGCCAAAGACGCCGAAGGCAAGCGCACTCAGCCAGCTATTGGCTGGATAAAAGAAAAAGACGGCAAAGCCTTTATGGAGGTAACGCTTGAGCTTTATCTTGATGCGCCACAGCTACAGCTTGAATTACTTGGTGCCAGCCAAAGTCACGACCTGCACAGCAGAGCGTTGGAACTAACACTGTCCGGGCCGGTTGAGTTTCTAGCCGATGGACGTTTGCAAATTCAGCAACAAAGCACAGATAAAATCAGTATCAAAGTTATCACCACGCAGACCAACGGAACTACAACCGCAACCGCAGCCAAGATGACGTTGGATATTCCAGAGGGTGGCATAAACATGAACTATGTAACCGAGCCAGTAAAACAATAAAAAGGAGCCTTGCTCATAATGAGCTTCATTTACTTGGCTAGATAATGGATTGAGTGCAAAAGGAGATGAACATTGGCCTGAAAAGACTCATGAATATGTATTGGTTAAAAAAAATAAGACTTTACAGATTTCTTTAAAACCCCTTAACTATCGCGGCTCCTTGCTTTAGGAGCCTTTACTTAATGTTTAAGTATTGGTTGCTGTAAAACAGGCACTACTTGGATACTATGTTTAGGCCTTGTTTGCAGAAGCTTCGAGCGCCTCTGTTAAGGACAAACAATAATTAAAACAACGGCAAAAAAAATGACCATAAATAAAAACTACTTATCTGCCATGATGGCGGGCATTGCGTTCTCGATGTCTATGGGGGCGCAAGCAAGCATGGGTAACCTAGGCACGACCTACGGTGTGCTACCTACCGACGTGGCTACAGCTCAGGGCTTGTCTATGTTTAACACACAGATGTCCTCTTTGTATTACAACCCCTCTTACATGGTTAAAGACCCTCATGGTGGTTTAACCGCAGGCTTAATGCATGCGGCTCCTAGCTTGCAGTTAGAAAGCCAAGGTGGCGCTGCGCCTTTATCTCGTGACGGTGGTAATGTTCTGAACAACACACCTTCTCAGCATGTGCTTTTAGGCATGAAAACTAACCTGTCATCTTTAACAACCATGCAGCACCCTGTGTATTTTGGTGTGGTTGTTGGTGTTGAAAAATACGGTATGGAAATGCTGGCCTTTGAGTCTGGTACTTCATCTGAAGGTCAATTTTTAGAATACGATCGTCAACCGTTGTTTTTGCTACTAGGCGGTGCTACTAACCTATGGCGTGGTATCGACGTAGGCGCTTCTGCACGAGTTACTCTGCATGCAGAATCAAAATTAAGCGCCACATCCACACTGGCAGGTGTGACTAGCAATGAAAAATTGGGCGTCTCCGCCAAACCCGATATTCGCCCTACAGCGGGCTTAACCATCGACTGGGGAAAAACAGTTTGCCCAGA
>JBASZG010000300.1:0-5612 GCA_049277875.1 Venatoribacter sp.
TCGTATTGATCGTCCTGCATATCTAAATCGTCATCAGACATAAGATCACCTCTCTTGCTGGTTAATTTAGGCATAACGTATAGCCTAGCTGCTGCATTATGCCAGTTGCTTTGTGTAAATTTTTGCTGGATTTTTGGGTCTTTGGCGACAAAAAAAGCCGCACCTAAAAAGATGCGGCTTTATAGATAAAAACGAGCTTATTTGCCAGCCATAAAATGAATAGTGGCTAATAATTCTTCGTCGCTGCAGTTAGCACAAGTGCCTTTGGGTGGCATAGCGTTTAAACCATGGATTGCATGTTTTAAGACGGTTTCTTCACCTTGGGCAAAACGTGCATCCCAAGCAGCGCTGTCGCCTTTTTTAGGTGCATTCAACAGGCCAGTGCCGTGGCAAGCAGAACAAGTGCTGTTGTAGATTTCTTCGCCAGAGCGTGCAGCGGCAGCAACAGGCGCCACACTGGCTGCGCCGCCAGCACATTCGGCTGAAGCACATACACTGGCAACAGGCTGAATGCGTTTCTCAATTTTGGCGCGTTGTGCGTCGTCGGCGGCCCAAGCATTTAGGGCAAAGAAAGTAATAGCAGCAACGGCAATCAATTTAAGTTTTTTCACGGTTCTTTCCTCTTATTTCTATAAGAACTTGTTTAAGCGCGGCGATTATAACGAGATTTACCCAAGGGTAAAATTAAAACCCTTATTGGCGGCCTAATTCTCGGTCTACTCGCTCTAAATCGACATCTTCTTCCAAGGTGCCTGCAGGATAGAGTTGTAAAATACGCACTCGTCTGGTTATTTGTGCAAATTCTTCATTAATATTAACCAGCTCTTGGTTGTAGTTGTGGATGAGATCTTCGCTATCGCGAATGCTCTTTTGCATTTTTACCACTTCTACCCAGTCTTCGGCTGGCACGGCCTTGTCTTGCTTTTCCAACCGCGCAATTTTGGCTTGAATGTTGTTGAGCACTTTGCGGTTGTTGGCAATGCTAAGCTTTTCGGCACCAATGTTGTAATACACGTCTTCTGTGCGGCGTTGTTTTACCTGCTCGACGTTTTCAGGGCGAGGATAAATGAGTAATAGCTTCTTATCGCTTTTAACCAGTTCTTGATACCGTTGTTCGCGCTCGGCTTGGCGCTCTTTTTGGCGTTCTCTTTCAGCAAGCTCTTCCTTGCTAGGAGCTGGCTCAACGGTTCGAACCACAATGCCTTTGTTATTAATAATGTCGTAACCCAACTGGCTGTATTCATGTGGAATATGATCGTAGACCACAGTGCGGCCACTAATGTTAAACCGATACATTAAGGCATTAGCCGATAGGCTAAGAGTTAAGCCGGATAGCAGGGCCAAACAGAATGCTAATTTCCTCATTAAGAAACTCCATATTGCTCGCGGTAGTGGCTAATGGCCTGTGAGTGCTGCTCTAACTCTGGATGGTTGCTGACATAGGTCAACACTTGGTTTAAACCAACAATGCTGATGACCTTAATGCCAAAATCGCGCTCGACTTCTTGGATGGCCGAAAGCTCGCCTTGGCCTTTCTCTTGACGGTCAAGGGCAATTAATACTGCTTCGGGCTTGGCACTTGGGTTTTGTTGAATAATTTGCATCACTTCACGAATCGCGGTGCCTGCGGTAATTACGTCGTCAACAATAAGCACTCGGCCAGTTAAAGGTGCGCCCACTAAGGTGCCGCCTTCGCCGTGGTCTTTGGCTTCTTTGCGGTTAAAAACATAAGGAACGTCTTTTTGGTACTTGTCGAACAGCGCAACCGAGAGACTTGCGGCTAAAGGAATGCCTTTGTAAGCGGGGCCAAATACGACGTCGTAGTCGATTTTCGCTTGCTCTAATGCGGCGGCATAAAATTGGCCTAATTTCGCTAATGCTTTGCCAGAATTAAATAAACCTGCGTTAAAAAAGTAGGGGCTTTTGCGCCCAGATTTAAGCGTAAATTCACCAAATTTTAATACGCCTTGGGCAATGGCAAATTCAATAAATTCTTGTTGGTAAGCGTGCATAGACAATCCAATAAAAAACGATTTGGCCTAGTCTAGCAGAGCACTTAAAGCTTGTCTTTTGGCGTGTACGTTTGTTCTAAGTTAGCGAATATTCAAAGATGAGTTATCATATAGCGGTCAATTTAATGGTGTGGTCTATGAGGATAATAAATATACAGGTTGATGGGTTAGAGCAGGCCGTAGAAAAAGGACTGTACGACTTTCTTGATCAAGCCGATGTAGACGTAGTGGCAATTCAAAATCTAAAGGCAAAAGAGTATCAACTGCCCGACAAAGTTGTTTACCCAAAGAATTTCAATGCGTATTTCTTTGATGCCGAAGCCGATAACTATTCGGGCGTGGCGATTTTATCGCGCGATGTTCCGAAAGCGGTTATGACTGGTTTGGCCTTTCCTCAGTGTGATAGTCAAGGGCGTTTTATTCAGGTGGATTTCCCGCAAGTAAGCGTTGGTTCTATTCTGTTTCCCGCAGTAGACGAGTACAACACCTTAGAAGATAAATTGGCGTTTCAACAGGCATTTTTAGAGCATCTCAGCAAAACTCGCCGCAAGCGTCGTGAGTTTATTTTTTGCGGCAACTTTGAAGCCGCGCATAAAACCGTTGATTTAGCCGACTGGAAATCATGCCAACGCACGCCAGGTTTTTTACCCGAAGAGCGCGCTTTCTTTGATCAAATGTTTGGCCCAATTGGCTATGTGGATGCGTTTCGTGAGGCCAACTTTGGCGAAAACCAATTTACTTGGTGGCCAAGCGCTGAAGATGCGCGCCGCAATACCAACGGCTGGCGCAAAGACCTGCAAATTTGCACGCCCAACTTACGCCAGTATGTGGTGGAAGCCAAACTCGATACCAACTTGCGTTTTGGTGACCATGCCGCCGTGATGATTGAATACGAACTCGACGACGAATACTAACCGCGCGAGCGGTTAGCTGGCTTTGTAACCTTTGTGCTGCATTTTATGATGAAACGCTTTTTGCGCTTTTTTCATCTCGCGCATGGCATCAATAGTCGCCCGCAACAAGTTATTAAAGGGCGACTCGGTTTTTTTAGTGTCTAAATCAAATTTATAGGGCGTGGATAGGCTGGGTGAGCTGCCAAAAAAAGTCATGCCTTGGAATTGGCCATTTAAGTCGAGTGGCTCTAACGGATTGCTCATGATATTTGCTACCCAATCGCGTAAGTTTTGGCGAGTTAACTCGCTGCTTACCGCTTGCCTGAGTGGTTCGTTAACGGGTGGTAGTGCCTGAGAGCGAATAGTTAGCTCACCTACTTGGCTGGTCTTGGTGTTAGGGTGTTGTAAGCGTAAGTGCACTTCTTGCACCAGCAAAACCTGGCCTTCTTCTGTAAGTGCTACGCCATTGCCGCGAATAACGCCTTGAGTTTCCCCCTTTTTATTAAGCACCTCGTAATTAGCATCGGCGTAGCCAAGGTAAATAGCCCCAAGCCCTGCGTCTTTGGCGCTGGTAAAAACCCCCTCGCCATTTTCAAAGCTCAGTACGCCTAGCTGGCTAAAAATGCTGTCGTTTTCGTCTATCCAACCGTTGCCGTCTTCGTCGTATAAAGCCAATTCGGCAAAGCCATTATTGGTGTTGGGGCCAAACAGTTCGCTGCCATCGTCGATTTGGCCGTTTTGGTTTTTATCAAAGGCAAGATAACCGCTGCCTTTTTCGGTTATCAACAAACCCTGATTGGAGCCATCGGCTAACAGATCGAAATCAAACCATTGGTCGGTTAGCTGCACCATTTCGCCCTGCATATTAATCATTAATGGATCGGCCATCTGGGTCACACGGCCAGAAAAGAGGCTAGAGCGTTCTTCGGTGATGTCGCGTTTAAAATCGAGCGCCAGCATAAAGTCGATAATGCGACCGTCTTCGGTTTGCACCTTGCCTGTTGCTTCTAGGCTCATACCTTCTTGGGTCTTAATTCGTTCGGTGCTTGATATTTCAATGAGATGGCCGTTCTCATCGGCCTGCACGTTGCCAAACCAAGAGCGAATATCTACGCTCATTTCGCTAACCGCTGAGCTTAGCTTTCGGGCAAAATCACTGGAGCTAAAATAAGCGTAACTGCCATTGCTGCGCTGCGCTTGGCTGGAGCTTTGTAGCTTGTTTTGCTCGGAAGTGTCACGGCTAAGAGATACTTTTACGCTGCTGTCGTTGCCAGATTTCCCTTCTTTAACCGACCCTTTAATCGTTTTGCTGGAGATTAAGCTTTGCGATGAACTGCCACTGAGCCACACGGCACTTTGATCAATTCTCATAGATTGCCTCATACATAAAAGAACACTTGTTCTTTGTATCGGCCTGAAAAATAAAAGTTAAGTAAAGAAAAGTAATTGCTTTTATCTTCTATACTTTTCGCACGATCCCATGTTCTAAAGGTCATTCTATGTTTAATAAAGCATTAAAAAATGAACTTGTGCAGTACCGTAATCAGTACGAAAGGCTCAAGGCATACAATAAATCTGTGGCGCAATCCATGTTTTACACCGAGCATCAACTTGATGGTCGGTATCTTTATGCCAATAAAAAGTTTTTAACTGCATTGGATTATTCGCTGGATGAGCTAAAAGGCAAAAGCCATTGCTCAATTGGCCAGCCCGATTTCGTTAAAGACAACAACTGCCGTTCTATTTGGCAAGAAGTGGCGAACGGTAAAACCGTGAATGAGAAATTTTGTTACAGCTCAAAAACGGGTAAAGACTTATGGCTAGAAACCAGTTTTGTGCCGGTGTACGACCAAGCAGGCAAGATAATCTCGGTCATTGGTTTGGCTACCAATATCACCAAGCGCGTTGAAGAGGCGCAAGAACAGCGAAATATCATTGCGGCTTTAAACCACTCTCAAGCACTCATACGTTTTAAAACCGACGGCACTATTGTTGAGGCAAACAAAAATTTTCTTAGGGCTTTAGGCTACAGCGCAGACGAGCTGAAAGGCCAGCACCATCAAATTTTTTGTACTACTCAGTTTGCTAATTCACCCGAATACACTGCATTTTGGCGGCGCTTAAACGAAGGTGAAGTGTTTTCTGGCGAGTTTCAGCGTATTACAAAAAGCGGTCAGGCTATTTGGTTAAGTGCTACCTATAATCCAGTGTTTGATACTCATGGCAAGCTTTATCAGGTGGTAAAAGTTGCTCGTGATGTGACTAAAGAAGTAGAACGCCGCCATGCCGAGTCGGCTGCGGCTAAATTAGCTTATGAAATTTCACTTAAAACCGATGCAAGCTCTAAACGCGGCACACAGGTAGTAAACGACACGGTCGCGGTGGTGCAAGGCATTGCCGCCGAGCTTAACCAAGCCGCAGAAGGCATTACTGCCGTCAGTCAAGAGTCGGAAAATATTCAGGGTATAGTACAAAGCATTTTAGGCATTGCCGAGCAAACCAACCTTTTGGCACTGAACGCTGCCATTGAAGCGGCGCGAGCTGGCGAGCAAGGGCGTGGCTTTGCCGTGGTGGCCGATGAAGTGCGTAACCTCGCTGCGCGCACGGCCACGGCCACCCAAGAAATTGTTGCGGTCGTGCAGCGTAACCACGAGCTGTCACAGCGTGCGGTAGCACAAATGAGCAATAGCCAGGAAAAAGTACAGCA
>JBASZG010000301.1:0-3411 GCA_049277875.1 Venatoribacter sp.
GGATTTCTAAGCCCTGTTGCACGATTTGGTGCGATTTGTGCCCTTTAATATGAGCCACAAAGCCAACGCCACAAGCGTCGTGTTCGGCATTGGCATACATGCCATGCTGGTGAGCTGATTGAATTTCTTGAGCCTGAGTCATTTGAATCATAAGGCGCTCCTGTGTGGTCTTAACTAAGTCGAAAGGCTTCTTAGCAAGCACTGGGCCAATTCTTTAACTCATTGAAATTTATAAGATTTTTATTTTTTTATGATGATTTTAGAAAGGTTTGCGCACCATTGCGGTGCGCTGTGCATTATTTGAGGGCGAGTTATTCATCGTCGTCACCATGATCCCCAGTCAACCCCAACTCTTTCAATTTGCGAGTTAGCGTATTGCGCCCCCAACCAAGTAGCTGAGCCGCATCGCGCTTGCGTCCTCCGGCTTGTTGTAGGGCTGCTTCAAGTAAAATGCGTTCAAAGGTGGGGGTGGCTTCGTGCAAAAGCTCTTGTGCACCTTGGCGTAAAGCCGTTTGTGCCCAATGGCGCAGGGCGTTTTGCCAGTCACTTTGGCTTTGGGCCTTCGGTTCTTTGTGGTGCAGCAGTTCGGCAGGTAGGTCGCTAAGTAGCACTTCGCGGCTGGCAGACATTACGGTTAACCAGTGACAAGTGTTTTCCAGTTGGCGCACGTTGCCTGGCCAATCTAGGTCCATTAAAAACTTCTCTGTTTCTGGGCTTAATACGCGTGCTTGCACATTCATGTCTTTGGCGGCCCGTTGCAGAAAATGAGCGGCCAGTTTAGGAATGTCTTCGCGGCGCTCGCTTAAGCGCGGTAAATGCAGGCGAATTACGTTAAGGCGGTGAAACAGGTCTTCACGGAAGGCGTTGCTCTGTACTTGGGCTTCTAGGTTGCGGTGAGTGGCCGCAAGAATACGCACATCGACTTGTACTGGGGTGTGTCCACCGACGCGATAGAAAATGCCATCAGCCAGTACGCGCAGCAAACGAGTTTGCGCTTCCAGTGGCATGTCGCCAATTTCATCTAAGAACAGGGTGCCGCCATCGGCTTGCTCAAAGCGGCCAATACGAGTGCTGGCTGCACCAGTAAATGCACCTTTTTCGTGGCCGAATAGCTCAGATTCAATTAAATCTTTGGGAATGGCGGCCATGTTTAAGGCAATAAAAGGCTTTTGGGCGCGTGGGCTATGTTGGTGCAAGGCGCTGGCGACTCGCTCTTTACCGGTGCCCGATTCGCCGTGAATAAGCACCGTCATATTGGAGTGAGATAAGCGGCCAATAATACGAAACACCTCTTGCATGGCGGGTGCCTCGCCCGTGATAAAGCTGTCATCTAAGGTGGTGGGTTGTACCGGAGCTTCTGTTTGTTTGGCCAGCGCACGCCGCACTAGCGCGAGTGCCTCATCTAGGTCAAACGGTTTGGGAAGGTACTCAAACGCGCCACCCTGATAAGATTTAACGGCGCTGTCTAAATCGGCGTGTGCGGTCATGACAATGACTGGTAGCTGTGGTTGTTGCTTTTGCACCAGTTGTAACAGGGTTAGGCCGTCGAGGCCTGGCATACGAATGTCGGTGAGTAAAACCTGTGGGCATTCGTGTTTCAGCGCGCTGAGCATGGCTTCACCAGAGCTGAAGGCACGAGTGGCTAAGTTGGCTTGCTGAAAGGTTTTTTCCAGCACCCAACGCAGTGATTTCTCGTCATCAACAATCCAAATGGTGGCGGTCATGATACTTCCTTAATAGGTGGAATAGGTGGCTGAATAAAAGGAATCAGCACACGAAAAACCGTGTGTTGAGGCTGGCTTTGGCATTCAATTAGGCCGTTGTGTTGCTGCATGATGGCTTGGGCAATGGGTAAGCCTAGCCCTGTTCCTTGTGCACGCCCCGTTACCATTGGGTAAAACAGCATCTCTAAAAGCTTGGCGTCGATGCCTGGGCCGTTGTCTTCAATTTCGACCAAGCAGAGCGTGCGGTGGCGCATATTGCCTATGGTGTGTTGGCGTAATACGCGCGTACGCAGGGTAATTTGCGGTGGTTGGTTACTGGGGTTTTCAGTAAGCGCTTGGGCGGCGTTACGAGTGATGTTAAGCACCACCTGAATAAGCTGGTCTAAATCGGCCCAAAGTTCGGGCAAACTGGGATCATAGTCACGAATAAATGCAATGGCGTCGCCGAGCTCGGCTTTTAAAATGCTGTGCACTCGTTCCAGCACTTGATGAATATTAACTGGCTTAAAGTCGAGCTGTTTGTGTGAGCCAAGCATGCGCTCAACTAAATGACTGAGACGATCGACTTCGCTCAGGATAAGGTTGGTGTATTCGTGCAAATCTGGCCGCTCAAATTCGCGTGCTAAGAGTTGTGTGGCACCGCGAATGCCTCCTAACGGGTTGCGTATTTCGTGGGCAACCCCGCGCACCAGCGCTTGCGTGGCAAGGTTGGCGGTAAAGAGGCTGTCTTCGCGGCTAATGCGCAGAATGCGGTCTTGTGGAATCAGCTCTAATAAAAATGTTTTGCCTTGCTGCTGCGGCGTAACGCAGTAGTCGAGGGTAATTATTTGTTCTGTGTTGGGAAAATAAAGGCGGGCCTCGCGGCGAGTGTAGGCGACTTTATCGGCTTGAGCGCTATACAGTGCATCGAGATAGCAGGGGTCTTGCCAATAAAACTTGTCGATCGTTTGGCCGCTAAGATGTGTGCGACTGGTGGCAAAAAGCTGTTCTGCTGCGGGGTTGGCGTAGAGCACCTTTAAATCTTGATTAAGCAGCAAAACGGCTGTCGTAAGCTGTTCTAGTAGTGTTTCGGCTTGGCTGCTATCAGAAAGGCGGTTCACTGTTTGCTTCCCGTTTTTATCAATATGAATAGGCGCAGCCTAACATAAAAAATGCACCAAAATCAGGCATTAGAGGCGAGCAGGAGGTCGATGTGCGCTTGAAAAAACAGCGGCACACCGACCTCAATCTTGCTAACAGCTAGAGGCTGTAATACATATCAAATTCAACCGGATGTACCGACTGACGATAACGCGTTAACTCGGCCATTTTGACGTCGATGTAAGCGTTGAGCATGTCTTTAGTGAACACACCGCCCTCAAGCAAAAAGCCCATGTCATTGCGCAGTGCATCTAAGGCTACGTCTAAGCCATGCGCCACTTGTGGGATGTTTTGGCTTTCCTCTGGTGGCAGGTCATAGAGGTTTTTGTCCATGGCGTCACCGGGGTGAATTTTGTTTTTAATGCCGTCTAAACCAGCCATTAATAAGGCTGTAAAAGCAAGGTAAGGGTTGGCTGTTGGATCAGGAAAGCGGCATTCAATGCGTTTGCCTTTCGGGCTTTGAACATAAGGAATACGAATCGAGGCACTGCGGTTGCGGGCAGAGTAGGCCAGCATAACCGGTGCTTCAAAGCCAGGAACCAAGCGC
>JBASZG010000302.1:0-9334 GCA_049277875.1 Venatoribacter sp.
CCTTGTAAATCCAGCAGTTTCTCTTCAAACAATAAGCCTGCGTTGCAAAAAGTGTCGTCGTAAGAGCTATCGCCCAAACTCACCACACCAAAAGGGCGACCGTTTTGTAGCACGAAATGCGCGTCTAACTCGCCATAAAACCCAGAAATATTTTGTGGCAAATCGCCAGAGCCGGTAGTGGCGGTGCAAACTAATAAGGCATCGGGAGCAGCGCTATTAAAAGCCGCTAGGCTTGGTTCTTTGTCTAATACAACCTTGTGGCCAGCGGCCTTTAAGCGTTCTTGCAAGGCCATGCCTACGGCAATGGCTGTGCCTGTTACCGAGCCAACGGCCAAATAAATAACTGACATAAAAACTCCTAGAAATCGCGTCATTATAGCGATTTTGCAGTTAAAAATTAGGCTTTAGAAGGTAAAGCACTTAAACTAATTGGCACATAAAAATAGAGTTTGTCTTTATGTCTATCATTTCCACTCTTGAAGATTGGGTAAACAGCGTTATCAAAAAGCTTTTCCCAGTTTGGTACATCAGCCAAGTGGTAAGGGGGCAGGAACTGCCCGCTATTGGTGCGCTTAATCCGCCTAGTTTTCTTAGTCATCGTTGGCTGAGTTTGCAATCTGTGGTTAAAAACACTCAAGAAGCTTTGGTCAAGCAAGAAGGCGATTGGCAAGAATTTCTTCGTTTAATTGGCCAGCTTATTAAAGAGGCCGACTATTCCCGCTTTGTTTCTTTGCTTGAAATCAAAGGCGTGCAGCACAGCCAAGTTAGCAACGACTACATCAGCTTGGTCGGCTACGCCCAAGAGAATAGTGGCGAGGTGGAAATTAATAATGCGGAAGATTTTGAAGAGGTCTTTGCTCAGGCGTTTCCCAGTGAAAACAAGCCCTTTCCTATGGCCTATCGAGAGTGGGATGGGCGCTATTACTACTTAAATCAAGACGAACCTACACTATTAGCCGCTTTACAGAAATACGCTTATGAAAATAAGCGTGATATGACTTTGCAGTGCAAACTTAAAGTAGAAAGCCTTGCCCCGAAAGTGCTGGATAAACTTCAACATGATTGGTGGATGATTGTGCTTGAAAATAGCACGGCGGAAAACCTTGCAAAACTAATGCAAGATAGCGGCCTAGCTGTGGCGTTAAGTGATTTTAGTTGGCATCGTGATGATATAAGTTTGCTTATCGCCAGCAAAAAAGACAAAAGCATAAACCGCATATTTTTAAACTTAATTGATCAGCGCTCGGTCAATGTGGTGAGTGAGTTTGGCAGCTTTTTAGGACGGCACCATTACCCATTGGTGACGGATGAAAATAGAGGGTGAAATATAGCCAAATTTTGTTACAGTAACGCTTAAAAGATAATAAGAAAGTGGTACACACATGATTCGAGGCACATGGAGTCTGACCGAGCCATTGGTTCCTGTAAATATTCCGGCAACCATGCTCCGTGTTGGCACAGATAAAGGCATAAGCAAAGAGTTGCTGCTAAAAAACACTGGTATTACCAGTGAATTGTTAGCAGACCCCAGCACTCGGCTAACCTATCAGCAGCTAATTTTTTTAGCGAACAACTTAATGAAACATTACCCTACCAGCTCGCTTGGGTTGGATTTGGGTAAGGCCATTAATATCAACCAATTTGGTATGTTGGGTTATGCCATTTTAAGCTGTGCTAACTTACGTAGCGCCCTGGATCTAGGCAAAAAATACCATTTTTTAGTGGACCCAGCTTTCACCTTTGAGGTGGTCGATCAAGGTGAATACACTTCTATTCGGCTAACCTCAGACATTCCCTTTGAAGCCATTTATCGCCTGATGTGCGATATTTTCTTGGGAATGTTTGCCACCTTGGCTCGCTTTTTAACTGGGCGTGAAGACTTAGATGCCTATGAAATGCATTTAAATCATCCAAAACCTGCGCACGAGCTGGCTTATTACGAAACCACTAGGGCACAGGTATTGTTTGACCAGCCACGCACTGAAATTATTGTTGCATCACATTGGTTGGCTCTACCATTGGCTATGGCCGATCAGGCAACAGCGGCAATGGCTGAAAGCCAATGCGAGGAAATTTTAGCGCGGAAGGGGCCAAAAGAAGGCATTATTGCTAAGGTGCGTCGAATTTTACTCAGCAGTCCAGGTAACTTCTTACCTGTTGATGAAGTTGCCAGCCGTTTGGCTACGTCTACGCGCACGCTAAGCCGAAGCCTGCAAGATGTTGGCACTTCTTACCAACGCATTTTGGATGAAGTTCGTAAAGAAATGGCTATTGAGTATTTGCGCAATTCAAACCTTCCTATTGAAGAAATTGCCGCCTTAATTGGCTACTCCGACCCTTCTAACTTCCGCAAAGCCTTCCGCCGCTGGACTGGCAATGCACCTTCTTATTACCGAGAAGAGCGTTAAACGCTCTTCTGATGTTCCCTTTGTGCATAACGATTTGCCAGCACCGCACAAACCATAAGCTGAATTTGGTGAAATACCATCAAGGGTAAAATAGCTGGGCCAACCGCGCCCCCAGCAAAAATTACCTGCGCCATAGGTACGCCTGTAGCCATGCTCTTTTTTGAGCCACAAAAAACAATGGTAATTTCATCTTCTTTGTTGAATTTAAACGCGCGCGCCAAGTAAGTTGTCGCACCAAGCACTATGGCCAAAATAACACAGCACACCAAAGACAGAGTTACTAAGGCGCTTGGTGGAACCGTATGCCATAACCCGGCCACCACAGCCGAGCTAAAAGCGGTATAAACCACCAGTAAGATAGAGCTTTGATCAACGTTTTTTAGCCAAGCTTTGTTTTTATCTACCCACTCACCAATATAGCGGCGCATTAAGTGACCGAAAATAAAGGGGAAAAGCAGCAATGCGCTAATTTTAACCACCGCATCCAGCATGCTGACATTGCCTGCATCGGCACCCATCATCAGCTCTACCAGCATAGGCGTGACGATAATGCCAACTAGGCTGGAAGCCGAAGCGGCACAGACTGCTGCAGGAATATTGCCGCGTGCAATAGAGGTAAAGGCAATAGCCGACTGCACTGTACCTGGCAGGGCGGCCAAATAAAGCATACCTATCCACAGTTCATCGCCCAGTAAAGGATGAAGCACAGGCTTTAACGACAGCATCAAAAGCGGAAATAAAATAAAGGTGCAGGCAAACACCAGAATGTGTAAACGCCAGTGCAAAATGCCATCCATAATGGCTTTGCGCGAAAGCTTAGCGCCATGTAAGAAGAACAACAGCGCAATGGCGGCATTGGTAAGCCATTCAAAATAAACAGCGCCTTGGCCATGAGCGGGTACAAAGGTTGCGAAAATCACCACAGCAATCAGCAATAGGGTGAAGTTATCAAACATCATACGAAAGCGGCTGTACCAAATTGACATGGGAATCCTTAATTAAACAAAGCAGGTTTTATTAAGACGTTTGGTGGCAATAAAAGCCACCCGACTTATGTCCTAGCCCAGATACCAAGCTAGAATTTTGTCGCCCCAAAGTGCGGCAATCCAGCCAGCGGCAGCTAAGTAAGGGCCAAAAGGAATGGGGATGTTTTTATCGCGTCCCAGCAGTAGCACCATGGCAATGCCAATAACGGCACCGACCACAGAAGACAGTAAAATAATCAGTGGCAGCATACTGATGCCAAGCCAAGCACCCAGAGCAGCCAGCAGTTTGAAGTCGCCATAGCCCATGCCTTCTTTGCCGGTAGCCAGCTTAAACAGCCAATACACCGACCATAAGATGCCATAGCCTGCGATGGCACCATAAACTGCGCTGTGTAAATCGGTAAATAATGTTTGGCTATTAACCAGCAAGCCAAGCCACAATAGCGCATAGGTTAGGCTGTCGGGTAATAACTGGTGATCGAAGTCGATAACGGCCATGGCCAGTAATAGCCAAGTAAAAAGCAGCATGGCAGCCAGTTGTGGCCCCCAAGGAAATACCCAGAGCACACAAAGGCTTAATAGCGCGGTGCTTAGTTCAATGAACGGATAACGAAGGCCAATAGCCGTGTGGCAGTTTGCGCAGCGACCGCGTAACACCAACCAGCTTAATAGTGGAATGTTTTGCCAGGCTCGCACTGGGGTTTGGCAACTAGGGCAATGCGAGTCGGGCTTAATAAGGTTGTAGGGTTGAGTTAAATCTTGCAGAGCAGGGTGGTTGGGAAATTCTGCTTCGGCCATGTCTCGTTTAAAGGCACGAAACATCATGATGGGCAAACGCAGAATAACTACGTTTAAAAAGCTACCAATTAGCAGGCTTAGAAGAAATACAACTAAGCCTGCCAGCCAAGGGTGCTCACCGATAACAGCCAACTGCTGCATTACACCGCTTGACCCATCTGGAAAATAGGTAAGTACATCGCCACAATTAAGCCACCAATCACCACGCCTAAAAAGGCCATGACCATAGGTTCAAGCATGGCGGTCATGCCATCTACGGCTACGTCTACTTCTTCTTCATAGTAGTTGGCGGCTTTACCTAGCATTGAATCGAGCGAACCAGCTTCTTCGCCAATGCTGGTCATTTGCACCACCATGTTGGGGAAAACGTTGGTGTTACGCATGGCAAAATGCATTTGTTGGCCTTCAGCCACTTGCCCTTGCACTTGCATAACTGCATCGCGGAACACGGCATTGCCGACCGCACCCGATACCGACTTCAATGCTTCAACCAAAGGCACGCCAGCGGCAAAGGTGGTTGAAAGAACGCGTGCAAAACGTGCTACGGCCGCTTTTTTAGCCAACTCGCCAAACACTGGTACTTTCAGGGTGAACGCATCAAAGGCATCTCTAAACTCAGGTGAGCGCTTTAGCAGTTGTGAGAAAATAATGCCCGCTGCAACTAAAACACCAATAATGGGAAGCCAGTAAGCCTGTGCCATATTGGATAGCCACACTACAAATTGGGTGGGTGCAGGTAATTCGGCACCAAAGTTATTAAACATTTCTTGAAATGAAGGCACGACCTTAACCAAAAGAATGACTGTAACCACAAAAGCAATTAACAAAGTAATAGCGGGATACATTAATGCTTTTTTGATTTTCTTTTTCAGCGATTCGGTTTTTTCTTTATAAACAGCAACCTTGTCTAGCATGGTTTCTAAGGCACCAGACTCTTCACCTGAAGCCACCAAGTTACAGGTTAAATCATCAAAGTGATCTGGGTGCTGTTTTAAGGCTTCGGCAAAATTGTTACCAGAGGCGACGCTGTCGCGCAGTTGGCGCACTACTTCTTTCATGGCGATGTTATCAATCCCCTCGGCAACAATATCAAAGGATTGCACCAGTGGAACGCCAGATTTAATCATGGTTGCCATTTGTCGCACAAAGATGGTGACATCGCTCGACTTCACTTTGGTTTTTAACAGCGAGCCTAATAAGGGGTCGGATTTTTTGCGTATTTTAGTGGCGGTAATACCTTGCTTGCGTAGCTGAGCCTTTACCATAGTTGGGTTTAAGCCAGTCAGGATACCACTAACGTTTTTACCTTTGCGGTCCTTGCCTTGCCACGAGAATGTGAGATCTTTTTCTTCTTTTTTTGTTGCCATGTGCTTACTTGTCCATTTGTAGAGCCGCCTAAATAGCGGAAATGCCCGCCATATTAACCTACCTCATGGGTCGGTGCTAGAACGGACATAAAAAACTAGGTTAATCGGTGGTTACGCGGTTTGCTTCTTCAAGACTGGTTACCCCTTGGGCTACTTTTAGCAGTGCAGAGGTGCGCAAGCTATTGAAGCCTTCTTTGCGTGCCGCATCGGCAATTTCAATGGAATTGCCGTTGTTCATAATGATGCGTGAAATTGGGTCGGTAATTTTAACCACTTCATAAATACCCACTCGGCCTTTGTAACCGTTTTTGCATTGATCGCAGCCAACGGGTTTGAATATTTCGGCGTTTTCGATCATTTCAGCGGTAAAGCCTGCTTCGCTAAGAACATTGTGCGGAATGTCGGCTGGGGCTTTGCAGCTAGGGCAAAGTCTGCGAGCCAAACGTTGCGCGATAATTAAGGTAACCGAGGTGGCAATGTTAAACGAAGGTACACCCATGTTGGCCAACCGGGTTAAGGTTTCTGCGGCGCTGTTGGTGTGCAAAGTAGAAAGCACCATGTGGCCGGTTTGTGCGGCTTTAATGGCAATTGAAGCGGTTTCTAAATCTCGAATCTCACCCACCATTACCACGTCTGGGTCTTGACGCAAGAATGAGCGTAGCGCTGCCGCGAAGTCGAGGCCCACTTTGGGGTTAACGTTTACTTGGTTAATGCCTTCAAGGTTGATTTCCACGGGATCTTCAGCGGTGGATATGTTGGTATCTTCGGTATTTAAAATATTTAAACCAGTGTAAAGCGATACGGTTTTACCAGAGCCGGTGGGGCCGGTAACCAAAATCATGCCTTGTGGCTTGTGCAGGGCCTCCAAATATAGTTGTTTTTGATCTGGCTCGTAACCCAGCATATCAATGCCAAGTTTGGCGGAGGAGGAGTCCAGAATACGCAAAACCACTTTTTCGCCCCAGAGCGTGGGCAGGGTGTTTACCCGGAAATCAATCGCTTTGTTTTGCGACAGTTTCATCTTGATTCGGCCATCTTGAGGGATGCGGCGTTCTGAGATGTCCATGTGCGACATCACTTTTAAGCGAGCCGCCATCTTATTGGCTTGGTTGATAGGTGGGCTGGAAACTTCTTGTAAAATGCCATCAATACGGTAGCGAATACGGTAGCGCTTTTCATAAGGCTCAAAGTGAATATCCGAAGCGCCGCCTTTAATGGCATCTAATAAAATTTTATTAATAAAGCGTACAATTGGGGCGTCGTCTGCGCCGGATGTGTCGTTGCCTTTGTTGTTGTCTTCGGTGGTGTCTTCAAGGCCAACGTCGTCTAGCTCACTGTCTAGGTCACTGAATACGTCATCTCCTGCAGATAGGTATTTTTCCATAGCGGCAAGCAAGCGGTCTTCTTCCACCACCACAGCCGAAACGGTTAAACCGGTTGCAAACTGAATTTCATCAATGGCCGCAATAGACGATGGGTCGCTTTGGCCAATAAACAAGCGGTTGCCGCGTAAGAACAGCGGAATAACATGGTGTTTTTCTAAGAGAGAGTCTTTGACTATTTCTTTTGGAAAGGCATCTGCTTGGAGGGCGTTAAGATCAAATAAGGGTAAGCCAAATTCTTCTGCCGCTAACGTCGCAATGGTGCGCGCTTTGATTAATTTGGATGCAACTGCTTGGCTAACAAAACTGGTGCGCTCTTGTTTTGCCTTGATGATAAGTTCATTTGCTTGTTGTTCGTTGATAAGCCCTTGCTCAACAACGCGCCGTGGCAATCCGGATAATGCCGCCATGCTGGCCTAACCTCTGTTGTTATACTTTAGTGGCAACATACCAGAGCTAGGCCGCGCTGTCATTAGTCAGGGTAGGCTGCACGAATGGCAACAAACTCATCAAGATGTTCAAGCAAAATATTGACCAATTTAGGCTCAAACTGGTTGCCCGACTCTTTTTTGATAAGTTCAATAATATTGTCAATCGGCCAAGCATCTTTGTAGCAGCGCTTGCTGCCTAAAGCGTCAAAGACATCGGCCAGTGCGGTAATTCTGCCAGCAATATGAATTTCTTCGGCTTTTAGGTGTTTAGGGTAGCCGTTGCCGTTCCAGTGCTCATGATGCTGGCCTGCGATAATGGCAGCCAGTTTTAATATTCGGCGCTCTGATTTATCCAGAATGTCGGCACCAATCTGAGCGTGCGTTTGCATAATTTTGCGTTCTTGCTCGGTATGTTGCCCTGGCTTGTTTAAGATGAGATCGCTAATAGCTATTTTGCCAACATCGTGCAGTGGCGCTGCCATACGAATCATTCTGGCTTCGTTTTCGGGGAGGCCATAGTGGTGCGCTAACAAGTAAGAAATGTGTGCAACACGTTTAACGTGGGCACCGGTTTCTTGTGAGCGGGCTTCTACTGCTTCACCCAGCAAATACAACAGTTCGTGCTGGGTTTCGACAATCTCCTCGCGCATTAATAAGTTTTCGTAAGTAATGGCCACGTTGGTGGCGTAGATTTCAAGCAGGCGTTTATCTAGGGGTGATGGCTCCTTGTGGTATTCCACATAAAGCAGGCTTTCTGTGCCACGCTTAGAAGTGAAATAGCCAACATAATGATCTGCAAAAAATTGGCTTTGTTTATTCTTAAGCGCCGTCTTAAAGCCATTGCGTACATGCTCTGGAATGGATTCAAAATCGTCTTTGTCGGAAAGCTGCTGCATCTCGCCAGTTGCGGCAAGAATACGAAAATGCGGGGTATAAACTAGGGAATCTTGATTATAACTGCTGCTGCAATACAAAGCGCTTTGCTCTAGGCCAAGCAGATTTGTGACTTGCGAAAGCACCGCCGAGGCAAATTGCTGAATAGCACCACTGCAGAACACCTCGGCTGAGGCGGTAATTACGCGCTCTAACCCACGCCTGTGGTCATCAAGAATGCAAATATCACGATAGCTGCGCAAGGTGGCATACATTAGTGTGTTGAGCTTAGTAGTGGTTAACTCAGTTTTATCTTTGTAGTCGTTAATGTCGTAGGTGCGAATAACTTCGTGTTCAGGCGCTTGGCCGGGTTGCCCTGTTCTTAAAATAATGCGAGTGAAATTGTTGTTTAGGGTTTCTCTAACATAGCGTGCTACTTCCAGCCCAGAGTCGTCTTTCTCCATGACAACGTCGAGCAAAATCATGGCAATGTCATGATTTATCAACATAATTTCTTTGGCTTGCTCGCCGCTGTAGGCGCTAATGAGTTCCAGCTTGCGGCCATCAAATTCAAAGTTGCCTAAAACAATACGAGTAATGCGATGCACATCGGCCTCATCGTCCACAATCAACACTCGCCAAGGCGGCAAGGCGGGCCTAGTGGTCAATGAGTTGGTGCCAGATGGCTCGTCGGCAAATAGAAAATCGGAACTCATGAGTCATCCCCTAATAAACTGCTTTTCAGTCTAGCCTATTTTGAGAAAGCCATAGATTTTTTGTGATTTATGGGGCATGGCGACTGTGGTACTCTGCCGCGCAATTTTGTAACCAATACCGAGAGGCAGTCATGAAAGCAGCAGTGAAGTGGGTTGATAACGTCATGTTTGTTGGCGAGTCTGGAAGTGGCCACAGTGTTGTTATGGATGGGGCACCCGACCACGGTGGTCGCAATATGGGAGTACGCCCAATGGAAATGATTTTAATGGGCATGGGTGGCTGCACCAGCTTCGATGTGATGAGCATTCTCAGCAAACAGCGTTTGGATGTGCGTGACTGTGTGGCTGAATTGGATGCCGAGCGCGCCGAAGG
>JBASZG010000303.1:0-1956 GCA_049277875.1 Venatoribacter sp.
GTTTTATCAGTATGGGGTATCAGAAATGCACCCCGACCGTTGGGAGGGGTTTTTAGCCCCCATTCCCGAAAACGAGCGCGATAACCTAGTGCAGGCTTACCACAAACGCTTAACTGGGCAGAACAAAGCCGAACAATTGGCCTGCGCCAAAGCCTGGAGCCAATGGGAAGGTGCCACCGCGAATTTAATTGCCAAACCAAGCAGCATCGACAGCTTTGGTGAAGACCATTTTGCTATTGCTTTTGCTCGTATCGAAAATCATTTTTTCGTGAATAAATGTTGGCTAGAAGAAGGCCAACTGCTGCGCGACGCGCATAAGTTAGCCGGTATTAAAGGCGTTATTGTACATGGCCGTTACGATATGCCCTGCCCGTTGCGTAATGCTTGGGCGCTGCATAAAGCGTGGCCAGACAGTCGCTTAGATATTATTGAAGCCGCAGGGCACTCGATGAGCGAACCCGCCATTTTAAGTGCCATGATTCAGGCATTAGATGAGTTCGCTGGTCTTTAACCCAAAGTAGTATCCAACACCATCATTAAGGCAAAACCCACCATTAACCCCAAGGTTGCCAGCGTTTGGTGACCGTTGCGGTGGGTTTCAGGAATCACTTCGTGCGATACCACAAAAATCATCGCGCCCGCAGCCAGCCCCAAGCCAATGGGGTAAGACAGTAAAAAACCACCTGCCAGCCCAACGCCTAGCAACGCACCGATGGGTTCAAGAACACCAGTGGCAATGGCAATAAGCACCGCAAAAGGGGCGCTAAAGCCTACCGCACGCAAAGTTAAGGCAACGGCTAAGCCTTCTGGAATATCTTGCAAGGCAATGGCCGTGGTTAGCGGCAGGCCAACGTTCATGTCGCCTTGGGCAAAGCTGACGCCAATGGCCATGCCTTCGGGCAAGTTATGCAGTGCAATAGCAAACACAAACAGCCAGGCTTTGTTATAGCGTTCTGCGCCTATGCCAAAGGTGCCAGTAGCGTTATGTTCATGTGGGGTAAAGGCATCTAAGCCAAGCATGAGTGCCACGCCAATAAACATGCCGAATACCACCAAAAGCGCACCCATAAAACGGCTCTCGGTAAACTCGGCGCCCGCCTCTAGCCCAGGCAACAACAACGAAAATGCCGCCGCAGCCAGCATCATTCCAGCGGCAAAGCCAAGCATAACGTCTTCTAATTTCTGAGGAATCGAGCGTAATAATAATGCTGGCAACGCGCCCAGAGCCGTTGCAGCAAAGCCCGTTAAGCCGCCATACAACGCATAGCGGCCATTGGGATTGTTGCCATCAAAGAGTAATTGCGGTGTGCCCTGCAAAAATAACACGGCAATAACAGCCAAAGATGAAGCAAGACCTATGGCTAAATAAGGATGTTGACGAACGTGCACCGCAACCGACATATCAAATAAAACTCGCTGGAAAAACTAAGCCTAAGGTATCAGTTTTTACGCCTCAATACCCTAGGTAAGCGGTTGAAAAGCAGCATTTAACGCAATTTAAATTGTTTTAATAGTGCGTTTAAGCCTTTTGATTAGAAGAGTCTGTAATGTGGGTGAGCGTTTCAACTCGTAAGCGGTCGGCGGCTTGGATGTCGTTGTGCTCTACCAGTGTCAGCCACTGCATCAAAGCTGTGTTGTAGTTGTTTTTGGCCTCAACCAAGGAGGCAAGCATTTCTTTGGCCTGTTTAGAGACTAAAAGCGGAGATAGCTTTGCCGCGCCTTGGTTAAAAGCATTGTTAGCATTCTCATTTCCCCCAACTCATAGGAGATCGTACTTAAGCGCTGCTGCTGAACTATGGCAAACATGCCAAGTAATAAAGTTACTAGCCCAAGCAGACCAAAAAATAAGGCCAACCTAGCTCCTATTTTTATATTTCTTAGCATGATGATTTCTCGCTAGTTGGTATGAAGGTCAAGGCGATTAAAGCAATAGACGAAGCTTGGACAGGTCTGCAT
>JBASZG010000304.1:0-2165 GCA_049277875.1 Venatoribacter sp.
GGTAGTAGCAAGACGGCACGCCACATAGTGGCTCCCAGTTTCTCTAAAACTGGAATTTGGCAGGCATAAGAAACGGGTTCGATATGATCAGCAGCAAAAACAGAGGGCATGTATAGTTCAGCGTCGGTTAAAGGAGTTGCAATGCAGCATAATACCCTATCTTCGCTTCCTAGTACGGATTGACCTAAGGAATTGCGAAAACGAAAGGTTCCAGCAATGCGTTCACTTTGGCAAATCATGCACAGGCCATTATCGCAACCTAAGTAAATTTCTACTCCCTGCTCGGCTGCCGCTTCGGCAATGCTTTGCTCATAGCGGCAGCGAATAGTGGTGTTGCTGGGCTGGAAAGTGACTTTTGGCATAATGAGTAGCTTAGGGCTTAGCGCCGCGCGTTTAGCCTTCAAGCCCCAATTCACTCCATATTTCATCAATACGTTTAACCACTTGCGGGTCTTTCACTATGGGCGTGCCCCATTCGCGCGTGGTTTCGCCTGGCCATTTGTTGGTGGCGTCCATTCCCATTTTGGAGCCTAAGCCCGAAACTGGTGAGGCGAAATCGAGATAGTCGATGGGCGTGTTTTCCACCAAAGTGGTATCGCGTGCGGGGTCCATGCGGGTGGTAATCGCCCAAATCACATCTTCCCAGCTACGCACATTCACATCGTCGTCCACCACAATCACAAACTTGGTGTACATAAATTGGCGCAAGAACGACCACACGCCCATCATCACGCGCTTGGCATGGCCAGCGTATTGTTTTTTCATGCTCACCACCGCCATGCGATACGAGCAGCCTTCGGGTGGTAAATAGAAATCGACAATTTCAGGAAACTGCTTTTGCAAAATGGGTACAAATACCTCATTCAAGGCCACACCCAAAATAGCGGGTTCATCAGGCGGACGGCCAGTGTAGGTGCTGTGGTAAATCGGTTTTTTGCGCTGGGTAATGCGTTCTACGGTAAACACGGGGAAGCTGTCTACTTCGTTGTAATAGCCAGTATGGTCGCCGTAAGGGCCTTCGGGGGCCATATCGTTAGGGTAAATAAAACCTTCTAAAATAATTTCGGCGCTGGCGGGCACCAGCAAATCGTTGCCTAGGCTTTTAACCACTTCGGTTTTGCTATCACGCAAAAGCCCGGCAAAAGCGTACTCGCTTAAGGTGTCGGGAACTGGGGTAACAGCACCTAAAATGGTGGCGGGGTCGGCACCTAAGGCCACGGAAATAGGAAAGGGTTTGTCGGGATAGGCTTGTTGCCATTCACGGTAATCTAAGGCACCCCCACGGTGACTTAACCAGCGCATAATCACTCGATTTTTGCCGATTACTTGCTGGCGATAAATGCCCAAGTTATGACGCTCTTTATTGGGGCCTTTGGTAATCACTAAGGGCCAGGTAATCAGTGGTGCCGCATCGCCAGGCCAGCAGGTCATTACTGGGATTTTGCTTAAATCGACCTGTTCGCCTTCAAACACAACCTCTTGGCAAGGCGCATTTTTTACTTCCTTGGGTGCCATAGTCAGCACTTTTTTGAAAATAGGCAGTTTTTCCCACGCGTCTTTCATGCCTTTGGGCGGCTCAGGCTCTTTTAAAAAGGCCAGCAACTTGCCGACTTCGCGCAGTGCCTCCACCGATTCTTCGCCCATCCCCATAGCCACGCGTTTAGGCGTGCCAAATAGGTTGGCTAACACTGGCATGTCGTAGCCTTTGGGGTTTTCAAACAGCAATGCAGGGCCGCCAGCGCGCAGCACGCGATCGGCAATCTCGGTCATTTCCAAATGTGGATCAACTGGGTAGCTAATGCGTTTAAGCTCGCCTTTTTTTTCGAGTTTTTTAATAAAGTCGCGCAGGTCGTTGTATTTCACGCCAAAATCTCACTAAAAATCGTGGGCGTATCATAACAATGTTGCCAACAGATTGCTGCGCTTTGGCTTGCGTGGCTTAATCCTTTATAATCCGCCTCCTTTCTTTTGCCATTCGAGTTTTTCTGTGACTGACGAACAAAACACCCCCGCTCCAGAGTATCGCCGTGCGATTAAAAGTTTTGTTATGCGCGCTGGGCGCTTAACCAAAGGCCAAGAAGGTGCGCTAGAGCGTGTATGGCCAACCATGGGGTTAGAACTTGCCCAAGGTGCTATCACACCCAGCCAAGTATTTGGCCGCGAAG
>JBASZG010000305.1:0-1660 GCA_049277875.1 Venatoribacter sp.
GTTCTGGATAGGCCTGCTCAAATACTTGCTCCATATCTACGCGAGGTAACACTTCATTAATGGCAAGGCTTAAAATTTGATTTTGCGATAGGCGTAATAGAGGATCACGAGCAGAGGCCATCTGGCAAGTTAGCACTGGGCGAGCTTCTTCATCGGCTGCCCATAAGCGTCTAAAGGCTCTAAACAAAGGATAGCTTGGGTCTAGGCTGTATAAATCCACCAAATGCCTAAAGGTAAGCGAGCGTGTTTTATTGGTCGATTTATTTAAGACGTTATGCAATTCAATGGCTTGTTTGTACTCTTCTTGCGCTGCATTTTCAGGCAAGGCATTAAACAGTAGCTCAAGCTCAGCCAGCATCATAGTGCGCGAAGCATGTGCCCCACCCTGGCTAAGCTTAAAACCAAATTCTTGCAGAATCTCTTGTGAAACCATTAGGTTACAGCCTTATTAAATCCGTGGTTTAGAAAAAGGTGTTATTCTAGCGACAATTTAGAAGAGTGGCGAATATAGCTTTTAGCTTTATTGCTAATCCACTTTTTTCTCTAGCTTTTCTTTAATGGTAGAAAACTCCTGCCCTGCCACTTGCTTGCTTAACTCTTCATAGCTTCGAGGGAAACTATTAATAATGCGTAATCTTAATTCATCCTTGAGGCCTTGCTCTGTTATTTCTAGCCATTCAATAATCTCTTGTTTTAATTGTTCTTTATTTAATGCTTTGTCGATCTTGATTTCCGCAAATTCCATAACAAAAGTAGTAGTTACAAAGACTCCTACCGCACAAACAGGTGCCCACGGGCCAGTAAGCAAACACGGGGCTGCCGCCTCTGCCCCCACCGCACGTTTTCCAGCAACTTTGGCTGCTTGCTTTGCAGCTTGCTTGCCTGTTTGTTTAGCGTTCTGTTTTCCAAACTCAAGCGTAGCCTTAGCTGCGACAGCCCCAGTAGTGGCTGCTGCCGCTAATTGGGCAATTGCTTTTTCTTGTTCACGACGATAAATTTCCTGAAATTTTTCTACGCTTGCTTCTAAATTTAAAGGTACAGCGTTAGCCTCTGATTTTTGAGGATTATTATATAGCTTTCTTTTAACCTCTTCTTTCATGTCAGAAATAAATTGGGCATTCTGACTCTCAAGCTCGCTGGCTGCTTGCCCTGTAAGTGCTTTATATGAGGCTTTCAGTCCTTGGCTATTAAACAACCGCTCATCTAACTCTTTTGAAGCATCACTAAAGATCAATACCGTTTTCCCTGTAAGGCTGTAGTGCCAATCTATGTACTCATCAACCTTATCATTCGCTTGAGAAAATAATTCCTTTAATTTTTCAGTGCTTTCATTAGCCATTTGTTGCGCAACTTTAGTTTGCGCCGGCGTAAGCTTTTTAGCTGCTTTATCTATGGCATCTTGTAACTCTCTGGAGGTGACAACGTAACAAACATCTTCATTATCCAAAGCGATGCAGCGCGTTTCTTGCCAAAGATGTGTTACTTGAGGGGCGATAAAGCTAATACTTATAGATAAGCTTACGAAGATAAAAGCAAAAGCATAAGCGCTATTCTTAACCAGCCTTACAGTTAAGATTTTCTCTTCAGATTGTAAAAGTGTTAACGCTCTCAACAACCAAAAAATCGGAATAGCAAAAAGTGCAGATTTAAAGGCATCAGC
>JBASZG010000306.1:0-3856 GCA_049277875.1 Venatoribacter sp.
GTACTTATCACTATTATAAGCTCCTTTATTTTCGTATTTTTTCTTTTCATCACCAGATGCATAAATCCCTTGGCGGACATTGTGGACGGTATCGACCTCGCCGCCAACTTTGTCTTTAAATAGTGAAGGATCTAATCCGAAAGTTGTCGTTAAACTATTAACAACAGTTTTTTCTAGCTCATCAACCCAAGGGTATTTTTTGAAAGCTGTGTTCATATTTAACTCCAATGGTTAAGGCTGGCTTGGCCAGCCTTAAGTCTGCTATTTGCCAAAGCCATTAAGCTTGTTTTCAGCATTGTTAATTACATTGTTAATTGCACTTTCATTAATGATCTTATTTCCTGAAGGATCTTCTTCAAATACAATAACACCGTCGTTGGCGTTATTTTTAATTCTGAATATAGGGGTAATAATAATTTCAACTATTAATGATGCCAGCATATAACCATTATTTATGGTCTGCATAATTTCTGAACTTAATGAGCTAATATAATTGTTTCTGCTTTCTCCACTGGTTAGATTTAAATTGCTCTCTATATCGCGCAAAGTTATATGATACTTAACGAACTCTTCATTTAAGGTTGAAATTGCTTTTTCAATTTTCTGGGCATAGATATTTGTATTGGCTAATAATTCTGATGATTTCTTAAGCTTCTCAATTGCTGAGTTCGCTTCACTGGCTGCTTTTTTGGCATTCTTAATAGCCTCGTCGCCATGACTGTCATATGCCCAGCCTGCGATTGCCAGCACGGGCGCGACTACTGCCCCTCCGAGTATTGCGGTTCCGCCAGCCATACCTAACCCTCCAGTCGCAAGAGAGCCCCCGCCGATAGCTGCAAGCGTGGCATTAGTGGCAGCAACACCACTTAAGGCTGAAATTGCTGTTCCTGTTGAAGCTGCACCTAAAGCCATTACGCCGCCATAAACAGCAAAACCTGCCGCAGCACCCGCAGCACCTGCACCCGCTGCTGTTCCTAATACACCAGTTGCGGTAAAGCCGTACTCTTCAATTTTATCTAGATTGTGCTTTGGAATGGTTAACTTAAATTCTTGGCTGGAGTTCTTCTCAAGTTTTTTAAGCAAGCTGTCTGCTAGTTTTTTAAATTCATAAATTCCTTGTCCAATTTCTAACTCCTTTTTGCCTAAACGCTCTAATGCCGTATGTGTATTCTTCTCATTAGTTACGACGATTTTTCGTTGGCTTTCATAAGCATCTTTTGCACGGTCAATGATCTCATCAGCCTCTGAATGTTTTTGATAGCCGTCGTAGCCTTTTTTAGCGCCATAGCCTGCTAAGGCTATGGCTGCTGGTACTAAAAGAAATGGTAATGCCATAGGTTAATCCTCATTGGTTTTTAATAAAAACAAGCCACCCACAGAGTTGTTAACTCCGTGTGAGCGTTTTGGTTTATTGGTTTTTAGTTGATTGTGCGAAATACACGATTTGAAGCAATAAGTGGTTGCCCACTTATTTTTATAGTGAAAAATTAAACAGTGTGCTGTGCTGTGCGCTTGGTTGTTTTTAAATATCATCATGTCCACCTCACTCCACCACTGGATAACCAGCTTTACCCCAGTAGCTTTTATGGTTGTTCATCATTATTTCAATAACCAAAGGCACTAGGTCGTTAAGGATATTTACACCGTCTCGCAGTTGGTCGCGGTTGGTGCTGGAGTTGTGGGTGGCGCCGCCGTGTACCATTTGGTTGCGTAGGGTATAGAGGCGGTTGAACACCACGCTGAGTACGGTGGCGGTGTCTTTATTGGCAAGGGCGGTGTGGGCAGCGTGTTGGCTGGCGGCAAATTGATCTTGCCAGTTGGCGGCACTTTTGTGGCCGTTGTGGTGGTTCCAGAAGGGTTGGAAAACGTATTTGTTGTCGAGTATTAAACGAAATGCGCCAGAGTATTTTTGCCAGATGGTGTTGTAGATTTTCTTTTCTACATCTAGGCGTACAAGTTTTTTAATAAAGTCGGTGAAGGTTTTAGTTTCGCCAAGAATGCTGCTACTACGGTCGTTGGCGTAGGCGCAGTTAAAGCTAATCCACAAAAACAAGAAGCGGCCATCTAAGTCGTCGCATTCTTCTGCGCGGGCAAGCCAGCTAATGGCGCGGTGTACTCGAAGATTGATTGCGGAGTTGTAGCCGTCGCGTTCTTTGCGGTGGCGTTCCTTCAACTGAGTTGCGTTTTTTATAAGTGTTGATTCCTGTGGCATATCGCCTTCCTTTCTTTTTTCTGCGTTTGAATATAGACACAAGTACCAAATTTGAAAGCTTAGTCAGGTTATTTTTTTGTAGCGTTTTGTTTAAGAGGAGCTTACGAGAGGAGTGCGACAGTTAGTGTCGCGCTGCGTTAAATGGCGGCCTGTGGCCGCGATATGGCGCCCAAAAGGCGCCGGTACGATGATTTTGTCGCTGCGCGTGGAGTGACCGAGCGCAACAAAAGTGTGCAACTTAAGCTCGACGAACACCCAACTCTCAACCCCTAACCCTTAACCCCTAGCATCCCCCAAAATCCTTCCTTCAAAGAAGTCTTTATTGAAGTGTTTGATGTGGCTTTGCACATAGCTGATAAAGGCTTTCATGGCTGGGGTAGGGTGTTTGGCTTTGGGGTAAACCACGCACCAGCTTCGGCGCAGTGGGAAGCCTTGGAGGTCGGCGATGGCTAGGCGGCCGAGTTTGAGTTCGGCTAGTACGCTGAATTTTGGCAGCACGGCTACGCCAAGGCCAGCCAGTACGGCGTGTTTTACGGCGTCGTTGGAGCCAAGTTGCATACGTGGTTTGAGTTCTAGGCGGTGTTCTTGGCAAAACACTTCTAAGGCGAGGCGGCTGCCAGAGCCTTGTTCTCGAATTAGAAACCCTGCGTTTAGGAAGTCTTGTGCGCTTAGGTTTTCTACCTGAGCCAGTGGGTGGTTGGCGCCCATAACGGGTACTAATTCGTTGTCTAAAAAAGGAAGCGAGGCAAAGGGTTTGTTGTCGGGCACCATGCCCATAATGGTTAGGTCATCGCTGTTGTCTTGCAGGCGTTCAATGGCTTGGGCGCGGTTTACTACGCGCACACTGGCTTTTACTTCGGGGTATTGTTGCAAAAATCCTTCTAATAAATAGGGTACGACGTACTGTGCGGTGTTTACTCCGGCAAGGCGTAGTTCGCCTGCCACTTGGCCGGTTTTGGTTACTATGTCGGTTTGCAGGCTGCGTAGTTCGTCAAAAATAACTCGCACACTTTGCGCCAGCACCTCGGCGGCTGGGGTGGGGTAGAGCTTGCGGCCAACGTATTCAAACAAGGGCTGTTTAAGAGTTTCTTCTAACTGCTTAATTTGGCTGCTGACTGCTGGCTGAGTCAAACCCAGCAACTCACCGGCACGACTGTAACCTTGTTGCTCGAATACCGCTAAGAACACCTGCAACTGACGGAAGGTTAAGCGGCTGGCTAATTGATGGACGCTTCTGGGCATAGGGGTTCCTTTTTGTTCGACGCTGGGGGGCTGGGGGCTAGGCGCCAAGCGCGGACAGGCTGCTTGCGCGAGCGTTTCGGTGCACCTTGAGCAGACCGTATGCCGCAGGCCGATTTTCGTTCCCGACGAAATCGGCATTCACTCCATCCTAGAGATCGATGCGGCATTCGAGCCTACATGGATGTATTTACGGCGTGTCTGTGAAAGGTGTGCCGAAAGGTAGCAAGCTAAAGCAGCGGCAAATCATGCGCCCCGCGCCAAGCCCCCAGCGCCTAACAAAAAGGAAACCCCTATGCCCAGAAGCGTCCATCAATTAGCCAGCCGCTTAACCTTCCGTCAGTTGCAGGTGTTCTTAGCGGTATTCAGGTGCTGTTCGGATTCTATCGTGTTTCCCTATTAACC
>JBASZG010000307.1:0-6857 GCA_049277875.1 Venatoribacter sp.
CACACGAGTATTGAGCATAGTCGAGATTGGTGCAGATCACTTCTGATATTGAACTGTCAGGAGCTGGCTGCACAACAGCCATTACGCCCAATCAACTGGTGCAGTCGTCTTCTGAAAATGACAATGAGAATACAGCCCAAGAAATATCGAACGATCTGCAGCGAGGTTTATGGATTACTGGAGAGGTTAAAGGCAGTCCTGATCATGCAGAGCGTATTTTTTTTGAAAAGGTAAGAGCTACTTGTGGGGTGCTGGCAATCTCATTAACTACAGTTTTAAAACGTGGTGCTGCTGCGGTTCAGTTAATTCCTAGCATGGAGGGGCGTATGAGGCCCAATTCAGTGAGCTGGTTTTCCTTTGAACTGGATTCAATGGAGTTGAGTAGAAGTTTTAGCTTTAGACATCCTTCAATAGAGATTAATAAACATAATTACGATGAGCTATGCACATGCGAGTGGTTTAAAAAATTGGTGTGGATCTCTCAAAGTGATGTAAGCACAGAGGTTGAGTTGGCTATCCAACGTAGTATTTACTGGTTTTTTGATGCTCAAGCCGACACGATACCTGAAATGCAGTTTGTGAAATTTTGGAGTTGCATAGAGTGTTTCTTTTCATTTGAAAAAGAAAAGACCACAGCGGCAATAATCGAAGGACTTTCACTATTACTAACTGGTGGGAGCTATGGGTTTATCCAAGCTGAGTTTTACTCGAAACTTAAAAAAGAGATAGAGGGGCTTTATGATAAGCGTTCGCTCGCAGTGCATAATGCTGAACATGATCACATTACCCCTGCTGATGTATCGACAGTAAGTAAATGGGCAGCCTGGGTTGTACTGGAGTACGTCACTCTAGTAGCCAGAGGTATTGAAACAAGAGCGGCAGCAAAAACTCAAATACGTCAAATGAGTAGTATTATCGCCACACAAAGACGAAGGAAAGGCTATGTCCATAGACTTGTTAATACCATTCGGCATTTCCTATGCCGCAGCAGAGATAATTGAACCCGAAGATGTTCCAAGAGGCCGAGCTTACAATTGTCCATGTTGTGAAATGCCGCTATTAGCTCGCCACCACTTTGCACATGACAGTTCTCACCCTAAAGCTAAAAAAAGTGTGATTGAAGATTTTGTAGGATATAGCAAGGTACTCTTATCAAAAAAGAAACTAGAAATAATCATTGCTCAAAACATCATCTCATGGACGACGGCTTTATCTAACGCATTGGGAATCTATTTAATTACAGATACCAATACTGGCAAGCTTTATGTAGGCAGCGCCACAGGAGAGGGCGGTATCTGGCAGCGCTGGTCAGACTATGCTGGCAATGGCCACGGTGGCAATCGAGACCTGCAAGCCTTGTTATCAGAAAAAGGTAATGTTTACAGTAATTACTTCCAATATTCCATATTAGAAATAGCTGACACACACGCAAGCATTAATGATGTGCTCATTAGGGAATCTTATCAGAAGGATGTTCTGTGCAGCCGAAAGCATGGCTATAACGCCAACTAATTAACTTTTTGGCCTGCGTCATAAGCATCACTGATACAGGCCATAGATTTAAAAACGAGCAGCTATGCTCATCCCCCTAAAGTCAATCTCCTTTCTTGTGCTTGTGAGGCCTTAGTGAAGGCGTATTTCCAGGGGTGTCTTTGTTATCACGTTGACGTCTATCTGGTTTGCCTGTTGATTTATCTATTCGTTTTGGGCCTGGCTTTATTCCCATGATGGAGCTCCTTTCTCTATTGGATTTATTTCTTTACGAATGACCTAAAAGGCCACAAAGAACAATATATTGTGCTTAAAAATTAAAATCAACCTACATATTGTGTTTTTTTATCTAACAAATCCAAGTTTTCCTGAAAACGTACTGCCATAACTTCTTAGATAGCCCATTTTCTTTAACTTACGAGTGATGGACTCAACTGAACGATCAAGTCTATCTTTGGCATAGTTAATACAAAGGATGGAGTTACCACCACTCGCCTCAATCGCTTGAATGAGTATTTCGTATTCTTGTTCAGTCCAGGGACTAGGAGTGCTCTGCATGATGAGTCCAAGCTAAATTACAAAACTATCAATGTTTTTAACGCGTTACTTTTTAAAACGGATATTTTAATAAGTAAAATATAAGCGTATTTAAAATAAATTAGTTAAAAATTTCGAAATCTTTTTTTCTGCAACTAGCTACGTAAGCGTAATAATCGACTAACCTAGCTTTTCGCCATCGGTGTTCTAGTAAAGTTACTGGCTTTACACCATTTTCTTATAAAGTAGTTACTTTCTATTTTTTCTAGATCTCTTAAATAATCTTCCAATGATGGCTCCGATTGCAACAGATAGAGCCCACATGGACTCAAAAATGTGTGTAACTTTGGCCGCTTTCTCATACTCTCCATTTCTCTGATAGTACAGGCTTAGGATGCCTAATAGTGCTATTAGGGTAATCAAGGCAATGCCTGTTGTGGCGGTGCTTTTAATTGCAAGAACAATGGGATCCTCAAAAAGCAAATTAACTCCAGAGTCCATAATCACCCTCGCCGCATAAAAACTAATTTAAAACTAAGATTATACTAATATAACACTAATTCAAAGGTATTTTAGGTAGTTTTTGCGTCTTTTAGATGTAAAAAGGGAGTAGGCTCAGTAAGATTGCTAATAATTTACTACTATCCCGATAGTGACTATTGGCTACGCAGTTATGAACATTCATGAGATCCGACAAAAAAACTTTTTGTATTTGGCCAGTAAATACAATGGTAGGGCCGCGTTTGCGGAAAAGCTGGGATATAACGATGCGAGTTATATCAATCAAATTGCATCTGGCCACATTAATATGGGGCCAAGCACAGCAAAAAAAATCGAAGCTGCAGAGAACTTATCTGAAGGCTGGATGAATCACCCACACCCTGAACTATGGGGGCGATATGAACTAGCGGATGAAACTTCTCTTCAAATGAAAGAAAAGCGAGCTATTGGTGAAGTTTATAATTACCAGCTTGATGATTTATCTAATGAGGAACTTGCCGGACTTCTCATTAAAATATCCGAAGTGTTAAAGAGCAGACTCTAGCCTGCTCAGCATGAACGCAAGATCGTTATCTTCCTGCGACCCTTCTTTTGCTGTAAGTCACGCTTATTCAAATTAAAAATTCTTTTCCAAAAATCTTGCCGTTCAATGGTAGAGCATTGACCCAGATTCCTTCATGCGGGCATGTTCTATAAGGCTTTCAGCAATAGCTTGCAGTTCCTCAGCCGACGTCCTTTCGTTAATGATTACATTGACTCCATCACCACATTCTTCAGCGATAACCAAATATTTTTTATTTTGTTCACTTTTTTTCAAAATAACCACCAAAAGTTGTCCGAGCCGCCCTATCTGTATATGAAGACCTTGCGGGTGCAAGGTTACCAATGACTTATAAAGGGTAAATTATCATGAGCAATGATAACTTGGCGATATGGCGCAAACTAGAAAACTCATCAACTGAAGATGCAATCTCAACTCTAAATCGTGTATTTGGAGAAGAAGGCACTGGCTGGGGCTGGGATGTTATCAGTGAGGGCGAACTAAAATTTGAGGATCTCAGATGCCTCATTTTGCAAGTTAACTCTTGGTATGTGAATAACGGAAATAAGTATTTTCTTCCGTCCACTTCTCATATCGGCTCCCTAACAGCTGACGACAGCTATGATGCAGTTAAAGCCAGAACCATCCAAAAGGCTATATTATTTAGCTTCTCGCTTTTGGGTTTGGCGACTAAAGAGCAAAACCAAGCTGGTCTAAATGGTTGAGCTTTTAATGACTTTCCTCGGCTTCGGCCGAGGTTTTTTTGCTGCTAGAAAACAAACAGTGAAAAGTACCTTTGTTTTTCCCCTTTTCATTGTAGAGTCCAATAAAAAAACCAACTATGAAAGTAGCCATTGTTCCGCCGATGATAAACAGTGAAGACATAATAGAACCATAATGAGGCTTGAGGCCATATAATAAGGCTCTGTAGTTCCAAAAGAGAACCCCCGCACTAGGCGGGGATGAATCAAGGTCTATGCGGCTTGCGCCACTCTTCAGTAAAGTTTTTCCTCCGTTAATAATAAAGTTAGTTTTAGTCTTGCAAACAAAGGTCGCCAAACCTTTTGATTTTTACCTTTCCGAAGAAAGGCGCTACTGCTCCAAGCTTTCGGCTTCTAATATGAACATGGTGCCGCCATGTTTTCTCATACTCTCTAATAGACTTCGGTCATATCGTCTAAAAGATTTTGCGCCTACTCACTCGGTCTCCCACACTTTGAATTGATGCATAGTTGCCACACCATGCATTCAAAGTGCTTCCCACGTTAGCTAGTTGTGTCGAAATAGTACGCCACTGGCTCAGATAAACAGCTAGGCTTCCGCCTTTCCGAAGATTTCAGGGGGCCGAGGCTCCAAAGCACCTCCCTTACTCACTGCTATCGTCAACACCATGACCAGTCACTTAAGACATGGCTTACTATCACTTACCCCGAAGCATCGTCTTCCGACGCTATTACTTGCTTAAGCTGTGCAGCGATCCAAACAGGTTGCCCCATTTGGTACCAGTTGTTCCAGATTTCTCCTCACAACCCTGTAGCCTCACGACTACCTCAGCAGCCCACAAGCAGGGACTTGGTAATACCCTTTCGAGCACCCCCAAGTATGGATTTTCACCATTTCACAAAAAGCAGGGTTTACGAACTTCACCAACATTAATTGCTGGCTTATATCGCTCCCGTTTCCGTGTCGCCCAACCCCATGTTTACCATGGCGGATTGGGTCGAAAGATGCATTTCAGCATCTAGCGCCCGTCGTAGCGCAGCGAGCGGAATTACCCGCACTGCGCTTCAGCAGTAGCTGACACATGCCTGGCAAGCATATGTCTCATCGGAGTTGGCAGCCCCGATCTTTGTTTGGCAAAAATAAGGGTGGCTCCGATTTTGTTTGTGGTGTTTGCAAGCGTTCAATTATTAACAGTCGCTCTCGCGATCAATTGAACTGCTCATTAAGGAAGCTTTTTAAGCTTTCGATATAAGATAGGGCGGCTTGGACAAATCAATGTGACGACCATGCGTAAGCCGACGTAGGTTGTGTCAATCGTATGAATTAGCACTCGGATTTGCTTGTAATCTGCTCTGGCATCTTCCTGCAAATCCTCTGTGCAGGAACCTCTTTTAACTCAACCTCGAACTTCACAATTTCCCTATAGGACATACCCTACATTTAGGCCCATCCTATAGAGAAAAACACAATGCTAAATATCCCTGATGCCTTCATTCACCGTACTGATGCTATGCGCCAAATTATTCGACTTCTGCAATCGAATCCTTATTACTGCCGAGGCCAGTTTGATTTGCGCGATGCGCCTTTGTATGCCGCAAAACATGAAGCCTATGGTGCCTTTGTCGATGAAATGACTAGATACCGTTGGAAGAAGAAAGGAGTTGCCTGTGTTCAAGCGGTCTATTTGATAGACGATGCAAGAGTGTTTTACTGGTTATTTGTCAGTGAAGGCAATGGCCCTGTGATTCTGAACGAAGAACTTCACTTAATCACAGATAAAAATCATCGTGTTTCCTTCGCCGGCTATGAGGCAATTCGTGTTACTCAAAAAGGGAAGCAAAGCACTGCTTGGACTTGGCAGATAAAACCAGAAAAATACGACGAACTAGAGGCAGAAATTAAACTGGCCATTCGTCACAAGGACTTTGAAAAGATAAGGCAGTGGGTGTACAGCCTAAAAAGGGTGCCAAGCTTCGCTATGATACGAAAACAAGCGTATAAACTAGCTAAAAACGCAGAGGCCGAATGGCAACGGGTGGCTAAGGGATCTTACCCAGGTGGAAACTTTGCTATCGGCTGGCAAGGACGTTTTAAAAAAGCCAAGACCAAACCGCTCTATCAGTCGCTTGGTAAAAGCATGGAAAATTTCCTTACATTTCCTTAAGTTTCTTTAAGTTTCCTTTTTGAGTTTCCTTAACAGTTTCCATGGAAACTCCAATCACAGCGCGGCTTGACAGGAAAATTTCCACCAAAAAGAGAAACAAATTTCCCTTAATGGAAAGTGCGTTTTTCCACTTTCCATTCATAATTTCCACCCATAAAAACACAACATGCAGTATTAATAAAAATAAAAAACACAACATGTTGATTTTTTATCAAAAAAACAGCTTGACTCTTTAGATAAGCCAAGATAGCTTTGGACTGCCTTAGAGATTACATCAACAAGGCATTGTATTAACCGTTGTATTGAAGATACGCCTAGAAATAGGCGAACTTTAAGGCGTTTAAAACTGCTAGTTGCTTTGTAGCTAGCTAACAAAGAGGCTAGGCGCATAGAATGCACCTGTAAAAGTCGCTGGTAGCACGACTATTTACTATGCCAAGAAAGTCTACCTAGAGGGAGCGTCAATAGACGTTTATTACAAGGATGAAAAAACTAAAGGAGAACCGACAATGCTGAATACTCTCTATCTTGAATAATGTAGCTCAGTACGGTTTAGCTTATGGATAAGCAAATGAAAACGCACAACCAGATGCGATACGAAGAAATTTACTTTTAAAAATTTGGTGGGTTCCATGCTGTGGTGTCAAAACCACAGTTATGTAAAAAGCTAAGACATCGTTTTAGGACGATGTCGTGCCATGCCATGCACTATCGTTTTTTTTGATAGAGCACCACCAATCCTGCCTATAATTTCTTCAATACTCCTTATTTAAAAAGGAGTAGCCCTATGGGTTCTCAATTAATTTCCGTTCTGAACGATTCCCTCTTAAATGCTAAGGATGTGTCGATTGTCACATGCTTGGGAAAATCAACTGTCTGGGCAAAAGCCAAAGACGGTAC
>JBASZG010000308.1:0-4482 GCA_049277875.1 Venatoribacter sp.
TCTAAATTCTGTGCCCGTTAGGCTGTGTTCTCCATCACCTTCAATCTTTAGGTATTGGCGGTTCTCATCCAATTCAAAACGTCCGACTTTAACCGTCGAGAAAACTCGGCCTTCACTTCTGCGCATAATGGCATTCAGTCGGGCAATTAGCTCTTCGGTTTGAAAGGGCTTGGCAAGATAGTCATCGGCACCAGCTTTTAGACCGTTTACTTTGTCTTGCCAGTCGTCCCGTGCCGTTAAAATAAGCACGGGAAGATCCATGCCCTTGGCACGCCACTTTGTTAAAATATCAGAGCCGTTGCCGTCGGGTAAACCAAGATCAAGCACACACGCCTTATAGTCTTATTGTTCACCCAATAAAACAGCTTCTTTGGCGGAAGAAGTGGTATCAACACTGAAGCCAGACTTTTCTAACTGACTAATCAGCCCTTCAGCCAGTAACCAATCATCTTCTACCAACAGTAGTCTCATATAAATGCCCTATCACAGCCTTATGTAAGCTATCAGTTTGATTTAATTGGCTGGCTATATCAACCGGACAGTTTAAACAGATAACTCAAGAGCACAGTTCAAATCAGCTGTTTGGTTTTTAATTTACCTATTTTCAGTTTGAATTCAGTTAAGAGTGTTGTAATGAAATAAATAGGGATGGATGAGGCTTATAAAATGATGCAGCACAGTATGATTAATAGCGCTATGGGATCAGGACATTGGTTATGGATGTTAATGATCGCCCTCATTGTCATTATTCCTACATGGCGAATCTGTCAGCGAATCGGTTATTCAGGCTGGCTGGGGTTACTTATCCTATTTCCGCTGATTAATTTAGTCTTATTATATTTTATTGCATTCTCAGATTGGCCAGTAAATAAAAAAGGAGAGCGAAGTGAGTGAACATACAGTCAAGGATCCAGTGTGCGGTATGAATGTGGATCCACACAAAGCAGAGTACCGTAGTCATCATGCTGGTAAACCTTGGTATTTCTGCTCAAGTAGTTGTCTGTCAAAATTCGAAGAAAATCCTAAGCAATACTTAGGTGATAAACCACAGCATGCAGAGCCAGTCGTTGCTGGTAGTATTTATACCTGCCCGATGCACCCAGAGGTGCGTCAAGAAGGTCCTGGTGATTGCCCAATTTGTGGAATGGGGTTGGAGCCAGAGGAAGCCAGTCTAAATGATGAGCCGTCTCAAGAGTTAGCCAATATGACACGCCGGTTCTGGGTAGGGTTAGTGCTAACACTTCCTGTTTTAATATTAGAAATGGGCGGCCACCTGTTTGGAATAGATCATTTATTATTGCCACAAACTTCTAACTGGATTCAACTAGTGTTGGCAACACCGGTCGTTGCTTGGTGTGGTTGGCCGTTCTTTGTGCGCGGTTGGAATTCAGTGCTTAGCCGTAATCTTAATATGTTTACCCTGATTGCCATTGGTACAGGTGTTGCGTTGGTTTATAGCATTGTAGCCACCCTAATACCGCATACCTTCCCTGAAGCATTCAGGCAAGTAGATGGTTCTGTGGCTGTCTATTTTGAAGCAGCCGCTGTTATTGTTGTGTTGGTTTTACTTGGACAAATATTAGAGCTACGAGCTCGTGAAAAGACCTCAGGCGCGATTAAAGCCTTATTAAATTTAGCGCCAGCAACAGCCAGAAGGTTAACGGATAATGGCGAAGAAACTGACGTTTCGCTTGACCAAATAAAGGTGGGAGACCGCTTAAGGGTTCGCCCAGGTGATAAAGTCCCGTTAGATGGTGAAGTGCTTGAAGGCCGTTCTAACGTCGATGAATCTATGGTTACGGGTGAACCGCTAGCAGTCACTAAGCAAGTCGGCGACCAAGTAATAGGCGGCAGTATTAATCAGCAAGGTGGTTTTATTATGCGTGCTGATAAGGTTGGCCGTGACACCATGCTCTCACAAATAGTGCAAATGGTGGCTACTGCCCAACGTAGCCGAGCACCCATTCAAGGCTTAGTCGATAAAGTATCCGGTTGGTTCGTACCCGCCGTTATCGTTATTGCTGCAATTTCTTTTGTTGTCTGGTCTATTTACGGGCCGAACCCGCCTATGACGTATGGCTTGATAGTGGCAGTGAGTGTGTTAATTATTGCTTGTCCTTGTGCCCTAGGGTTAGCAACCCCCATGTCTATTATGGTTGGTGTTGGTCGTGGTGCTCAGAGTGGAATATTAATACGTAATGCAGAAGCACTTGAGCGCATGGAGAAAGTTGACACGGTGGTGATCGATAAAACCGGCACGTTAACTGAGGGTAAGCCTCAGGTAACTAAATTAGTTCCTCTAAACGGTTTCAGTGAGACCGAGTTGATGCACTACGCTGGGGCGCTAGAAAAAGGCAGTGAGCACCCGCTAGCGCACGCCATCTTAGAAAAAGCAGCCAGTATGAAGCTAGAACTTGCCGATGCCGAAGGGTTTGATTCTCCTAACGGTAAAGGGGTGGTTGGTAGAGTGGACGGCAAAAAGATTCTATTGGGTAACCGCTTGCTTATGGAGTCAGAAAACGTAGATACGACTGCATTTGATGAACAGGCAGATCAATTACGTAGCGATGGCGCAACTGTAATTTTTGCCGCTGCCGAAGGGCAAGTGTGCGGCTTAATTGCGATTGCTGACCCAATTAAAGAGACAACAAAGCGTGCTATTGCAGCTCTACACAAAGAAGGACTGCGCGTAGTAATGCTAACAGGCGACAACCGAACGTCAGCAGAGGCCGTTGCGCGTAAGCTGGATATTGATGAAGTTGAAGCCGAAGTGTTACCGGAAGATAAAGGAAAGTTCGTTCAGCGCTTAAAAGAGCAAGGAAAAATTGTGGCAATGGCAGGAGACGGTGTGAATGATGCACCAGCGTTAGCTACAGCTGATGTTGGTATTGCCATGGGAACGGGGACTGACGTTGCTATTGAAAGTGCCGGCATTACCTTATTACGCGGTGACTTAATGGGTATTGTCGAAGCGCGCCAATTATCCATAGCAACTATGCGCAATATTCGCCAAAACTTGTTCTTTGCATTTGCTTATAACGCCGCAGGAATCCCTATTGCTGCTGGTGTGCTTTATCCATTTTTCGGAATTCTTTTATCACCAATATTTGCAGCCGCAGCGATGTCATTATCATCCGTGAGTGTTATAGCTAATGCGCTACGCTTGCGTGTGAGCAAGTTAAAGTAAACATATAACTATCAAATAAATTTAATTAGAGGTAACAGCATGATTTTAATTTTACGTCGAGTTTTCTTATTAAAACTTACTATTTTGGTTTCTATGTTTACGCTGGCCGGGCTTTCCTTTACAGCGCAAGCAGAAACAAAGCAGGTTTCCAGTCTCAATATCGCCTTGAATGTCTATAAAGATCCGAATTGTGGCTGCTGTAATGATTGGATAGACCATGCCAATGAACGTGGATTTAAAGTGAAGTCTCATAACAGCAATAGAATGCACGAGTTAAAAATGGCTAAAGGCATTAAGAAAGAATATCAGTCTTGTCATACCGCTATTTCAGCGGACGGTTATGTGTTTGAAGGCCATGTTCCGGCACGTTATGTACAGCAGTTTCTAAGCGCACCACCGGCGAATGCCATTGGCTTGTCTGTGCCAGCAATGCCTATGGGCAGCCCAGGTATGGAGTACCAGAATAGATTTGACCCTTATAAAGTGTTGTTACTAATGAAAGACGGCAGCACCAAAGTGTATGCCAACATTACAAGCCTTGATGACTCAGTAAAATGAGATCGCTTGAAGATAACCTAAAGCCAGACGCTGGCTTGCCGAACATGAACACAAATAATAGCCGCCGCCGTTTTGTGTTAGGCGCTTCTGCACTGTTGGCGATGTCGGCCATTCCCTTTGCTAGAACCGCTTTGGCCGATGCTATCAGTAAGTCTCGTACTGAGCTTTCGGGTAAGCAGTTTGATTTAACTATCGACTACAAGGACGTTAACTTCACTGGTAAAAAAGCCCGTGCCACAGTGGTTAATCAGCTATTACCTGCGCCCTTATTGCGTTGGCAAGAAGGCGATACCGTTACACTGCGGGTAAAAAACAACTTAGACGTGGTTAGCTCGATTCACTGGCACGGCATTATTCTTCCCACCGAAATGGACGGTGTTCCTGGTTTTAGTTTCGATGGCATTATGCCCGGTGAAACCTTTGAATATCAGTTTACCCTGCAGCAAAGTGGTACCTATTGGTATCACAGCCACTCAGGCTTCCAAGAACAAACCGGCGTTTATGGGCCCATTATTATTGACCCAGCCAAGCCAGACCCCGTTAAGTTCGACCGCGAATATGTGGTGATGTTTTCTGACTGGTCAGATACCCCACCTAATACAATTTATGCGAACTTAAAGAAGCAATCGACCTATTACAATTACAGCGAGCGTACGGTCTCTGATCTGTTTGCTGATATTAAAGAAAAGGGTTTATTAAACACCTGGAAAGAGCGCTCGATGTGGAACGATATGCGC
>JBASZG010000309.1:0-5320 GCA_049277875.1 Venatoribacter sp.
TCTTGGTAGTGACTGCTTGCCACAATTAGGCCCAATTGGCTAACTAAAGTAACCCTAGCTTCGCCGTTATAAAGCGACTTACTAAGTTTCTCTGTCAGTTTTTGAAACAGTGGCAGGTTAATATCCACGCCTATGGTGCCTTTAAACTCTCGGTCAACAATAACCGGGGCTGAAAGAGTGGACATTAGCTCGCTGTAGCCATCTTCAATTTCTTCAATATAGGGCTCCACCAAACAAGCCAATTTAGTATCCATTGGGCACAAGTACCATTCAGCTTTGCGCACGCCAAACTCGTTTTTATCGGCTAGATGTTTTTCTTCAATATCTTCGACTGACTCTTGAGTTACCTTGCCTTCTTTATTGCGATACCAGTAAAGCTCGAAACTGCCGTAGTCGGCAACGCTGTGCAAAGCTTGCCCGTCGGTGAACTCTTCGTCTTGGCCATCGTAAGCGTTGGCTTCAAACTGAACGTAGGCTGAGCTTATGTCTTTGTTAGCAATAAGAAGCTGCTGGAACATATCGTTAACCTGATCTCGGCTTAGCCGATTCTCAGACTGAATGCTCTGTTCTAAAACATTTTTGAAGGTAAGAGGAATGCGAAACGCCGAGTTGATGTAGTTGCCTACTTGTTCGCCATAGGCGCTGGCTTCGGTTTGCAAACGTGCAACGACTTCTTCTTTTAGGTTTTTTTGGGTTAAAGCGGATAGTTCTTCACTTAACTCGCTAATGCCAGAATAGCTGCGCCAAGTCATGGTGAAGGTCAGTAATAGGATGGTGGCAAGCGTGGCCACAAAGAGTTTGGTTTTAATAGGTAAGTTTTTCATTGTCCATTCGCCAAGCCAAAATGTAAGGATGAGTATAGAACAGAATGAAAAGCTTACCTTTAAGACCTAAGAATCAAGGTTTAAACGATAGCGCCCTACGCCAAGGCCGGCCTGCAATTTCGCCAGAGTGGCCGCAAGCTGATCACGGTTAATATCGGTGGTAAGCTGGCTTAAGCTAGGCAGAGCCCACTCGGCGGCAATCTTGTCTAGCACGGCTTGTTTCTGGGCCAGAGGAATTTCTACCGAATCCACCCCCAATAACGACACACCACGCAAAATAAAAGGAAAGATGCTGGCGCTAACTTGGGTACCAGCAATCATGCCACAGGTGGAAACGGCCCCTTCAGGCTGAATTTGTGGAATCAACGCCGATACCATATCGGCACCCACGGTATCCAAAGCGGCCTGATAGAGCGGTTTAGCCATAGCTTTACCTGCTGCAGCCATAATCGCCTCACGACCAATAACCTGAGCCGCACCAAGCTGTTGTAAAAAGCCCTGTTGTTCGGCTTTGCCCGACACAGCCACCACCTCAAAGCCTAATTTAGCCAGCAGCGCTACCGCCACCGAGCCAACCCCGCCTGTTGCGCCAGTAACAACAACGGCTCCCTTTTGGGGTGTTATTCCTACGGCTAGAAGCTTTTGCACACTAAGCGCTGCGGTAAACCCTGCAGTCCCCCAAGCCATAGTCTCGGCAAGGCTTATGCCCTGAGGTTTGCGCAGAACCCAGTTGGCCGGCACGCGAATTTTTTGGCCAAAACCACCTGCGGTATTCATGCCTAAGTCGTAGCCAAATACCACGACTTCCTCGCCTGCTTTAAAACCTGCGGCGTCAGCCTGCACTGTACCTGCGGCATCAATACCTGGAGTGTGAGGAAAACTTTTGGTTACACCTTTATGACCACTGGCGGATAACGCGTCTTTGTAATTTACCGAGGAATACTTAACCTGAATAATCACTTCGCCTTGTGGCAGATTATCTTCTTGTTGTTCTTGCCAAGTACCCAAATAACCTTCTGGGGTTTGTTCTACTCGATAGGCTAAAAAAGTCATTTCCACTCCTTACATCACGTTTTTACGTTGAATTAGGGTAAAAATACGCAACGCCGCTTTTTCAACACCTGCTTGCGCGGCTAAACCCAGTTTTTCTTGTAATGTTTTCTTAAATTCATAGCGAACACTGTAAACGTCGGCGTTTTTGCAGGCTTCCACTATGTAATCATCGCTGGTGCCAACCTCATCAATTAAGCCTTTTGCCAGCGCTTGCGAGCCATACCAAATTTCACCCGTGGCCACGTCTTCAACGTTTAAATCGGGGCGATATTGATTGATGTGCTGTTTAAACAGTACATGGGTATCTTCTAGGTCGGCTTGAAATTTTTCTTTGGCCTTAGTGGTGTTTTCACCAAACATGGTCACTGTGCGTTTGTATTCGCCTGCCGTAAACTGTTCGTAGTCGACATCGTATTTCTTCAATACTTTATTAAAGTTGGGTAGTGTCGCAACCACGCCGATGGAGCCAACCACGGCAAAAGGCGCGGCCACGATTTTGTTAGCGATAGAGGCCATCATATAGCCACCACTGGCTGCAACGTGGTCAACACAGATAGTAAGAGGAATTTGTTTGTTACGAATGCGGGCTAATTGTGAGGCTGCAAAACCATAGCTGTGTACCATGCCGCCGGGGCTTTCTAGGCGCAAAACAATTTCATCTTGAGCACTTGCCATGGTTAAAACAGCGGTAATTTCATGACGCAAAAGCTCAGTTTCACTGGCTTGCACATCGCCGTTAAAATCCAGCACGTAGACCCGTTTTTTACGGTCTTCTGGCTCATCACCTTCTGCCATTTCATCTTCAACTTCGGCTTCATCGTCTGCGGCCAGTAGTTCTGACTTCTCTTCGGTTTTAGCCGCGTTTTTTGCTTCTTTGACTTTCTCTTTAACGCGTTTTTTCTCGGCTTTTTCCTTTTCTTTCTCTGCTTTTTTACGCTCTTTATCCATGAGCTTTAATTCTGCTTCGCTGTAGAGTTCTATCTCTAAGTCTTCTTTGTAATCATCTAGCTCATCATTAAGTTTTTTGATAACCAAATGGCCTTCTGCCGAGCCAGATTTACTGCGCTGTTTTAACGAAATAATGGTGCCAACAACAAAAATAATAGCGACCACAACAGTCACGGCTTTTAACAAAAATGAGCCGTAATCGAGTAAGAAATCCACAGTCTGCCCCTAAGTTTAAGAAAGAGAGTGCAAGGATAGAGATTCATCAAAAATAGTAAAGCTAAATAGGCATTGACAGCGCAAAGCTCTAAACATATTGTGTTGCGGTCTTTTGACACGCGAGGCAGGTCGGATACACCTAGATCATCCCTGCTCTCCTGCCTTTTCTACGCAATAATAAGGAAACCGATATGGCTACTGTTGCAGATATTATTGAACAAATGAACAACAAGTTTAATGCCGCAGCCGCTGCTGGCTTAGACCTAATCTTCCAATTCAACATTGAAGATGCTGATAACTACTTCCTAACCATCAAAGACGGTGCTTGCACCGTTGGTGAAGGCGTAAACGACGACGCTAACGTTACTCTGATTCTTAACTCAGAAACTTTGCAAGGCATTATGACTGGCGAAGAAGACGGAATGATGGCCTTTATGAATGGTAAGCTGCGTGTTGAAGGCGACATGATGTTGGCGACCAAACTGGGCGAACTGTTCCCTGCTTAATCCTTAAGCAACGAAAAAAGCGGCTTCTGCCGCTTTTTTTGTCTTTGTGATTTTTATCTTTAGAGTTATTCGTCGTCAAATTCGTCAAAGTCGTCATCCCAGTCATCAAAGTCATCGTCGAAGTCGTCCTGAATTTGACCATCGTTAATCAGGTATTGGCGCTGCTGCAAATAGAAACTGCGAATAAAAGTATACTTATCACCTGTGAGCATGCTTTCCATGTCCAGTAATTCAGAGCGCATGTTAATACCACCGAAGGTTACTGCGGCCCAGCCTTCTAGGTCATTGCGAAAATATTTAGAGTAAGAAATACCCGAGCTGTACTCGATACCTAGCCCAGAGGCATCACGAACGGTAGATGGGCCTAAAAACGGCAGCATTAAATAAGGCCCAGAACCCACGCCCCAATACCCTAGAGTTTGGCCAAAATCTTCGTTGTGTCGAGTAAGTCCTAGGGGGCTTGCTACATCAAAAAAGCCAAAGAAGCCAAGGGTGCTGTTTACCACAAAGCGGCTGGTATCGGCACCGGCTTGCCGTAATTTAAGCTGAGCTAGGTCGTTAATGATGGTGCGAACTTCTTTTAAATTGTTAAACACATTGCTAACGGTGCTACGAATTGGCTCGTTGGTTACTTTGCGATAGCCCACTGCGGTAGGACGCAAAATATAGCTGTCCATAGCTTCGTTAAAGCTAAACATCTTGCGGTTAAAGCCTTCCCATGGGTCTGGGTTGGTTTCGCCCCAAGCCACAGACAAGGGCAATGCAAGAAGCAAGCTGATAAAAATAGAAGTTAACCGCATAAGAACACACAAAAAAATTTGAGGCATTTAAGCAAGCCCAAAGTGCTGAAGCAAGGATTGGCTGTTGCAGCTATGGAACTTGCTGTTGTTATTTTAGTTTTTTAATTCTTGCCAACGCTTTTCCAAGCGTTTTAACGAAACCGATTCACTGGTGCCAATTGGCTGTGCAAACATAGCAACTCGCCATTCTTCAAGCAACCAGCCAAACTCCACCAGTTCTGGGTAATCCGCTAAGTCGACGTTCTGGCATTTTTCTTGGTATGGCTGCCAAAGCGACTCAAATTCCAGCATAGATTGGCGATCACGCGGCAAATTCCCCTGTAATTTATCCAAGCGATACAAAATTGCTTTGAGATAGCGCGAGTAGTGCTGCAAATGTGGCCAAGGAGTATTGCGCACAAAACCCTTATTGAGCAGGCGTTCTAAATGCGCCTTGGCATCGCTAAAAGCCATGGCTCGGTCAAGGCTAATAGCGCCACTCATGGCTTTTAAGATGTTATGGCGCAACTGTAGCCATTGTTTAAATTCATCAATCAGCTTTTGAGCAAAGTCGTTTAGCTCGCCACGCTTTGCCAAACAGCTCTCGAACTGGGCCTGCGTGCGTGGGAGTGGTTGCGAGAACGGCAAACACACTTCTTGGAAAATAGCGCTGCATAGATCGGCGATAATTTCGTTTTGGCTGCCCATATTCATGCCTTTGGCCAAGAGCCAAATTTGGCTTAAGGCTTTATTAAGGACACTTTTCAAATAGCGCTCAGATTCGGGCAGATGCAGTTGAATCAGTTTTAAAACAGCTTGGCGGTGGTTCGCCAATGCTCGGCTTTCTTTGGCATCAAGGCTTAGATCAATGCGCTCTTGCTGTATTTTTAAGCAAGGAAAAGCACGCACAGGCAAACCCGCTAGGTTGCTTTGAACGCTGTCGGGTAAGTCGCCAAAATCCCAGGCTTTAATGTCTTCGCGCTGGTACTGCCCT
>JBASZG010000310.1:0-3787 GCA_049277875.1 Venatoribacter sp.
GATTGTGCGGAGCGAACCTCTGGCTCTGCTTCAGCAGTACAAAAACTGGTAGAGCAGCTATTTGAAGCTGGAAAAGTTCAGAGCGATGTCTCTGCTTCATCGGCAACCGCCATTGAAGAAATGACTCACTCTATTGCAGAAGTAGCAGGCCAAACGGATCAAACAAAATTAGCTGTTGAAAAAGCGGGCGAAGATGCAAAACAGGCACGCTTAGAAAGCGAAAAAGCGAGTGCGGAAATTCATAATTTGGTGAACTCCATTCAGAGCACCGCGCGCCAGATAGAGGTGTTGGGCCAGAGATCCGAAGAGATTGAAAATATTGTTAGCCTAATTAAATCCATTGCCGAACAAACTAACCTTTTAGCTCTAAATGCCGCCATTGAAGCCGCTCGTGCAGGCGAGCATGGAAGAGGTTTTGCCGTCGTTGCTGATGAGGTTCGTGGCTTATCTGAACGAACGGCCAAAGCAACTCAAGAAATCGGCGGAATGATTTTAGCCATTCGCAATGAAGCGATTCAGGCTGTTCAGGCTATGGAAGGCAGTAAAGAGCAGGCGCACAGCAGCATGGTCGAAGTGCAACGAGTCGCTGATACTTTAACCGCTATTGGCGACAGCATGAACAATGCCGTTGGAATGGTTGGGCTTATTACCCATGCAGCGAACGAGCAGAAAAATGTGGCGTCTTTGTTAGCCCAAGAGATCGCCCATATTTCTACCATGGCCGAGAATAATTTAGGCGTAGCAGAAAATGCTAAGTGCCAAGCGGATAATCTTAATGTTCTGAGTGTACGAATGTTAGAGGCCGCACGTCAGTATCAGGTGTAGAAAAAAGCGGGCTTTCGCCCGCTTTCAAAAGGTTAAAACTTAAACACCACCTTCACCGAATCGTCTACCGTGGCGGCATCCACATAGCCAATAAGATTGGGGTTTTTAGCAACCAAATCTTTCACATCCAGATCACCGCCCGATTCTTTGGGTGGCGTGCCTTTGCCAGTAAAAATAAGGCGCGACCAGTAGGCTTTTAGCTGGCTGGAGTTTTTGCCAAGCAAATCGCTGTTAAAGCTTTCACGCGCGGCTGTGCCTTCGCTTTGATCAATAGGTACAGCCTTTTCTCCATTTGGGAAAGACGAGGTTTTGCCTAAAAAGATTTGTTCGATAGCGGCCTTATCTAAGCTGCTATTGCCATTGCTGGCGCTAACAATAACGGCCACTTCGGCAAAGGCGCTGGCGCTGAGTAATAAGGTGGTTAACGCAGTCGCTTTCGCTAGAGATGTAAATAGTTTCATGTATGCGTCTCCTTAAAATATCAGGTTCATGCCAATGGCAAAGAGGGTGCCAGAGCTGTACTTAAGTGGGGCAGTGGGGTCAAAGGTTGCCATGCGCGCCGAGGCATCTTCTTTGGTGATGTAGCTGGCTTCGACTTTAAAGGCGGTGGAGGTGTTGTAATCCCAGCGCACGCCCAAGGTGGTACTACTGTCTTTTTGTTCAGCAAACTTTTGAGCTATTTGCGGCGCGCCTTTTTTCACCTTATCGTCTTGTTGAGCGTAGGTTAAGTGCACAGTGTACTCGCCCAAGCGCTGGGCAGCGGTAACCAACCAAGCATCGTCGTCTACCAAAATGTGCGAGTCGTGGCGTAGCCAAGTGTATTCGGCCACCACCGAGGTGCTGCCGTTATCCCAAAATAATGAGGCTTGGGTAAAAGCAGAAATATCCCCTTGAGGCACATAATCTTTTATTGGTGCCATGCCAGGAGCGCCACCATTACCTAATAAAAAGGCCGCATTATCTAAAAAGCGAGTACCTGTGCCGTCGTTTACCAAGCCATTGATAAAGAACTTAGCTTGCTGATAACCAGCACGCGCACCAAAGTCGCCGTAGTTAATTAAGCCAGAAAAGCCAAAGGCGTTGTGCAGCTCCATTTCGTACTTTTCGGCATTAAAGTAGAAATCGTCTTTATAACGGCCAAAAAATGCCTGCAAGTAACCATCGGCCTTGCCAAGGGTAAAGCGCTGCACAATATCGGCACCTGTGTAGGAAGACATATCTTCTAAGCGGTACACAATATGCGGCGGTGTTGTCCAGTTATAGGCGTAACCCACTTCCAAAAACTCGGAGTAGTGAAAGAAAGGCGTACGCAAACGACCAAAGCGAATATCGGTGCTGTCGGTGGGTGAGAAGGTCACGTAAGCCCAAGCGGCTTCAGTGCTGTAGCCATCTTGGCCGCGCGACACCAACTGCAAGGTGGCGGAAGTGCTGTCGTTTACTTTTTTCTGAAACTGAATGCCTGCTAGGGTATTCACGTCCATGCCTACCGTGGTGTCGTAGGTTTGGGTGGCAGGAGAGCCGGCAATGGCTTTGTTGTCGAGCGCGCCTGCAGTGACGTTTAAAAATCCATTTATCTGTAAGTCGTTGGCTTGGGCGTAACCGCCTGCTAAGAGGAGGGCGCCCATTAGGGTGCATTTTCTTATTATCATGAGTAGTCCTCGGTGAGTTGGGAGCTACTCTAATAACAAGGATGCAGCCAAGGATTTATCCCCCATTTGGTAAAACAATGTCAGAAAATATAGGTTGGCGCAAAAAGTCCTGATTACTTCTTCTCAAAGCGATATTGGTAAAACAAGGAGCTTATTTCGTTGTCGTTAAAATCGGCGGCACTCAGCATGCTGCTTGGAATAGCGAAATACACCCAATAGTTGCTCTCTTTTTGGTTGTACATAATGCGTACCGAAACAGTAAAGTCATTGCCCGCATTGCCTTGAAAATTGTTTTTGGTATTAAACTCGGCTGTGCCTGGCTCATTTAAGCGGTTGGTTTCTGTCCAGTTGTTTCTTTCGGCAATGCCACCAAGCAGGCTTTTAATCCACTCGTCTGGGACGAGTGAATTGTTGAGGCTATAGATACCCAAATAAAGTTTGTAATTGTTGTTTCTATTTAGAATGTAATAACCATCTTCATAGCCAGCTTGGCTGCCGTCAAAGTTAATAAGTTCACGCAAGATCTGGTTTATTTCTTTGTCTGCTTGCGCGCCAGTGGTAAAGGTGCCATGGCGAGTGGCGGTTTCGTTATCGTTCTCTGGCACCGATTTTAAACAGGCACTCAGTAGTAGCGACAGGGTAAGAGCAAGGCTCATTTGGGCAATTTTACGAAGGGTCATTTCCATAGAAGCAGGCTTTTTCATTTTTAGGGTCAAGTTTTTGCGCGTAACAGTGTAACATTCGTTGCCTCGCTTTGTGGAATTGCAGTTATGACGTTTTCTCTCACTTCGCAGCTTATGCTGGTGGCCTTGGTTGGTTTTCTTTGCCAATGGGGGGCATGGCGCGCAAAAATTCCAGCCATTTTGCCCTTGCTGCTAAGTGGTATTGCACTCGGCCCTTTGCTGCATGTGCTACAGCCCAAAGAGATTTTCGGCGACTTGCTGATGCCTTGGGTGTCGATCTCGGTAGCGATTGTGCTGTTTGAGGGGGCGCTGACGTTAAAGTTCGATGAGATTCGTGGTTTGGCCAAATCGGTTCGCCACCTTGTGACCATTGGCGCAGGTATCACTTGGGCGATTATGACCGGTATCACCTACCTGCTTACCGACTTGTCGTTTGAAATGGCGCTGCTGTTTGGCGCGCTGGTAAGCGTAACTGGCCCTACTGTTATTGTGCCTTTGCTGCGCAGTGTGCGCCCAGTGGCTTCGGTGGCAAAAATTTTGCGCTGGGAAGGCATTGTGATTGACCCCATAGGCGCGCTGCTGGCGGTGCTGGCCTATGAATTGGTATTAGCACGCAACGCCCAAGAAGCT
>JBASZG010000311.1:0-7842 GCA_049277875.1 Venatoribacter sp.
CTAACACCAGCTTTAATTCAGCTAAGTCGGCGCTGTGGTCTTGGTTTTGACTGGCGTGAAGCTGCTCTTTACGGTCAAGCAACTGCTGTTTTTGAGTTTGTAGCCGCGCAATGGCTTGAAGTAATGAGTGCTCTTGGTTGCGAAGTCCTTGGGCTTTAAGTTGGACTTGGTGTAAGTGCTCACGACTTTCGCGCTCTTGCTGACGGGCCGTATCAAGTTGTTGCTGTGCCTGCAAACGTTGCTGCTGCCAGCGTTCGCGCTCGCTGCTGTCACTATCAATGTGACTAAGTGCTTGTTGCCACTGCAGTCGTAGCTCTTCTAAATGCTCGCGCTCTAGGTTTTGCAGTTCTTGCTGTTCGGCTATTTCGGTGTGAAGGCGGTTGCTGCGTTGCTGAAATTGTTCAACTCGTGCTTGCTTGCCAGAAAGTTGCGCCTTCAATTGAATTAATTTTTGGCTTATTTGCTGCTGCTCGCGTGCAGCTAAATCGCGTTGCTGTTCGATATTTTTTAAGCGCAGCTTGGCGGCATTCAAGTCAACCTCCCATTCGTCCACTTGAATGTCTAAATCTTCAATTTGAGTCTCTAATCGCTCTAGCTCCTGCTGGCGCGCCAATACGCCTCCTTCGTTGTCGGCAGCTTTGCTGACTCGCAGCCAATGTTTACCAAGCCAGATGCCTTCACGAGTAATAACCGACTGATGAGTTTGTAGGTTGGCTTGTATGGCTAAGGCGTCAATTAGCGTATCGGCGATTTGTACATCGGCTAAAAACCCAGACAAATCATGTTGGCTTTGCACCTTACTAAGCAACCCTGAAGAGGAGGATGCTGGTGTAGCACCGCGACACCAAAGCGTAAGCTCGCCTTCTTTAAGGCTGGAAAACCAGTGTTCAGCATGGCTGAAATCGTCTACCAGCACGGCTTGCAAATAGCGTCCCAAAACGGTTTCAACGGCTATTTCCCAGCCCTTTTCCACCTGTATTTGTTCCAGTAGTTTTGGTTTGCGCGCCAGTTGCTGGCCTTCTAGCCAGCGCTGAATTGCCTCAGTGCCGTGCCCTAATGCTGCTTTTTGCAGCGCTTGCAAGGTAGCTTGGCGAGCTTCACAGTGCTGGAGCTGAGACTTGGCTTGGTCGTGCTTCTGAATTAGAGCGTCTAAGTGTTCGCGCCCTTGGTGTAGCTGCTCTTGCAGGCTTTCAAATTGCTCTTGCTGAGCTTCGTTTTGCAGTTCAAATTCATTCACCTCATCACTGAGTAGATGAATTTCTTCAATTTCTGGATTGTGGCTGAGTTGATTGAGTTCTTCTTGTAAGCGCTGAATTTGACTGGCTATACGCTGTAACTGTTGCTCGGTTGCCTGAATTTTGGCTTGTGCAATATCGGCTTGCTTGGCAGGTTCACTGGCACGTAGGCTAAATGCCTCCCACTCTTTTTGAATAGTTTGTTGTGTTTCTTCTGCGTTCAGTACCGCTAAATTGCATTCTTCTTGAGTGGCGATTAACAGCTCCAGCTCCGGCTCAAACATGGCCAGTTCTTCTTGGCGGCTCTCTAAATGAAGCTGATCATGTTCCAAGGCTTGATCTAAATCGAACAGAGACTTTTCAACATCCTGCAATTCGCGGTTCAGTTGTAGGCTCATCTGAGCTTGGTGTTCTATTTTCTGTTCTTGGCGAGCAATCTGCGCTCCAACTTGATAGAAGCGGTTTTGTGCCTGATTAAACTGTTCCGATTTCTCATAGTGCTCTTGGCGCAGCACTTCTATTTGGGTATCCGCTTGTTGCTGACTGGCAAGGTGAGCCTGATATTGGGTTTCATGCTGGGCAATAGCCAGCTCACGTTGACGATAATCAGCGTCTAATACCTGCCACTTTAAGGCCTGTAGCTGTGCTTTTTTTTCGCGCTCTTGGGCCTTGTATTCTTTATATTTTTCAGCCGCAGCAGCTTGACGCTGCAAGTGCGCTAATTGGCGCTCTAGCTCTTGCTGAATGTCGCCAAGTCGTTCTAGGTTTTCTTCGGTACGGCGAATACGATTTTCGGTTTCGCGGCGGCGTTCTTTGTATTTGGAAATGCCTGCGGCTTCTTCGACATACACACGAAGTTCTTCGGGTTTGGCTTCAATTAAGCGCGAAATCATGCCTTGTTCAATAATGGCGTAAGAGCGCGGCCCAAGCCCAGTGCCTAAGAAAATATCGGTAATATCTTTGCGTCGGCATTTGGTGCCGTTTAAAAAATAAAGCGATTGACCATCGCGGCTTACTTGGCGGCGCAGGCTAATTTCGTTATAGGCGGCGTATTCACCTTTTAAAGTTTTATCGCTGTTATCAAAGACAAGCTCAACACTGGCCTTGCCCACCGGCTTACGCTCGGCACTGCCATTAAAAATAACGTCGGTCATGGCATCGCCGCGCAAATACTTGGCTGAGCTTTCCCCCATCACCCACCGCACGGCATCAATGGTATTCGATTTGCCACAGCCATTAGGGCCAACAATTCCGGTCATATTGGTGGAAAAAGGCACTGTGGTAGGGTCAACAAAGGATTTAAAGCCCGCAAGCTTAATGGCCTTGAGCCGCATTATGATTATCTTCCGTTAAATTAAGCGGCAGCAGTTTAGCATAAAAAATAATTATCAAGCTTTGGCTTACGCCAATGAAATGGTAAAGTAAGCGTGTTCTCATAACGCGACCTTTAACGGTCTCAATAGGCATAATAAAAAGTGAAAAAAAAGGAATGAAGAGAAGCAATCAACGCGGCGTTACGCTGCTCGAACTTATGATAGTAATCACTATCGCCGGCATCCTTATCTCCATTGCACTGCCTGCACTACAAACTATGACTCTAAACAGTCGAGCTAACAGCATTTTCCAAGATTTACAGATCGACCTAATGTTTGCTCGCAATCTAGCTACGACCAATGCAAAAGAAGTGAGCATTACTCCTTTTACCAATGGCTGGAATGAAGGCTGGGTAATAACGCAGGATAATAATGAGTTTCGTAGACGTACGGTCAGTGCAAAAGCAGGCGAAATAAGCCTTGCTGACACTAATGGTGACCCTCAAGCAAACTTTGATTTTGATAAGCAGGGCCGAGCAAAAGCTTCCGGCACGTTTAAAATCGATATCAAAGGCTGCACTGGTAGTCGTAATCGTGAAATTAAAATTAATGGAATTGGACAGTTAACCGTCAAGGAGAGCCTATGCACTCAATAAAATTTTTCCATCAACGTGGCATTAATATGATTGAACTGCTAGTAACACTGGCGGTTACGTCAATTGGTTTACTTGGGCTAAATTCACTGCAATTGCAGGCCAATCGTACTGCTCAAGATTCTGGCAGCCGCTCACAGGCATTATGGATAATTGAAGACTTAACAAACCGAATGCGAGCCAATGCAATTGCCGTAGCAGATTACCATACAGGTACTACTAAGGTTGCCTGCTCAACTCCCAGCCCTAAAATATGCGCGGCCAACCCTAACGGTGCGGCGGCCTCTGATTGCAGCAACACAGAGATGGCCAAATCCGATTTATTTGAAGTGGCCTGCGGTTTTCGACCCAATCCAACTAGCTCAAATAATATTTACACCAGCGCAATCGATTATTTAGCGAACCCTGAACTTACCGTTACTATCAATGGCTCTAAGGCCACAATAAAACTTATTTGGGATGTGCGCACGGGTGGCTTAGACAACAACGGCAACCGACTTTACCATGTTGAAAACGAAGCCACAGTAATACGCAAAGACACAATGGAAAGGGAGATCCAGCTATGAAGCTATTAAGCAAACAACAAGGGCTAACCTTAGTTGAGCTAATGATTACCGCAGCGTTAAGCATTGTGGTGGTGTATTTCGTTACCAATATCATGCTTTCTAGTAGCCGCAATTCACAGCAATCTGAAGGGCTGGCTCAAGCTCAAGAAAATAGTCGTTTTATTTTAACTTGGCTACAAAGCGGAATTCGTCGAGCAGGCTTTCCCAACCCAGAAGGTATGGCCACCAGCGGTATTCAGCCTTTCGCTAATTTGTGCCCTGCAGGCTCGCCTGTGCCTCCAGCCGACAACGCCGATTGTTCTTTTGAAGCAGATGATCAAAGCGATCGAATCGCCGTACAGCGCACCTTTTATACTAATGGCACCGATGCAGAAAAATCAGACTGCTCTGGCGCGGCCATTACTGGGCGCACCACAGGAGACATAATTACCGATGTGTACTGGTTAGAAACCGAAACCACGGTCGACATCGCAGCAGGTTACAACCGTGTGCTGAAGTGCGTTAGCTACTATAACCACACTAAGGTTAACCCATCTCAGTCAATTGCCAGCGGCATTGAAAGCCTGCACATTCTTTATGGTCTAGCCCAAGATCTAGGTAACGATGCCAGTGGCAACCCAATTAATCCTGAAAATAAAACCTCGGTATACCGCTATGCCAGCCTCACTGAGCTTGGTAGCAATTTAAACTGGTCAATGATTCAAGCCGTACGCATTGGCATTTTGACCCGTTCTTTTAGTGAGGCGACCTTAGAAAAAAAATCACGCACTTACTCTGTGCTGGATGCTACAGCCATCGTTGAAAACGACCGAGTTGCCCGCCAGCTATTAGCCACTACAATTTTGTTACCGAATTAAAATAATGAGAACGCAAACCATGAATAAAAAACTCGGTTTTACTTTAATTGAACTCATGATTGTTGTGGCAATTATTGCCATTTTATTCAGCATTGCTATGCCTTCTTATGAACGCTATATGTTGCGTGCTCACCGCACTGACGGCATCACTGCGCTGCAAAATGTAATGGATGCTCAAGAGCGCTACTTTGCCGATAACCGCTCTTACTCCACCACACTCACCGACCTTGGTTTTACCTCGAATACGGTTGACTCACCCGATAAAAAATATCGAATAACCGCCCAAGCATGCGGCGCGATGGCTCTTACTGTGTGCGTAGAATTAAAAGCTACGGCTCAAGGCAAGCAAGTTAAAGACGGAGATCTGATTATGGATTCGAACGGCAAGCGTGAACGCAAATTAAATGGTGTAATAGAAAAATGGTAGCGCTTATTGCGCTCCATCTTTCTCGATATCAAGGCTTTGCACAGCAATCACCGCTTGAGTACGAGTGCGTACACCCAGTTTGCGGAAAATAGCGGTAACATGCGCTTTAATTGTGGCTTCACTGACATCTAAATCGTAAGCAATCTGCTTATTTAATAACCCCTCAGTCATCATACTTAACACACGGAATTGCTGTGGCGTTAGGCTGGCTAAGCGATTGGCTAAATCAAGGCTGGCCTGATTGGGCTGGTGTTGATGGCGGCGGGCTTTCTCTGGTAAATAAATATCACCGTTTAAAACCATCTCTATTGCATCGGCAATTTGCTCTAGTGAAGAGGATTTGCAGATATAGCCCGAAGCTTCATGATCTATTGCTTGGCACATCACGTTTGCATCTTCACAAGCGGAAACAACGATAACCGGAATTTCAGGGTAATGTGAGCGTAAAAACACCAAACCAGAAAAACCATGCGCGCCTGGCATTTGTAAATCCAGCAAAATTAAATCAGCGTCTTTATGGGTTTCGACTACCTGTTGTAAATCGGGTAAAGATTCAGCTTGCTCAATGCCAGCCTCAGGTAAAAGTTGCTTTACGGCTTGCTGCATGGCAGCACGAAATAAGGGGTGATCATCAGCAATTATTATTTTATTGGCTAACTGCATAGTGCTCTCTTTTGTGAGTCTTTCATGGCTTGTTTCTATTAGGATAGGCTTGTCCATAATGGCCTCACTCTTGGCTAAATGCAAAATTTGAAACAGAAAAAAGCAAAAGGCGCACCTAAGTGCGCCTAAGTTAGCGTTACTTTTTATTCATGCGATTATCAATTAACGAATCCACCACAGAAGGATCGGCAAGGGTAGATAAATCGCCCAAAGCATCGTGCTCGTTGGCGGCAATTTTACGCAAAATACGGCGCATAATTTTGCCAGAGCGAGTTTTTGGCAAGTCGGCGGTAATCTGAATCAAATCGGGCGCAGCAATTGGGCCAATTTCATTGCGAACCCAATCGCGCAGCTCTTTTTTCAGCTCATCACTGCCCATATCACCACCTTTTAAGGTGACATAAACATAGATGCCCTGCCCTTTGAGATCGTGTGGATAACCCACCACTGCGGCTTCGGCCACTTTGGGGTGCGCCACCAGTGCGCTTTCTACTTCGGCCGTACCCATGCGGTGACCGGACACGTTAATTACGTCGTCTACACGGCCTGTAATCCAGTAATAGCCGTCTTCGTCACGGCGTGCGCCGTCGCCACTAAAGTACATACCACGGAAGGTTGAAAAATAGGTTTGCACAAAGCGTTCATGATCTCCGTACACAGTACGCGCCTGACCTGGCCAACTGTCGGTAATAACCAAGTTGCCTTCAGTAGCGCCTTCTAAAATCATGCCACTATTATCCACCAGCGCAGGTTGCACGCCAAAGAATGGGCGACTGGCTGAGCCGGGTTTTGCATCAATTGCACCGGGTAATGGCGTAATCATGATGCCGCCGGTTTCGGTTTGCCACCAAGTATCAACGATGGGGCAACGGTCTTCGCCAATGGTGTGGTAATACCATTCCCAAGCTTCTGGGTTAATTGGCTCGCCCACCGAACCAAGCAAGCGCAGTGATTCACGGTGAGTACCTTCAACGGCGCGTGGGCCTTCGGCCATCAAGGCACGAATAGCAGTAGGGGCTGTATAAAGAATATTCACTTTGTGCTTATCAACAATTTGTGAGAAACGGTTGATATCAGGATAGTTAGGCACACCTTCGCACATTAGGGTGATAGCACCGTTGGCCAATGGGCCATAAACAATGTAGCTATGGCCAGTTACCCAGCCTACGTCGGCGGTGCACCAATACACATCACCATCGTGATAGTCGAACACATATTGGTGGGTGATAGAGGTATACACCATGTAGCCGCCCGTTGTATGTACAACCCCTTTTGGCTTGCCAGTCGAACCAGAGGTATAAAGCACAAAGAGCGGATCTTCGGCGTTCATTTCTTCGGGAACGCAATGAGGAGAAGCCACTTTAATAAGGTCGTGATACCACAGGTCGCGGCCCTCTTCCCAATGAATATTGCCACCAGTGCGTTTCACCACAATCACGGTTTCAAGTGTTTTAACATCGGGTTTTTTAGCCGCCACATCGACATTGGCTTTTAGCGCGACCTTACGGCCACCACGCACACCTTCATCGGCGGTAATTAATACTTTGGCGTTGGAGTCTTCAATGCGACTGGCCAGAGCATCGGGCGAGAAGCCACCAAACACCACCGAATGCACGGCACCAATACGCGCGCAGGCCAGCATGGCCACAGCCGCTTCTGGAATCATGGGCATATAAATACAAACAATGTCGCCTTTGCGCACGCCTTGACCTTTTAAGGCGTTAGCAAAGCGGCTGACTTCTTCGTGCAGTTCTTTATAGGTGATATGGCGGTCTTCGCCTGGCTCATCGCCTTCCCAAATAATTGCAGTTTGGTCGCCACGAGTTTTTAAGTGGCGGTCTAGGCAGTTAGCAGAAGCGTTTAAAGAGCCGTCTTCAAACCATTTGATGCTAACGTTGTGATCGTCGAAGGAAACGTTGCGCACTTTTTCAAAGGGTTTCATCCAAGTAATACGCTCAAGCGCTTGTTCACGCCAGAAACCGTCAGGGTTAATAACAGATTGCTGATACATCTGCTGATAGCGTTCTTTATTGATCCAAGCGGAATCAGCAAACTCTTGTTTGACTGGGTAAACTTTTACATCGCTCATACTATGTCCTGCCTATTTTTATCGTTGTGTTGGCTTTAG
>JBASZG010000312.1:0-6956 GCA_049277875.1 Venatoribacter sp.
CGGGTACAGCGTGCGCCAGAAGCGACCGAATTGTTTTGGAATGGCGACCATCATGCGACCTTTTCTTATCAGTTGGATAACCCTGATTTAGGTTTGGAAACCGCCTATACCTTTGACGTTAACTGGCTGTATCAGGGTGAGAAAAGCCAGTTCAAGGCCGCGCTCTACTATTACCACTTTCAGGATTATATCTATAACGACTTAAAGCCCTTTAGCGATCCGTATCATGATGAAAATGTGTACCGTTATGAGCAAGATGATGCACGCTTCTTTGGCACCGAGCTGAGTTGGCAGTATAACCTCAATACCACTTGGCACTGGGATGTGGTTGCTGATGCCGTCAGCGCCAAGCGCACCAATGGTGAAGCTCTGCCGCGTACACCGCCCGCCAGTTTGTTGGCTGCACTGAATTGGCGCAAGAACGGCTGGGAAGCGCGCCTAGAAAGTAAAGCAGTGATGAAACAAAATCAGGTGGCTGCCACGGAAATGAGCACGGCAGGTTTTGTTTTGCTGAATGCCTACGCCAGCTATCACCAAGCCTTGCGACATGCAGAGCTGCAATGGCGTGCTTCGCTGCACAATCTTACCGATGAGTACACACTAAACCATGTGTCTTATTTAAAGGCTGCTGCACCGATGCCGGGGCGTAACTTGATGCTGGGTCTGAGGGTTAAGTTTTAAGATTTTCGCCCTCGCGTCCCCAAAATTTAATTAAAACTTAGCACTTAAGCTTGCGATAAAACTACGTCCTGCGCCTGGCAGTTCATCGGAGCTGGCGCGGTAGCTGCGGTTAAGCAGGTTATTGGCGTGCAAGCTCCACTGATATTGGCTGCGATTGCCTAGGCTTTGCCCAAGGCTTACATGCAAAGTGTGGTAGCCAGCTAGGGTGCTTACTTGCGCGTTGGCACTTTCTTGATAACTAGACTGGCTGGCGCCGCGTACATAAATATCGAGCCATAGCTCGTGTTGGGCAAAGTAGTGCTCGTAGCGTGCCCCGGCCTTGCCGCTGAATAAAGGCGTATCGCTGTGCAGGGTGGTAAAGTCGCCTTGGGTTATTTCGCGGCGCATCCAAGTTCCTGAAATATAAGGCGTAAGCAGCAGCGCGTTCAGGTTGTATTCCAGTTGAAACTCCAACCCATAACTTTGGGCGCGGTCGGCGTTGATATTAACGTACTCACTGGTTTGTGCACCGCTAGGGCAAGCAAGGCTCTCGGCGCAGCTTATGGTGCTGATGTAGTCTTTGGCTTTGGTGTAAAAACTGGCCATATCTAGCATGAAACCGTGGTTAGTGTAACGCCACCCTAGCTCCAAGTTTTGCGAAGTTTCTGGGCTAAGCTGTGGGTTGCCGTAGGTGGTTACGCCGCGCCCAGCGCTGGTGTTGGTGTACATCTGTAAGAGAGTGGGCATGATGTAGCCTTCGCTGTAAAGCAACCGTGCGGTGCTGCGCTTTAAGCCACTGTAAGTCAACCCCAACGACGAAACCACTGCTAAGTGGGTGCTTTTCTCGCCGGTAGTGGCATCGCTCACTACACGATAAAAACGGCTGCCAGCGTGCAAATTAAAATCGGCAGGCAGTTGCCATTGGTAAAACGCAAAGGCCGACAGCGTTTGCATCTGTGCTTGGGTGTTGGTGCTAGAGAAGGAATCAAACGCATCGTCGATAAATTGCAGGCTGGTTTTTTGTGTGTCTAGGTCGTCCATTAAATACTGCGCGCCTAGCACCAGTTGGTGTTTTTCGTACAGGGCTAAATCCACTTGCAGGCGGCCACCATAGTTAAGGTTGCGGTCAACAGATCTGGAATCAACAGCCACTTTAATTACGCCGGGGTTTACTACCACATGGTTAGCAAAGTCGCGGTCTACCCACTGATAATAAGCATCGGCCTGTATTTTTTTGACGATAGAGTTCACCGGCTCGGCTTGGTAATACAGCCCAAATTTGCTGAGGTCGCGCTTAGGCAGCCAAATATTAAATTCTTCAATAGGAAAGCTGAGCGTGGCTGGGTCGGTCCAGCTATCGGTACTAAGCTGATGCAGGTTGGCCTTGACGCTGAGGTATTGGTTGGCCGCGCTGCCAAAGAGATAACCTAAATGCAGGTTCATTTCTGAGTTATTAAAAGAGCTGCCTTGCAGTGCAGAAGTTGAGCTGTAAGGGCCACTGGCTACTTGGCGGTCGCCATGATCTTCACCACTGGCTGACAAACGATAATCTAGATTGTTAAGCTGGCCGCTTATCGCCACTAAGCCTTGCTGCCCTTTGCTGGCAGAGTGATAGCTGCCCGACACTTCAAGCTCAATCGGCTGCTCTGCACCCTTGCGAGTAATAATGTTAATCACGCCACCAATGGCTTTTGCGCCATAAAGCACAGAGGCCGGCCCTCGTACCACTTCAATACGCTCGATACTCGACGGATTAATTAAAATGGGCGTACCAAAGGTGCTGTGGTCGGTGATTTCTTGGCCATCGACCAAGATAGTGACACGCCGCGAAGATTCTCCGCGCATACGAATGCGCTGCATACCCGCCGCCGAAGAATCGGCAACCACCACGCCCGGCACATCGCGCAGCAACTCGGCCACACTGCTTGCTCCTTGCTGCTCGATTTGCTTACGTTCCAGCACGCTGACCGATGCAGGGTTATTTTTTAGGGAAATTTCGCTGCCATTGCCTGCCACGGTAATGGTATCAAGCTGGGTTGTGGTGGTGTTATCGGCCAAAGCCGATGCAGAAAATGCCAAGCTCAGCAGGGCGGCACTGCGTGCTACCCAAGATGCAAATACACTCATAGCGGTCTCTAATGATGCGTTATTGGCTGGCTGAGAGCAGGCTCGTGGCTGGCTGAAGAAAATACCGTGAAACTTTAATGAGAATACATCTTATTTGCAAATAATTCATAAAAATAGCAGCGGATATGGCTTACTAAGCCTCTCATTTTTCTTTGGTTTGAAGACTAAATAAAAATAGATTGTCCTGACAATTTTCTACGTTTTTCTCTTGAATTATGCAGAAAAATCGCCATTCTAGCGGTCAAATTCCCGACCTCAATCTTTTGGAGCCGTTATGTTACGAATTTTACTGTTTCTAGCTACCAACCTTGCGGTGGTGTTGATTGCTAGTATTACGCTGTCGCTTCTGGGCGTGGGCAGCTTTCATGCGCAAGGTGGGCAGTTAGACATGGGAGCCTTGTTGGTCTTCTGTTTTGTGTTTGGTATGACCGGGGCGTTTGTTTCGCTGTTCTTATCGAAGTGGATGGCCAAGCGCAGTATGCGTGTGCAAGTGATTGACCGCCCGCAAAATGAGGCCGAACAGTGGCTGCTCAGCACAGTGCAAGAACTGGCCAAAAAAGCCGGTATTGGTATGCCTGAAGTGGGTATTTTTAGCTCGCACATGCCCAACGCTTTTGCTACTGGTTGGAACCGTAATAATGCCTTGGTGGCGGTATCCACAGGCTTATTGCATCGCATGAATCGCGATCAGGTTAAGGCTGTACTGGGTCACGAGATTGGCCATGTCGCCAATGGTGATATGGTTACTCTTACTTTAATTCAAGGCGTGGTAAATACCTTCGTTATGTTTTTTGCTCGTATCATTGGTAACTTTGTTGACCGCGCGATACTCAAGAATGAAAACGATGGCCCTGGCATTGGTTATTTTATAGCGACCATTGTGGCCGAAATTATTTTGGGTATTTTGGCTTCGATTATTGTGGCTTGGTTTAGCCGTCGTCGTGAGTTTCGCGCCGACCAGGCGGGTGCCGATCTGGTCAGCCCTGCGGCAATGGTCAGTGCCCTAGCCGCCTTACAGCAAACCTACGATGAACCTAGTGAAATGACGGGTGAATTGGTTGCTTTTGGTATTCGCGGTAAAGGCAAATTCTCGGATTTATTTGCTTCTCACCCACCGCTTGATGTGCGTATTAACGCGCTGCGCAGCCGTTACAGCCGAGCAAATTAATTCTTTATTATCAGTAGCTTGCTGCTGAGTTTGGCGCAGGTTGGTGGTTTCCACCCTGCGCCTGCTGTCTTCTGTTTATTGTTCAGCGTTTCACCTATAAGACGCACAATACCTCTTCTGTTGCTACCTGCTGTTCCATTTTCGCTCTATAATCGCGGCGTTTTCAGTTAGCTATATCGAGGCACCTTTGGCCACATTCCAGCAAGGACTGGCGCTTATTTCCAAGCCCAACGTTTCTCCGTTACTCAATCAAATCAATCGCGGCATCGAAAAAGAAGGCTTGCGCGCCACTAATACTGGCGAAATTAGCCAAGAGCCTCATCCCAAAGCCTTGGGTTCAACTCTTACCCATCCTTTTATCACTACCGATTATTCCGAGTCGTTGTTGGAGTTTATTACCCCAGTTTTTCAGAGCGCTCACGAAGCCTTGGCGCAGTTGGAAGTGGCTCACCGTTTTGCCTATGAGAACTTAAATGGCGAGTTGATTTGGCCAAGCTCTATGCCCTGTATTTTAAATGGTGAAATGAGCATTCCTATAGCTGATTACGGCACCTCGAATCTAGGTATGCTAAAGCACGTTTATCGTCGTGGTTTGTGGCACCGCTATGGCCGCACTATGCAGAGCATCGCGGGCATTCATTACAATTTTTCGTTGCCAGAGACGCTCTGGCCCCACTTGCAGCAACTTGAAGGCGATACCGGCTCGCTGCAAGATTTTATTTCTAAGCGCTACTTTGGCTTAATTCGTAATTTCCGCCGCCATTCTTGGTTGCTGTTGTACTTATTTGGTGCCTCGCCTGCGGTGTGTGGCAGTTTCTTAAAGGGCAAACAACATAAGCTTGAGACGCTGCACCAGCACACGCTTTACGCGCCTTATGCTACTTCGCTGCGGATGAGCGATTTTGGCTATCAAAACAACGCCCAGTCCAGCCTAACTATTTGCTACAACAAGCTGGATACCTATATCGAAACTCTAGGTCATGCTATCAGCGATTCGGTGCCTGCCTATGAGGCCATTGGTATTAAAGACGAACAAGGTGAATACAAGCAGCTCAATACCAACTTGCTGCAAATTGAAAACGAGTATTACAGTGATATTCGCCCTAAGCGTGTTGCCAAGCATGGCGAGAAACCGCTCGAAGCCTTGGCCAAATATGGGGTGGAATATATCGAAGTGCGCAGCACCGATATCAACCCCTTCTTGCCTGTGGGTATTGATGTTCCACAGATGAAGTTTATGGATGTGTTTTTACTTTGGTGCTTGCTTAATAGCAGTGACAGCATTGAAGGCTATGAATGCGATGCCATTCGTTACAACCAAAAAATCACTGCAATGGAAGGCCGTCGCCCCAATCTAATGCTGAAACGTGACAAAGCTGAAATTAGTTTGCAGCAATGGGGGCTAGAAGCGCTAAACGAAATGGAAAGCATTGCTGCATTAATGGATAAAACCACCAGCAGCTCGTTCTATGGCGACAGCCTAAGCCAACAACGCGTGAAACTGGCCGATGTCGAGCGCACGCCTTCGGCGCAAGTATTGCGTGGTTTAAAAGAAACTGGGCTAGAGTTTGCTCAGTTCACCTTAGAACAAGCCAAGCTGCACCGTAAGACTTTGTCTCAAGGGTTGGCTGAGTCGGTGCGTGAAGCTTGGAAAGGTTGGGCTAAGGCATCGCTTGCAGCGCAGCAGCATTTGGAAGAAACCGATAACCTATCGTTCGACCAATACCTAGCCCAGTATTTAAAGCGTTAGTTTTGTACGACGAAATTGCTGAAATAGAGGTCGTTTACATAGGGCGTGCCTTCAAGCTGCATAAGTCTGCCGCGCACGGCATCCAGCGCCTCTTTGCGAAGTTTTTCACGACCTTCAGGAGTGTTAATGCTGCTGGGTTCTTGGGCGCTTAATAGCAGTACCAAATCGTTGCGCAGGTAAGGTTTATGCTGGTCAACCTTAATAGAGGCATCCATGCTGCTTACCTTTAACGCAATTTCGCAGCGCAAATAACGCAGCGGCCCTTTGCTGCCATAGTTCACTAAGAAAGCAGGGCTTAAATAAATATATTGGGTGGCATTGGCGGGGGCAGCTTCCTCTTCTGCCTGTACCAAATTGACATTGCCAAACACTAGCAACGACATCAACAACAGACTAACGAAACGCAGCATAACAACTCTCCGATGATAAATAGAATGACAACATTCTAGCCTAGATATTGTCCTAGCCAGAGTTTAAGTGCGTGTTAAACTTCGTTCAAATTTTCTAGGAGCAACTTATGCCTGCTTTTCTTTCATCGTTAAGCCTACGCCACGGCTATTTATTAGGCTTTTTAAGCTGCGTGGGGCTAATGGCCGCCGCTTACTCGTTTGAGTATTTTTTATTTTTAGACCCCTGTCCGCTGTGCATGGTGCAACGTCTTGCCACCGTGTTAGTGGGAGTAGGTTTTTTAGCGGCGTTTTTCCTGCACCCCAAAGCAGGCAGTCAGCCAAGCTGGGCTTTGCGCGCGGCTTTATTGTTTACCTTGGCGGCGGCTATTTTTGGGATTTGGGCCGCTGGTCACCATATTTGGATTCAAGGTTTACCCCCAGAAGATGTGCCCGCTTGCGGCCCTAGCTTTGAGCATTTAATGCAAACCCTGCCACTTACCGAGCTACTTACCATTATGCTCAAAGGCAACGGTAACTGCGCCGACATTGACTGGATGTTTCTGGGCCTAAGCATGCCCGAATGGGTGCGTGTTTGGTTTGTTGGCTTTACTGCTGCGATCGTTTTTGCGCTGGTAAAAACTCGCCCACAACAGCAGGCGGTGTAAGGCGTTTTATGATTGAGCTAAACCAAGTTGCGCTGCAGCGCGGCGTAAACATTCTGCTAAAAGATGCCAACTTACGCATTCACGATGGCCAAAAAATCGCCTTAATTGGCCCCAATGGCGCAGGGAAATCAACCCTATTTGCTCTGTTTAATGGTGAACTGGGCGTCGATGCGGGTGACTTTTCGATGCCGCCCAAA
>JBASZG010000313.1:0-4605 GCA_049277875.1 Venatoribacter sp.
AAAACAAACTCGCTGAACATAAGGAACAAGCAAGCCAAAACCAATTTTTTCATAACAACCCTTGTTAAAAATTTTGGCTGGCTTGAGTGAGAAAACTCTGGCTGGCTTAGGAGATAATTTAAGAGGAGGAAATCTTAATGATAATTACTATCATTTGCAATGGGGTTTGATTAAAACAGGCATGTAGACAGTTGCACTAAGGCTTATGCAAAACTCACGGATAAGAAAGGGTGCTGTTGTCGCAGCGGGTGGGTGCGGTAACGGAAAACTATTTGAATGTAGCTGATTATCAGCAAAAGTTAGGCACCAGATTATGGCGTGCGAAGCAGACAGAATTGGATGCTTTGCAGACTCAATGATTGATACTGCCTTCGTATTTTTATTTAACCGCCTAAATGCTATTTTGTGCGCTCTATTTCACAAGGAATGCGATGATGTTGTCACGAATGCCCTCCCGATGCTTGCAGTTTGCACTGTTTACTTTGGTATTAATCTCTTCAAGTTCATTCGGTCAGAATGCCGCTTGCTCTAACAATCTATGTAATCTTGCTGCTGATGGCGCTTATGAGCACTTTATTATTGGTGAGTTGGTGTATGTCGCCAGTGATGCGGAATTTAACGAAGTTTTCCAGCAAGCTAAAGCACAGCAGAAATGGCAGCACTTGCCTGATGATTTTTCTTATTATCAGCAAAGCGTAAAGCTGGTCAGTATTAAATTTAACAAAGATAACGCGCCTGTTTCGGTTTTTCTTACTCGAAGCGAGTATCAAGCCGCCCCTTTTGAGCTAGGCGCACTGGTGCGTTATCGCCCTCATAACAATGACTGGGAAGCACCTCAAAACCGAGAAGAGCGCGCCCTGTTTTATGGATTAACAGGCTGTGTCGCTACGCTTTGTGCTAAAAGTGATAAGGATTGTCAGCGCCGTTATCCGACCGGAGTATTCAATTTACAAGGTCATCCTCTTGATTTTATTAGCAATCAAAAGCTCAACAATCAAACCAGCATTGATCCTATTTCATTATTACCCCGCATGGAGGCGCACTGATGCACACCTTTATAAATCGTTTTTCTATTAAGCAATTCTTCTGGCTGATTTTATTGGCTTTTTCTCTAGTTTTTTCGCCGTTCAGCCTAGCAGGGCAAACCGGCTCAAACGACTCCAATGGCACTCGCCCTTGTGACTCTAGCGATGGTGGAGATTGCCAAAGCGATTCGGGCATGCCGATTTATTCCTTTAAATCTATGTTAGCCGGGCTTAGTTTGCGTGATACGCCATTAAGCTATACCCCGCCATTGGGTGAACCAGTTCGGTTTACACTGTATTACAGCCAGCGTGGTCAAGACCGTTCTCGACCTTTTGATGCGGTAAATCTAGGTAAAAAATGGAGCAGTAATTGGATTAGCTATATAGAAGATAATCCTACGCAGGCCGGTGGCACGGTGTTTCGTTTCGTCCCAGGCGGTGGCGGTGAGGAATACAGCGGTTTTAATACAAGCACGGGTGAATTTGCCCCACATGAGCATCAGGGTGCGGTGCTAGTTCGCAAAGCCTCTCCTTCGCTTTATTACGAATTACGTTATAACGACGGTCGTCGTGAGTTGTTTGAAGCCAGTGATAACCACCCAAATACCCGCCGCTTTTATTTGACCCAGCGCATCGATGCACAGGGTAATGCGGTGCGTTTGAGTTACGACGATGCGTTGCGGTTAATTCAGCTGCAAGACGCGCTTGGGCAAATTAGCCACTTCCTCTACGAGAATGTCGATTACCCCAACGCCATAACGCGTATTCGCGACCCATTTGGCCGAAGCGCACAAATGAGTTATGACGCACAAGGTCGCTTAATGAGCATCACCGATGCCATTGGCATGACATCGACTTTTGCTTATGAAGGTGCTGGCACCTTTATTAACAGTATGACCACGCCTTACGGCACCACCACTTTTGCTCAAAGCCAAGGTGTTGGCAGCCCAACGCAGGCCTCTATTCAAGCGACCGACCCGCTTGGGTTTACCGAGCGCACCGAATATCGCCACAGTGCACCAGGCGTTGCCTTTAGCGAAAGCCAAGTGCCTGCAGGGCTTAATATCACCAACAGCTATTTAAACTATCGCAACTCGTTTTATTGGAATAAACGCCTATTTAGTGAGGTTTGTACGCTAGGTGGCAATACGCAGGCAAATTGCGATTACAATAAAGCCTATTTAAAGCATTTCTTACACAATGCCAAAGGCCAAACGGCCAGTACCTTAGAAAGCACCAAGGCACCACTAGAAAGCCGTGTTTGGCGTACTTACGCGGGGCAACCCAACTCGTATTACACAGGGAAATTAGACATCCCTAGCGCTATCGCGCGAGTGTTAGACGACGGGCAAACGCAAAAAAGCCTCTACCAATACAATCGCCTGGGCCGAGTTACGCAAACCACTGACCCATTAGGTCGTGTGACTCACTACCGCTACGCCAGCAACGACATCGACCTTATACAGGTACAGCAGCAAGGCGAACAGGGCTTAGAAACACTGGCCAGCCTTACCTGGAATGATCAACATCTGCCGCTTAGCATCACCGATGCCGCAGGGCAGACCACCACTTACAGTTATAACGCGCAAGGTCAACTCACCCAAATCCGCAATGCGCTAGGGCAGCGCACGCACTACCAATACGACGGCCAAGGCTATTTATTAGCCATTCGCAACAGCGAAGGCCGCGTGCAACAGCAGTTTACTTACGACAGCGCAGGGCGTGTTGCCAGCGTTACCGACAGTGAGGGGCATACTCAGCGTTTTGCTTACGACGCCCTCAACCGTTTAACACAAACTACTTACCCAGATAACAGCAAACGCACCCTCGTTTGGGATAAGCTCGATATTGCCGAAGTAATCGACCGCGAAGGGCATAAAACACAATATCAATACGATGCCAACCGCAACCTCATTAAAACCATTGATGCCTTGGGGCAAGAAACAGAGTATGGCTATTACCCCGATGGACGTTTACACACTCTGACCGATGCTAATGGCAACATCACCACCTGGCAGCGCGATATCCAGGGCCGAGTAGAAAGCAAAACCTATAACGATGGCCAAGGTGATAGCTACGGCTACGACAGCACCGGGCGTTTAATTAGCCAAACCGATGCCAATGGGCAAAGTACGCATTACCTCTATGCCTTGGATAACCAACTAGCACAAGTGGACTATGCCAATAGCCTTGTACCTACGCCAGCGGTGAATTTCACCTTTGATAGCCACTACCCGCGTTTAGTCCAAATGACCGACGGTCAAGGCACCACTTTGTACCACTACTACGGTGCAGGTGAGCTGGGTGCAGGCCAGATAAAAGAAGAAGTGAATGCAGCAGGACAAATTAGCCATGCGTATCAGTACGATGCATTGGGCAGAACTACGCAAGAAACACTTGCTGGCAGTACACAAAGCCAGCAGTACGATGCCCTAGGCCGCATAATCAAACAAACCAACGCACTGGGTTCGTTTAGCTTGCAGTATCTGGGTGATAGCGCTCAGCTTATTGCACAGCAAAGCCTGACTACCGCGTATCAAACAAAAGTCGGCTATGAAAATAATCAACAAGACCGTCGCTTAAAAAGTCTGCATCATGCCGTGCAGGAGCAATATCAGCCGACACTGCCTTGGCCATTAAGCTGGTTATTACCTAAACCTGCGCCGATTATCACGGACGACCCCGTTATCGACTTTGATTTTGCGAGCACCAAAGAAGGACGCATTCGCCAACGCCAAATTAACAACGTGCCAGAAGATAAAAAACATCATCACCATCATGGTATAGGGCATCTATTGGCTTGGTTACTTGGCTATCAGCCACACTCGACACCAGCCAGCTTAAACGGCACCACGCACTACCAATACGATGCCGTTGGCCATTTACTAAGCGCGGTGCAAAACGGCCAAGAGCAAGCAGGCTATGAAACCGATGCGGTCGATAACTTAGTGGAGATTCGCCAAGGCAATAAAAAATTAAGCCTGATAGCCAATGGCTTAAACCAAATTGACCGTATTGAAAGCCAACGCTTTCAATACGACGCCAACGGTAATTTGCTTAACGATGGGCAGCACAGTTACCAGTGGGACGGCGCCGATCGTTTAATTCAAATCACCGATTTAGCCACAGGTGTAAGCAGCGAATTTGCATACGATGGTTTTTCACGAAGAACCACAGAAACCGAAAAAAACGCCAGCGGCCAAATCATTAAAGAAATTAAAAATATCTGGTGCGGTGAAACGCTTTGCGCGCAGCAAAACGCAGCAGGCCAAACCATTAACCGCTTCTTTACCCAAGGCGAAATGCAAAACGGAAAAATTTATTTATACGCCCAAGACCAAGTCGGTAGCGTGTATGCGCTCATCGACAGCCAAGGAAACGTGGCAGGCCGCACCGCCTACGACCCTTATGGTAATACCATCTACCAAACAGGCGTACAGCCCATCATGGCTTACGCAGGTTTATATAAGCATAATGCCAGCGATTTATACCTCGCTACTTACCGCGCCTACAACAGCGCCACCGCACGCTGGCTCAACCGCGACCCGATAAAAGAAGCAGGTGGGCTGAATGTTTATGC
>JBASZG010000314.1:0-3401 GCA_049277875.1 Venatoribacter sp.
GAATGGAGGCTTCGTGGCACTTTTCACAAGCCAATTTCGGTGGTTGCGGTGTAACCTGTTACGAAACACCATCAAAGCGGGGATAAGAGCCAAAAAGCCAAACACCCTTAGCCGTGGTATATTTCGCTTATTCAACATTGATTAAGTGCCCTTATGACCTTTTCTATTCAGCGCCTTTTCCCTTGGTTAGCCATTATTTTTAGCTTTTTGGCTTGGTACGAACCTACGCCACTGTTGGGCTTAGGCGGCCTATTGGTGCCGTTGCTAACCATTGTGATGTTTTGCATGGGGTTAACACTGCGATTTGCTGATTTTGAGCGTATTGTGCGCAAGCCAAAGCCCATTGCTTTAGGCGTATGCTTACAGTTTTTGCTGATGCCAAGCTTGGCTTGGCTGTTGGGCACTGTGTTGAATTTGCCTGCCGAGCAAGCCGTTGGCTTAATTATTGTTGGTAGCTGCGCCGGCGGTACGGCCTCGAATGTGATGACTTATTTAGCCAAAGGCGATGTCGCGCTTTCGGTCAGCATGACGCTTACCAGCACCCTTTTGGGCGTGGTGCTTACCCCTTGGCTTATTCAGTTTTACGCCGGTGCCAGCATTGAAATAGACCTTTACAGCATGGTGCTTAGCCTTGGTCAAATTGTGTTGCTGCCCATTGTTGGCGGCGTGCTGTGCAACCAATACCTGCCTTTTATTGGCCGCTCGTTGCAGCCACATCTGGCCGATTTAGCCAGCGGTTTTATTGTGCTGATTATTGCCATTATTGTGGCGCTTAACAGCGAGCAAATAAGCCAACTGGGTGCGCTTGTGGTGGTGGCCGTTATGCTGCACAACTTGCTGGGCTTGGGTTTAGGTTACGGGCTGGCCAAACTCAGCGGCCAAACCGAAGTCGCCGCGCGCACCATTGCCATTGAAGTGGGCATGCAAAACTCTGGCTTGGGCGTGGCGCTGGCCTTTAAATTCTTCAGCCCCGCTGCGGCCATTCCAGCGGCGTTGTTTAGCATTTGGCATAATTTAAGTGCGTCGGTGTTGGCGGGGTATTGGAGTAGGAAAACGGAAAAGAAGATTGCGGAGGTGAGGAAAAGCAACTAACCCAACTTCTGGCCTACAGCTATTAAGGAATAGAGAGAGCATTTTCTTTCACATATGACACATACTCCCCAAATAACACTCATATATGAGCATTATTTTTGATCAGCCAAATATCGCGCCAGTCCTAAATTAGCCGCTAATTAGTTTCAAACTCCATCCCCAGCCGTTCCAGCAGCCGTTTATCTCGGCTGGCTTCGGGGTTGTCAGTGGTGAGGAGTTTATCGCCATAGAATATGGAGTTGGCGCCAGCCATAAAGCAGAGGGCTTGCATTTCATCGTTCATTTGTTGGCGGCCAGCGGAGAGGCGCACGTAGGATTGCGGCATAAGTAGGCGGGCGACGGCAACGGTACGGACGAATTCGAAGGGGTCTAAGTCATCGACTTCAGCCAAGGGCGTTCCCGCTACTTTAACCAAGTGATTAATAGGTACGGATTCTGGTGGCACTGGCAAGTTGGCCAGTTGTTGCAGCAGGCCAACGCGGTCTTGGCGGTTTTCGCCCATGCCAACTATGCCGCCAGCACACACTTTAATACCCGCGTCGCGCACATGAGCTAGGGTTTGTAAGCGATCGCTATAGCTGCGGGTGGTAATGATTTCGCCGTAGTATTCGGGTGAGGTATCGAGGTTATGGTTGTAATAATCCAGCCCTGCTTGGGCTAAGCGTTCAGCTTTTTCACCGTCCAACATGCCTAAAGTCATGCAGGTTTCTAACCCTAGCGCCTTGACTTCTTGCACCATTTTCTCGACATAAGGCATATCTTTTCGATGCGGGCTGCGCCAAGCCGCGCCCATGCAAAAGCGTGTCGCCCCCTGCGCTTTGGCGGCCTTGGCCTCGGTAATTACTTTTTCTACTTCGAGTAATTTTTCACGCTCTAAGCCAGTGTGGTTATGCACCGACTGCGAGCAGTATTTGCAGTCTTCTGGGCAAGCCCCGGTTTTAATCGACAGCAAAGTAGATACCTGAATCTTATTAACCTGATGATGTTGGCGATGCACACTGGCGGCCTGAAACAGCAGTTCGGTAAAAGGCAGCTCGAACAACGCTTGAATCTCTGCTCTTTCCCACAGTTTACGATTGGCAATAGGCTTAACAATATTCACAACACTGGGCATCACTCTGTCCTTCTTTGGCACAAAAAAGGAATGAGGGTAACGAAAGTGCTGGCCGCAAAAAAATATATTATGCCGTTTGTTTTCCTGCTGGGTATTTGCTGAACAGTAGTCAACTCAAGTAGCTGGGTGCTTTGCATTTACCCAAAAAATCTAAAACAACTCCATCTGCCCACCTTGCTGTTCCAGTAATTTATCATGCAGTTGCACGCCCACGCCTAACAGGCGCACGGCTTTGTTGCCACGGGCGTGGGCTTGGGTGAGTAGGTTTTGGTAGCTGGCAAGGTCGGGTTCAAGGCCAATGTGTTCAAGGGTGGTTTGGCTGAAGTCGTGAAACTTCACTTTAACGAAGGGGCGGTCGAGTTCGTAGCTGTCGTCCAGGCGCGCAAGGCGTTCTTCAAGTTTTTCCAGAAGCCCAGGCAGTTGTGCCAAGCAGGTGTTTAAATCGGGTAGGTCTTGGTTGAAGGTGCGCTCTACGCTGACGCTTTTGCGGCGACGGTCCGGTTCTACCGCGCGCAGGTCTATGCCGTGGGCCAGTTGCCACAGGCGGCGGCCAAATTTTCCAAGCTGCTGCACTAGCACCAGTTCGTTACTGCTGCGCACATCGGCGCAATCGTTGATGCCTAAGGCAGCGAGTTTTTCGGCGGTGGCTTTGCCCACGCCATGTAATTTTGTTACTGGCAGGTGGCGCACAAAGTCTTCCACTTCCGCCGGGGTAATTACTTTAAGGCCATTAGGTTTGTTCCAGTCGGAGGCGATTTTGGCCAAAAATTTATTTGGAGCCACGCCCGCCGATACCGTTAGACCAAGCTCTTGTTCTATACGTTGGCGAATTTCTTCGGCCATTAGGGTGGCGCTGCCTTGGCATTGGGGGCTGTCGGTAACATCTAAATAAGCTTCGTCGAGCGAAAGCGGTTCGATTAAGGCGGTGTAGTCGGCAAAGATAGCGCGCATTTGCTGGCTGACTTCGCGATACAGCGGAATGCGCGGGGGCACTATGACCAAATCGGGGCATAAACGTAAGGCGGTGGCGGTGGGCATGGCGGAGCGCACGCCGTATTCTCTGGCAATATAGTTGCAGGTGGCCACCACGCCACGGCGTTCTGCCAAGCCGCCCACGACGAGCGGCACGGTGCGTAAGGCGGGATTTTCGCGCATTTCTACCGAGGCATAAAAACAGTCGGCATCAATATGAATG
>JBASZG010000315.1:0-39860 GCA_049277875.1 Venatoribacter sp.
GAGCTTAGGTTGTTGCTGTAGTCGTAAGCCATGTAGTCAAAGCGCAAACCAGCGGTAACGCGCAAGGCATTGGTGGGGCTGAACTCGCTGTGAATATAGGGCGATACGGCTTTAAAGGTGGCATCGTAATCAAAAGAACGGCCAGCAATGCTGTAGGCTACAAAACGGCCTTGGGCATCTTTGGTGGTGGCAATGGCGTCTTCTTCGCGATCGCCTGGGCTGTAGTCCACATCCAGCCCAATAATGATGCGGCTATCAAGCGTTTCAAAATCTTGGCGAACTTTAGCCAGCACACCAAAAGATTGGTTCGAGGTTTTATAAATGCTGGGGTCATAGCCCAGCGACCAGTTGGCTATCATTTCCATACTGTTATCACGCAGATAGGGCGTAACGCTGTATAAACGCTGGCCGTCTTCGTAGTCGTAAGCGGTAGATAAGCGCAAGGCGCTAACTTTGCGATAAGAAATAGGCGTAAGGTTATTGCGTGGGTTGTGGCGGTAGTCGGCTAGTGAAAGGCTGGAGCTGCCAGCGGTGTCTTGGTTTACCTTGGTGCCTGTCAGTACGGTTTTAAAACGGCTTTGGCTTAGGTTTCTGTCCCAGCGCAAAGTGGCGCTTTGACGGTCGTAGGAAGTACCATCTCGCCAGCCATCGGTGCGGGTTAGATTTAGGTCGGCACGTAAGCCGTCGTTATCGTTACTGCCAGAGGCGCTAATCAGTGCTCGCGCCCAGCCGTAACTACCTCCCTCAAGGCTAATTTGTGCAGAAGGTTCGTAAGAAGGCTCTTTGGTTTGCACGTTAATCACCCCACCAATGGCATCGCTGCCATAAAGCGCGGTGCCTGGGCCCTTGGTAATTTCCACGCCATCGGCTTGCGGCAGGTTTACTTCGTACAACGCATTGTGGTTAAAAAAGCCAGTAGAACGCGTAGGAATGCCGTCTTCTAAATACAAGTAGACTGGGCTGGTGGAAATGGGCTGGCGAATGGCGGTCATGTGGCCTTCACCGCCTGTTACGTTTACCCACACACCTGCGGCCTGATTCATTATTTGCGAAGCGTGCTGGGCCTTAGTGGCGTCGATTTCTTCACCACTAATTTGACTAATGGCTTGTGGCGTTTTGCTTAAGGCCTGGGCTTCGCGGGTGCCGGTGATGGTAACCGCATCCAGTTTGATTTCGGCCGCCATCGCTTGGCTGGTCGCTAAAATACCTAAAAACAACAGAGTGCGCTTCATGCTTCACCTACCTAAATTGACAATGTCAGTGATTGTAAGGATGCACAAATAAAAACCGAATGTGGCAGAATGTCGCATACCTAAATTTGGGTGTATGCTGTTGCCAATTTTGACAGGAGATACCCTATGAAATTGTTCTATTCCCCAGGCGCTTGTTCTTTGGCTGTACGCATTGTGCTTAATGAAGCAGGCTTACCTTTTGAAAGCATTGCCGCCAGCACCAAAACCCACCAACTGGACGACGGTAGCGATTATTACCAAATTAACCCTAAAGGCTATGTGCCTTACTTAGTGTTGGATAACGGCGAAGGATTAAGTGAAGGCCCAGTTATTTGCCAATACATTGCCGACCAAGTGCCAGAGAAAAACCTTATTCCAGCGTGCGGCACTATGGAGCGCTACCGAGTGCAAGAGTGGCAAAACTTTATTGGTACCGAGTTGCACAAAACGTTTGGCCCTTTATTTAACCCAGCTTTTCCAGAAGCCGCCCGTGCCATCAATATCGAGCGCATTAAACAACGCTTTGCTATTGTGAACGAGCGCCTAGAAGGCAAAGAGTATTTAACTGGCAGCCAATTTACCGTGGCCGATGCCTATTTGTTCGTGGTAACCAACTGGGCTGGCTTTATGAAAATAGATCTATCTGGTTTGAATAATCTGAATGCCTTTATGTCGCGCGTGGCTGTGCGCCCTGCTGTGGCTCAGTCGTTGAAAGAAGAAGGGTTTTAATAGGTTGCTTATGGCGCCCACAGGGCGCCGGTATGGATCTTTTTATGGCGCTGATGCGGTGTTTTTTAGTGCAAATAAAAACACCCAGCTTACCAGCACAAAAGGAAAGGTAAGTGCTGGCATACCAATGGGTTCTAAGGCGGCCGATAGCGCAGCGTACACAAAGGGAGTTATGGCCATCGCCAGCACACTGAAGGCCAGTTCTTTTGCTCCAAACTTAGGTAAGAGCACCGCCAAGGCAATACCTACCAACACCGAGTTAAAACCCCAAGCACCAATATGAATTGAAGGCTCGGACGCACCCCAAAGCCAAGCCACGCTAAGGCCAATAAGCGAGCCAAGCACTGCCATCAATGCCGATAGTCTTGAGCCAACCAAAAGCGCGGCTAAAAAAATCAAACCACTGATAACACTGCCCTGAAAAAACACTTGGCCAATGCCGTTTAAAGTGCCGTCTAGTATGGTGTCGAAGGTAACTACGCCTTCGACTCTCGATAGTTTAGGAAGTCCGGCGGTTGGCAGCAGGTGCGTGCTTTCTAAGCGGCCAAAGCGAGCATTGCTTAAAAAGAACATCCACGAAATAAACACAAAGGGCGCGGTAAAAGCAGGAATATCCCACTGCTTAAGCAAATTAGTTAAGCCACGCATTAGCAACGTAGAAAACGCTGCCGCCAGCACCAAAGACAAAAAAGTTAGGGGCGTAGGCGTTAAAAAAATAAGTAGAGCAAGGCCAACCAATGCGCCGTTAAAGCCATACAAGCCATCTTCAATATCCTGTTTGGCAATGGGGAGGGCATAGGCGGTGGCTGTGCTTACTAACGTGCCTAAAAGTATTCCTAAAGCCAAAACCCAAGAATTAATTCCTACACCGACTAAAAATAGCAAGCCCGCGTAGCGGTTGTTTTGCAGCATCACTTGGCCAATGCCGCGCAAGACCGAGTCACAGTAATTTAAAAACATAAAATAAGGTTCCTAATTTTTTCGCCAGTGTATCAGGATCTGTTTATTTTTATCGCTGATGGCATGCACTGTTGCTGATAGCTGAAAGCGAGGCGGCAGTAGGGCAAGCGCTGGGTAATGAGAGCCAAAGCTATGCCATGGTTTCGCAAACCATTAGCCGTCAAGCCACCGTTATGGCCTATAACGAAGGCTTTTTATTGGTGGGAGTGATGCTGTTTATTGCTGCTTTGGCTTCCCTATCCATTCGCCCGCCAGCTCCTAATGCCGTGCCACAAACGGCTGGCGCACATTAAGGTTGCTCTTGGCTTAGGATTTGGATAAAATCCGCGCCCCTATTGTAGGTTCTCCGGGCTAGGGCCAATGGCTGAAGGCCGGAGAGAATGTAAATGGCAGGCGATCTCAAACCCTGCTCTTGATAAAACGATCGGAGTGAAAACTTTATGGTAGTAATCCGTTTAGCCCGTGGTGGCTCTAAAAAACGTCCTTTTTATCACATCAACGTAGCTGACTCTCGCTCACCACGCGACGGTCGCTTTATCGAGCGTGTTGGATTCTTCAACCCAGTTGCTCGTGGCCAAGAAGAAGCGTTCCGCGTGAACCTTGAGCGTGTTGAATACTGGTTAGAAAAAGGTGCTCAGCCTTCTGAGCGTGTTGCCGACATCCTTAAATTAGCTAAAAAAGCTTAATTTAACGCGGAGGCAAGAACTTGACTGAAGAAAACGCAGAACTGAGTGTACTCGGTAAAATAACCACTGCGTTTGGCATTAAAGGTTGGGTAAAAGTGTATTCATTTACCGACCCCGAAACCAATATTTTGGATTACCCCATTTGGCATTTAAAACTCAACGGCCAATGGCGCGAATTTAAAGTTAAAAACAGTCAAATTCACAATAAAGGCTTAGCCGTAGCCTTGGAAGGAATTAACGATCGTGATGCCGCGCTTGCGCTATCACAGGCTGAAATAGCCATTCCAACCAGCGAGCTGCCTGAGCTAGATGAAGACGAATTTTATTGGTTCCAGTTGTTAGAGCTAAAAGTGGTAAACACCGAAGGCGAATTACTGGGCCAGGTTGCAGAACTACTGGATAGCGGTGGTGGTAATCAAGTAATGCGAATTAAAGGCTGCGAAGGCAGTGTCGATGCGCAAGAAAGGTTAATCCCATTTGTAGATGCCATAGTTCTTGATGTTGACCTCGATGCCAAACAAATCGAAGTTGACTGGCAAGCGGATTATTAACGGTGTGGTTTGGCGTTATTTCGCTTTTTCCTGACATGTTTAAGGCCTTAACCGATTTTGGTGTAACAGGCCGAGCAGTTAAACAGGGCAGGGTAAGCGTAGGGTGTTGGAATCCTAGAGATTTCGCCCACGACAATTACCAAACTGTGGACGATCGTCCGTACGGTGGCGGCCCCGGCATGTTGATGAAAATTCAACCTCTGCGTGATGCCATCCGCGCTGCGAAACAAGCAGCTGGGGAAGGCGCTAAGGTGATTTATTTATCACCCCAAGGGCGCAAACTGGATCAAGCTGGCGTGTTAGAGCTTTCTAAACAGTCTAAGTTGATCTTAGTTGCCGGACGGTACGAAGGTATAGATGAGCGTTTAATCGAACGTGAAATCGACGAAGAATGGTCTTTAGGCGATTTTGTGTTAAGCGGCGGTGAACTACCTGCCATGACGCTGATGGATGCCCTGATTCGATTGGTTCCTGGAGTTCTAGGCCATGACGAGTCAGCCCAGCAAGATTCCTTTATGGAAGGCTTGCTAGATTGCCCACACTACACACGCCCCGAAGAATACGAAGGGCAAGCCGTTCCCGATGTGTTACTCAGCGGTAACCACGAGAAAATTCGCAAGTGGCGCTTAAAGCAGTCGCTTGGCCGTACCTGGCAAAGAAGACCAGATTTACTGGAAAACTTGGAACTAACAAAAGAGCAACAAAAGCTATTAACAGAGTATCTAACCGAGCAAGGGCTCGAAGATAACTTGGGAGCGAACAATGAGCAGCAAGAACCTAATTATCCAACAAATTGAAAATGCACAACTTAAAGCTGAAGTACCTTCTTTTGGTGCAGGCGACACCGTTGTGGTAAGTGTAAAAGTAGTAGAAGGCACTCGTGAGCGTCTTCAAGCGTACGAAGGCGTTGTTATTGGCGTGCGTAACCGTGGCCTGAACTCGGCTTTTACCGTGCGTAAAATTTCTCATGGTGTAGGCGTTGAACGTACCTTCCAAACTCACAGCCCATTGGTTGCGAATATTGAAGTGAAACGTCGTGGTGCCGTGCGTAAAGCAAAACTTTACTACCTGCGTGAGCGCAGCGGTAAATCAGCTCGTATTAAAGAGAAACTATAAGTTTCACTTAAAACGACAGCAGCAACGGGCCATCTGGCCCGTTTTTGTTTTATAGTGGCCGGCGTACAATAACTGAACTAAAAAACCCGAGTAACCTCCTAGGTTATAAATTAATGAGGCGATTGGTATGAAAAAAATAATTCTAGTAGCGCTGATGCTTGGATTTAGCTTCAGCTCTGCGCAGGCAGTTGAGCAAACCTTAACCGAACGAGTTGAGGCTCGTTTAATGTCGGCCTTTGGCCCCCGTTTAAAAGTTCGGGCCGTGGATTCTGTAGCCGATAAACAGATGCTTGAAGTCACTCTGATTGATGGCACTTTAATTCATATGACGCCAGATACGCAGTTTTTTATTTATCGAGATGAGCTTTATCAGCTAACTGCAGCAGGTGGGGTGAACGTTACTCAAACACGTTTAAATCCTAAGCGTGCACAAAGCATGTTGGCCGTGAAAGACAGCGACACCGTTGTTTTCCCTGCCAAAGGTAAACAAAAAGCTCTGCTTAACGTGTTCACCGATATTGAATGCGGCTTCTGCCAAAAATTACACTTAGAGGTGCCTAAATTAAACGAACTAGGCATTACCGTGCGCTACCTTGCTTACCCTCGCGCAGGTATTCAAGATGGCCAAGGCCATTTTACCCCTGCCTATGAAAAAATTAATTATGTTTGGTGCGCTAAAGATCGACCTGCTGCCATGACAGCCATGAAAACCACCCAGCGCGATATGGGAGTGGCTGCACAACGCGCTCGCCAAGGTAATGGCGCAGATAAAGACTATTTCTCATTAGAAAAGAAAATGGCCGATATGCGGGCAAAAAGTAAAGACTGCGGCCCTGCTGTAAGCGATCAATATCAATTAGGTGGCGAACTAGGGGTAACTGGCACCCCGGCGTTGATTACCGAACAGGGTGATCTTATTCCCGGCTATATGCCAGCAGAAGACTTAGCCAAACGTCTTGGCGTTCTTTAATTTATCTGCGCGGTTTGCTTATGTGGGCCGTGCTTATAAACATCTTTATTCACATAGGGTCAATCTTAGATACATATCAGACCAAATGGCACGATATTACTAAAAAGACCTCTTGATTTTATTAACTCATTGATTTTAAAGAATATTTTCATTGGTTAAAAAGTGTTCAATTTAACTCAATAACAGTGTCTATCGGCTTCTGAGCGTTATATCAAAGACCTTTCCACAAAGTTATCCACAGAAACTGTGGAAAGCTCATTTGTCTAGTCTTAGGGTCAAAATTTTTTAAAGTTTTTTAACTTTTCACCCATTGACTCACTGTGAAAAATGATTATTTGCCACCTCATTCCAGCCAAACTCTGTGAATAACCTAAGCCATATCTCATCGAACGCCGCTTCAAAGATCATAGGTTGCTGGGTAACTGGGTGTTCAAAACCAAGCCTAAGTGCATGCAGCAGCAACCTTGGGGCCTTTAGCTCATCACGGAAGTAGCGGCTGTGCTTGCCTTTGCCATAACGAGCATCGCCAATAATAGGGTGGGCTAGGTGTTTTAAATGACGGCGGATTTGGTGCTTGCGGCCGGTGTAAGGAATGCACTGCACCAAGGAATAGCGTGATTGTGGGTATTTATCAATCAACACTGGTAACTCAACCTTGGCTAAGCAGCGAAAGTCGGTGACGGCTTCTTTTTCTTCGCCGGATAATTTCTCTTTTGCATACTTATCAACGGGTGGGGCAAGCGGCTTATCCAAATGAACGAAGTCGTCGAACCAGCCGCGCACAATGGCAAGGTAGGTTTTATCCACTTTTCTTGCTTTCCAGTCGGCGGCCATTTGGCTGGCAATTTCTGGGCTTAACGCAAACACCATGACGCCAGAGGTTGGCTTGTCAAGACGATGCACAGGGTAAACAAATTGCCCAAGCTGGTTACGCAATATTTGTAGCACAAAACGCGTTTCATGGCGGTCGATGTCGCTGCGATGAACCAAGAGGCCACTGGGCTTGTTGATAACAACTAAGTGCTCATCGCGGTAGATAATTTCTAATTGCATATTGATGCAGTACCATGCTGCTGTGTCGAAAAAGGAATGAATTATGCCTGTTTTGTGGCGAACCGTGTTAAGTCTTTGTTTGCTTTTAAGTGGTGTTAGCCAAGCTGAGCCTGTGGCTTGGGGTGAGCAAACAACCTGGCTTAGCTCCAGCAGCGAGCATTTTGATATTCACTATCCCAGCTCGTTAAAGGCAATGGCCATGCGCAGCTTAGCTATTGCAGAAGGCGTGCATAAACAGCTTGTGCCAATTATGGGGTGGCAGCCTAAAGCCAAAACTCAACTTGTGTTAGTCGATGATTACGACCTAGCTAATGGCTGGGCTACGCCCTTTCCTTATAATCAAATTCGCTTATACGCCAGCGCTCCAGACGGAGTGAACGGGCTAGAGCAAATGGATGAATGGCTGCACGGCTTAATTCGCCATGAATATGTGCATATTTTGCAGTTGGACATGGCTTACGGCACTCCTCAGGCTGGGCGCAACTGGTTTGGCCGTTATCCATTTTTCTTTCCGCATCAGTTTACGCCGTCTTTATTGATTGAAGGTTTGGCGGTGTTTTTGGAATCTAATTTCCATCTTGAATATGGCCGTTTAACTGGCTCCTATTATCCAATGCAAATGCGCGCTGAAGTTGCAGAACATGGTGGCGACCAGCTTGGTCAGGCACTCATCGGAATGCGTGATTGGCCCTTAGGCAAAAATTACGTTTATGGTGCGTACTTTTGGCAGTATTTGGTGCAAACCTATGGCTGGCCAAAAGTGCAGTTCTATCTGGCCTTTTATAGCAGTAAGTTGTTGCCCTATATTTGGCAAAACTCGGTTGCCAAGCAGGTGTTTGGTAAAAACTTTAATGATTTGTGGAATGGCTACCTTGTTTGGCTAAAACAAGAATTTGCCGAGCAGGATAATACTGCTTTATCTGCTGAATTTGTGTTCACTGCAAAACCCTTTGTGCAGCAAATTACCAACACTTCTGGTTCGCAATTGTGGCAGGTTGAACAAAACGGTGAAGACCGAGTGCAACTTGTGACTTGGCAGCAATGGCCAAATGGTTGGGCGAGGGCGGTGCAGTTGCCAAGCAAGAATGTTAACGACATTGCCATTGCCGATAACGGTGCCATTGCTTTAAGCCGCACTCTAAGCTACGCCAGTGGTGAAGTCTGGGCCGATTTGTTTATCTGGAAAGCTCAAACTGGGTGGCAGCGGCTAACCCACCAACAGCGTTTTAGGCGAGTGCGCTGGCTAGACAATCAAAACTTGATTGCCAGCCGCCAAGTGGCTGGCCTGAGTGAACTGTGGCAAGTTAGTCTAGCTGGCGAGCAAACCTTGCTGTGGCGCGGTCAACAAGGGGACGTTCTGGCCGATTTCAGCTTGCACAATGGGGCCTTGGTTGCCTCATTAAAACGGCCTTGGCAAGGCTGGAATCTAGAGCGCTTTGACCTGCATACACACAGCTGGCAAGCGCTTACTCACACTCGTGCTATAGAACAGCAGCCGCAGTTTTTAGATGATGGCAGCTTGCTGTTTAGCGCCAACTATCAGGGTGTGTATAACATTTATAGGCTCGATAAGAGCGGTAAAACCACTCAGCTTACTGATAGCCAGTTGGGGGCGTTTAAACCTCATCTAATTGGGGATCAGCTTGTTTTTCAGGAATACAGTGCACAGGGCTTTGTGCTAAAAACGGTTACGCGAAATGAGGTTGAGGTGAATATTCCTCAATCTGGTTATCAATATCCTCGGTTTGCGCCTGATCCAATTCTAACCTCGGCAGCACCTTACCAACCTTGGTCAACCTTAAAGCCTCATTATTGGCTACCAACGGTTAGCCTTAATGAAAACAGCACCCAGTTGGGGCTAGTTAGTTCAGGGGCCGATGCGCTGGCGCGTCATCGCTATGAGGTTGAAGCCAACTTTGATCTAAGCAATCAACTATTCAATTTTAACCTTGGTTATGGTTACGACACGCGCTGGCAATTTAACTGGCTGCGTGACCATGCGTTTTACTCTGTGACAGGGATTACGGAGAAAGCCATTTTGCAGCGCGATTTAGCAATATTGCAGCGCACTAATCTTTGGGCGGCGTGGGAAGATGAGTTAAGGCTTCATGCAGCAGTGGGTTATGAGCAGCAAGCTTGGGCTAAGCTGCCGGCTCATGTTGTGGCCAGCTCTTTTACCGATGCCTTTATTGGCGCTGGCTTGACCTTGGATAAGCGCGAATATTTCACTCAAGTACAGGGCGTGGGGGCAGGGCAGTACGTCAATCTGGCAATAGAAAATAGCGACTTTATTGAAGGCGATTATTCAGGCAGTCGTATGGCTGCTTACGCTGGGCAATGGTGGGATTTGCCTGGGCGCAGTGTCTTGCATGCAGGCTTGTCGCTGGCAGCAGCACAAACGCAGGCGAAAGGGTTTGTCATAGGCGGTAGCCAACCACAAGACGAAAACTTTTTGTTTGGCCGCAGTGAATTTAGCTTGCCAGGTTACCCTCAAGGCATTCAAGCCGGAGCCTACAGCTATTTAGCCGATTTCAGCCTGCAAACTCACTGCGCTCGCATTGAGCGCAATTGGGGAATTTGGCCAGTGGGCTTAGGGGATATTAGCTGCCGTGTGCGCAGCCGCTCGGCCAGTGCTTGGAGCGATGAGCCAGAAAACCTGAATGCACTCATGGCTGAACTAACAGTTGAGCTGGTGCTGGGTTATCAGTTGGTGCTGCCGGTTCAATTGGGTGCGGCAAGAGGATTGAATCAGGGTGGGGAAACTCAATTTTACCTGCAGTTTCAGTTAGCTTATTAAAGTGCCCTGCCTAGCTCAGATGAGCTAGGCAGGTTGTAGCGTCATAGATGAGTTTCGGCGTATTCGGCTAATAAAGAGCGAGGAGATCCTTGCAAATTAATTGTGCCGCCATGAGGAAAGTCTTTAAAACGCTCTATTAAATAGGTTAAGCCAGAGCTAACTGCGTTTAGGTAAGCGGTATCTATTTGAGCCAAATTTCCCAAGCAAACTACTTTAGAACCGGTTCCAGCCCTAGTAATAATGGTTTTGATTTGGTGTGGAGTTAAGTTCTGGCATTCATCAATAATAATCAGGCTGTGTTGAAAGCTGCGGCCTCGAATGTAGTTCAACGATTTAAATTGCAGTGGTACTTTTTGCAATATGTATTCCACGCTACTGGTGGCGTGCTCGTCGCCATCGTGCAGAGCTTCTAGGTTATCGGTAATAGCGCCGAGCCAAGGCTCCATCTTTTCGGCTTCGGTGCCGGGTAAGAAACCGATGTCTTCGTCTAGCCCTTTGGTGGAACGGGTTGCAATAATTCGGCGAAACTGTGAGCTGGCTACGGTCATCTCTATGGCCGCAGCAAGGGCGAGAATTGTTTTCCCAGAACCCGCTTGGCCTGTCAGGGTAACCAAATGAATATCCGGGTCGAGCAGCAGATGCAAAGCAAGAGCTTGCGGAATATCTCTGGGGGTTAGCCCCCAAGCGCTGCGAGATAAAAGCTGCTCGGCGGGAAGGTCTTGCAGGATTACCTCTTCTGCCGTTATGGCCGTAACGCGTCCAATAAAGCCTTCTTCGTCGATAATAAAGTGATTTAAATGCAGGTTATTGGGTAGCTGCGTACTAGGTACTTTATGAAAAGTGCCTATTTCATCGTGAAAAGTTTGCACCTGCGTTTTGCCTTCCCAAAAGGATCCTGCCACCACCTGATAGCCTGTTTCTAAGAATGCCACATCGCTTAGCATTTGGTCATTTTGGTAGTCTTCTGCGCCTATGCCACAACTGCGCGCCTTAAGCCGCATATTGATGTCTTTGGTAATTAAGATGACGTCTTTTTTTGGGTGTTTTTCTTGTAAGGCAACAATGCTGTTGATGATTTTGTTATCGTTCAAATCGGGCGGCAGCGAGTTCTGACTGCTGCCTTGTTGGGCCGGTAGAATAGTTAATGAGCCAAGTGCTTTGCCGTCGGCGCGAATAATTCCAACGCCTTTGGCTATTTCAGTTGGGCTGGCTGCACCAATAATGTGATCAATTTTACGAATTGCCTCTCGGCAATCAGCCGCAACTGATGCCTTGCCACTTTTAAGCTTGTCTAATTCTTCTAACACAGTCATAGGAATAACGACTGTGTGTTCTTCGAAATTCAGTAGGGCAGAAGGATCATGAATTAGAACATTGGTATCCAACACATAGAGTTTGGGTGCTTCTTGTTTGGCCATAGCGAACCCCTTATGCAGGTAAGAGTCCTTTATGTATAGCAGTAATTTTAAGGCGGAAAGTCGATTGTAGAGTTTATTCAAGTTTGCTAGGGTCAATTACGGTCATTGAATGGCGATAATTGACCTTTTGGTTAGCCGTTTTTAACTCTATTATCCCTCCCTGTAGGTAAGGTGGCTTATACCCATTAATGATTAGTGGGTGCTAGGGTTCGTGGCCAATAAGCAGAACGCTAAGCTGTACGGCATTCTAACTACGACTAAAAATAAATATAAAAAATCATGGGGGCGCAATGTCTATCCTATCTCGTTTACTGCTCATTAGTGCGTTTTTGGGCACTCTATCTGGCTGTAGTACTATCTATGGCACTGCGGGTAAAACGGTTTATAGCTTTACCGAAAACTACGCAATTCCGCATACTTTAAAAAGCACCGACACTGGTTACGCGTGCAGCATGTCGGGTTCAATGCTGCCAGTCTTAACTACCTTTTCTGATATTACTCGCTCTCCTGATTTAATCGCTACCACCATGAATATGCTGATGGGCTTATGTGCTGAAAGCGTTGCCAGTGAGCACTTGCTTTCTTATGCCCGCGCGTATCGTGAGCAAAATGTAAACGCGGCTAAAGACTCTCGCATTAAAGAAAAACGCGCTTATGCGGTTGCGGCTTCTCGCCAGTATGCTTCTTTTCAATATTTATCGGCTAAATATGGTGAACCAGGCGGCAAGTGCCCCAAAATTAACAAAGAAGACGAAATTCATTGGTTGCTTGGTAACGTAGCTGGGCTACAAGCCGTATTAAGCGATTTAAAAGCCGAGTCATCGGTTAACGTTCCTAAAGACATTGCCATGAAGGCCACTCGCGGTTTGCAATGCTTAGACAACGAAAAGTGGTGGGGTTTACCACAAGCCATGCAGGCCGGTATTTGGCTGATGATGCCAGGCTCTGGCCCTGAAGGTGTTGATCCTTGGGATGAAATGAAGGCTGCTGAAAAACTGGGAACCAAAGGCGGTGTGCGCTTTGCTTTTGCGATAGAAGCCATCATTGCTGACAGCACTGGCCACACTCAAGAATTAAAAGATGCAATTCGTCGTTATGGCGAATCGATGAAAGAAAACCCAGGTGATAAAAAATACGCTCTCATTGATGTGTTGTCTGCTGAGCAAATTCAAATCATTTCAGACCGTCTATGGACGGAAAATACTGGCTCTCGCACCCCATTTGGGGGATTGGGAACCTTTTGGGATGACGTCAAAGTTCAAAATAACACCGTAAATATTGATGACCTATTGGAGGACTAAGCATGCTGCGTTTGGCGTTTTTACTATTAGCAGGCATAAGTTTAAACACCTGGGCGGCTGGCCTAGTTAAACATGATGTGTGTGTGTACGACCCGCTAGGGGCGAATGGTTCGTTGTTTGGTTTAATGAAAGACTACAAAACCAGTGCCTTAGATTGGGGCATCGACTTTCACTTGCGTGCTTACACCGACGAAAAAATTGCGATTGACGATTTTAAAGCACAACAGTGCGATGTGGTGCTCGTGACCGGTGCTCGTGCGCGTCCTTTTAATAAATTTGCTGCCACCATTGAGGCCATTGGTGCTGTACCCAATCACGACATTATGAAGAAAGCTGTCAATGCAATTTCAACTCCGCAAGCCGCTAAGTTCATGGTTGAGGGGCGCTATGAAGTGGCAGGTGTTATGCCTGCTGGCCCAATTTACTTGTTCGTGCGTGACCGCAAGGTTAACTCGGCAGAGGCTTTGTCGGGCAAACGTATTGCAACCTTCGAGTACGACCAGCCTTCAATCAAAATGGTGAACCATGTTGGTGCCTCGGTTGTGCCTTCAAACTCAGCCAACTTCTCTGGCAAGTTTAATAATGGCAGCGTTGACGTTGCCTATGCTCCTGCTGTGGCTTACAAGCCTTTAGAGCTCTACAAAGGTATTGCGGATAAAGGTGCGGTTATTCGTTTTAACTTGGCCTATTTAGACTTTCAAATGGTTATCTACAAAGACAAATTCCCAGCCGGTTTTGGTCAAAAATCTCGTGAATATGTGGCCTCTCAGTTTGATCGCATGATTGAATATATTGAGCAAGATACCGCCGCCATCGAAGATAAATACTGGCTGGATTTATCCCCAGAAGATACCGCTCGTTACAACGAAATGCTGCGAAGTGTGCGCATTACCTTGCGTGACGAGGGCACCTACGACGGCAGAATGTTGCGCTTAATTCGCCGCTTACGCTGTGCTGATACCCCTTCTGCTGCAGAGTGTGTGGAACAGCTAGAGTAGGCTTAGCGACTTACTTCAAAAATAATAAAAATTGGCGCAGATTTTCTGCGCCTTCATCATCTGAGGACCATAAATAATGGAACAAACCATGCGTATGGGTAATCGCACGATCTATGAATGGGTGGCGGCAATGCCTGCATTCTTAGTTCTGATTTTTGTGATTGCCTTAAACACTGGCACAGCCCTTCATGTGCAACTTCTGCAGTTAGGTGAGAATATTTGGTCGGGCTATTATCAGCTTCGAATCGACCCTGTTACTCCAACTTGCAACCCAGCCTTAAATATTGATTCTGAGCTGCAGCGTTTAATTGCGCAGTCCAGCAGTGAAGACGATTTCGATTTGTTTGAAGCCGAGCCCGTAGATGAAGATGCCATGAGGACTTCTTTGGTTTCGGCTCAACAACAGTGTGTGGCCCGCCATGCCGCCTATGAGGATGCACAAAAGCGCATTACTTTAGGGGTGAAAATCTTCCGCACCATCGAACACGGTGTTGCCAATTTTGGCGAATTTGGTTTGGTTGCGCAGCGCATTATGCTGGCTGTGCTGGTGCTTATTTGTGGTTTGACAGCATTGTTCCGCCGTCACCATATTTCCTTACGCCCCATTGAAACTGAAATGGATCATCGCGTAGCGGCGGCATTTCAGATTATTGCCAACAGCATTCTTTTCTATTCGGTTTATACCTTTCGCGAAGTGGTATTTTCTTCTGGAATCGAGGTAAGCACTCAGCACAATATCCTGCATCACCTCTGGATTGCGGGGTTCGCTTTTATTTTGCTGTTAAGCGTTTATCAGTTTGTGTTGATTCCAAAGGAGGCGAAATCAGGAGGCAGTTTCTTCTCTGCGCTGCTGTCTGTGCCTTTGTACGCCATTATGTGTATTGTTTCTGGCGGCTACTTTATTGCTGTTGGTCATGGTGCTGGTATTGGTATCTATCTGAATCAGATGATGGAATTGTCTCAACTTTTCCTAAACGTTGGCCTTTATGTTTGGATTGGGATGCTATTAAAACGCACCGAATTGGCTGAAAAAGTCTTTAATGTCTTCCGTCCATTTAAACTTCCTCCCGAAATTTTAGCGGTTGTTGTTGTTGCTATTGCCTCTATCCCAACTGCTTATACTGGGGCTTCTGGTATTTTCGTTATTGCCGTTGGCGGCTTAATTTATAATGAACTTCGTCGAGCTGGTGCACGTCGTCAGCTTGCCTTGGCTGCCACAGCTATGTCTGGTTCTTTAGGGGTGGTGCTGCGCCCTTGCTTGCTGGTGGTAATTATCGCTGCGCTGAACAGTGATGTGACCACTGATCAGTTATTTGGCTGGGGTGTACGAGTGTTTTTCTTAACAATAATGCTGTTTAGCATTATGGCTTTAATTACTCGTAACGGCCCTGCGCGTTTGGAAATGCCAGAGGGTGTTTTCCCTGAATTTGTTCAAGCATTAAAGCTTTTGATTCCTTACGTTATCTTAATCAGCATTACTTTAGTTGTTTATGCGTTGGTGTTAAATGCTTACCTAGACGAATTTTCGGCTCCTTTTATCTTGCCTGTGCTGCTTATTGTGGTGCTGATTTATGAACGCGTTGCTCAAGAAAAAGCCATTTTGCAACACGAAAACATGAACATTGATTACGTTGAACACCGTATCGAACATGCTTGGGAAGATTTGCGCGAAGGTCGTGATAGCCTAGAAAAAACCATTCGTGAAGCAACCACTGAAACCACCGGTCATATTGGCGCACTGTTAATGCTGATGGGCTTATCGGTAAGCTTGGGTGGTATGGTTGAACGTGCCGATTTAATGAGCATGGTGCCTGCTATGTTCGATTCCGTCTGGGCGGCTATGTTTGCTCTGGTGGTGGTACTGGTGCTGATAGGTATGTTTATGGACCCTTATGGCGCCGTTATCCTAGTTTCTGCCACAATTGCCAGCATTGCTTATAAAAATGGCATTGATCCGGTTCACTTCTGGATGGTGACTTTGGTGGCTTTCGAACTTGGCTATCTCAGCCCACCAGTAGCGCTGAACCATCTGCTTACGCGGCAAGTGGTTGGCGAGGAAGAGGTGCGGTTGGCCAATGAGGAGAGCGCAGGGTTGTCTTTCTGGTATCGCCACGAAAAGATTTTACTCCCCTTGGTCACTATGCTAACAGCGCTACTTATCGTTGCCTTCGTGCCTTTGATAGTGGGGTATAACTGATTGCACTGGACACAAAAATGCCGCATAAATGCGGCATTTTTTGTATTGGTAAAGCTTAAAAATTAGCGCAAGTAGATTTTAACGCTGGCATTTTCACCAAAGCTGATGTCTTTCACTATCACATCGGCAAAGTGCTGGCCCTCTGAGCCGTCGATGGTGACATTGCTGAAGGTAACCTGTCTAATTTTATTGGGTAGCTGTACATCTAAACTGCCATCTTGGTTAATCGTTGTGCGTGGGCCTGGGTCGTATTCTGCGCCACTGACTTTAATATTGGCTGCAGAAATGACTGAACCGGGAAACAGCGTTTTAGAGAGGTTAGCCAGCGCTGCATTAAGCTGATCTTCGGCCTGAAGGTCACTGTTAACAATATCCAAGAGTCGTTCATAGCTATTCAGTGAGCGCTGCCCTGAAACATCGGCCAATTCATTGTCGGTAAGCTGGGAAATGCCACGATTCATATATTCTTGACTGGTTACTGCATGAGTTTCATCGGCATGAACCGCTGTGGCTACGAAAGGTTGCAACGGAGCCAGCAGCATGGCAGAGAAAGCCGCAATCATGCGATAGCGAGACTGCCTGCGAAGAATTTTATTGAGCTGTTTTTGCGTAATTAACTGGCGCTCAATCAAAACTTCGCCCAGTTTGCGGCCACAGGCCTGAGCAATGAGCGCTTCGTCCAGTTGTTGTCGAGTAATAAGCCCACGATGAACGAGTAAAGTCCCTAAGCGTGATTTTTCTTGTATTTCTAACTTGTGACGCATAAAGCAATTCCTTTGGCCTTTTAACTTAGTCGGGTCATCCTGCCTTATGCTTTGTAGGTAGACAATATGATGACCTTGACGCTTTTTTGTTCAACTCTTGCCTTCATTATTAAGAGCTTGATATCTAAGTGAAAAATAAGAATACCGCAATATGAGACAAGGTTAAATTTGCATTACATCGCTGGAGTCACTTAACGTACCCACCTATAATGCATTTTTTATTTTTGTTTGGAGTTCTGAAATGAGTGAAGCTCGTCACGTTAAGCTATTAATCTTAGGCTCCGGCCCCGCAGGATATGCCGCCGCGATTTATGCCGCGCGCGCCAATTTAAACCCCGTTATTATTACTGGTATGCAAATGGGTGGCCAGTTAACGACCACCACCGAAGTGGATAACTGGGTAGGGGATACCAATGGCGTTGAAGGCCCAGAACTAATGAATCGAATGAAAGCGCATGCCGAGCGCTTTGACACCGAAATTATTTTTGATCAAATCAATGCTGTAGATCTAAGCAAACGCCCTTTTACACTAAAAGGGGATACCGGAACCTACACCTGCGACGCCTTGATTATTGCCACGGGCGCAAGCGCTCAATACTTGGGGCTAGAAAGCGAAGAAGCCTTTAAAGGCAAAGGCGTTTCTGCTTGTGCCACGTGCGACGGTTTCTTTTATCGTAAAAAACGCGTTGCTGTGATTGGCGGTGGCAATACTGCGGTAGAAGAAGCATTGTATCTGGCCAACATTGCCTCGGAGGTGGTTGTCGTACATCGCCGTGATCGTTTCCGTAGCGAAAAAATTATGGCCGATAAGCTCATTGAAAAAAGCAAAACTGGCAATGTTTCTATTCGTTGGAATTCCGTGCTCGATGAAGTGCTTGGTGACGACATGGGCGTGACTGGCATGCGCATTAAAAACGTTGAGACTGGGGTAACCGAAGACATTGAGCTTGAGGGCATTTTCATAGCAATTGGCCACACTCCTAACACTGGAATTTTCCAAGGGCAGCTACAAATGAATAATGGTTATTTGTGGGTGCAAAGCGGTTTAGAAGGCAATGCAACGCAAACCAGCGTGGAAGGCGTGTTTGCTGCTGGTGATGTGTGTGACCATGTTTATCGTCAAGCCATCACCTCTGCAGGTACAGGCTGCATGGCTGCACTGGATGCAGAACGCTATTTAGATAGTTTGGTTTAATTACTTCTTGATGGGCTATTAACAATGTTAATGGCCTCCCCACCAGGACTCGAACCTGGATCGCCCGCTTAGGAGGCGGGTGCTCTATCCTGTTGAGCTATGAGGAGGGAGAAGGCGCAATACTAAAGACTTTAGGCGTTGTTGTCAGCTAAGTCGTTGGATGAACTGGAAGCGGCGTCGTCATCGGTGGTTGAGTCTTCTTTAGCCTGAATTTCCTCGTTCCCTTTGGCTTCTTCAAGCTGTTCTCGGCGCACACGCTCTTCCCACTGTAGCTCTGTTATCAAGCGGTTGAGGTAGCGCTCGGCAGCGCCAGAAATCGATTTAAAAGCAAAGCCAACAACAGTATTGCCTTTGGGATCTAAGGTAGTGTGCTGGGCTTCGATGCTGCAATCGAGGTCGTGTTTGCGATTAAAGCGCAGGCGCGCAACTGAAAAATGGCGCTGTTCTTCAATACGTTTCTTCGCGTTGGCTTTAATAATGGCTTTAAAGCCAGTGGATGAAATATCCAGTAATTGGCCAGTTAAATCGCCTTCTTCGTCGCTCATTTGCAAATAAAGGTAGATTTGATGGGCGCTTGGAATGATAGCGCGATAAGCCCCACGACGTTGCAAATAATAAACGGAGTCTGGAAATTCAGCACGATACTGACCTTTCTGCGGCTGGTACATCAAGCGCCCAGTCAAGCGGAAGTTAATGCGCACACCATCGTAGTCGCTGTTAATTGCAAAGCGATTTCCTGCTCGAATGTAATCGTTGCCTTTGTCGGGTGAAACACGCTCCATAAAGAAGGAACGGCTTTTTAAGTCGGTGCTGGTGATGATGGTGGTGTAAACCTGCTCAACACCGTCGATATGGACGTTAACAGGTTTTCCAACAAACAAGAGCCTACGCAAAGCGCCGTAAATATCTTCGGGCTCTGTTAAAAGGTGGTTTTGTTGGTTTTCTACGTCCGTCATGCTTGTAAAAATCTCAAAAATGCAACCTAAACTAGGCTTGGATATAACCCGAACCGCTGTTTAGTCGACTGGCTTTGCCTTTATTATTATACAATTGTGGCGCATTTTGTCGCCCTTGCAAAATTCTAATCTTTTGCTGCGCGCGTAGGCGCGAGGCTAACACAATTTCTGCCAGTTTAGCAGAAAGCTTTTGATTGCTGAGATATTGTTGCTCTAAAGCTTGCCACAGGCGGCGAATGTTTACCGCATTGTTCAAGTCGGGATGAGAAAGACACGAGGCATTTAATGGTAAGTTATGCTGCTGCATCCAAACAAGACGCTTACTTGAGTGAGCTTTCAGCATGTTGACGGCATCAACACTGAGTGGGCGAAGCTGTTCTAAGGCTTCGATTTGATTGTCACTCAGTGCTGTTTGCTCTTTCAGCATTAGCGCTTGTATCTGCTGCGCTAGGAATAATTCTTGTTGTAGAAAATCTTCAAACTGGGAGATGTAGGCCATAGGTTTGCCTGCTATTAGTTGAGACGGTCCTCAAAATCTAGCATTTTTCCTGCCAACTTATCGTAATCGATTTTATATTCACCGTTTTCGATCGCGGTACGAATGCGATCAACCAACGCATCATTCACTTCTGGCATGCTGCGAATCTCAGCCTCCACTTGCTGAATACTTTTGCTTCCAGCGCTTAATTTAACTTGATCGCCAGATGACACAGTTTCCTGTTTTGTCTTGCTTGAGCTTTTTTCATTAACAACGGGTTCGGTGCGGGTGCGAGAGCTGCTATTTAGCCCACCCATTAATTTGCTGATATCCATAATAACCTCCTACAGAACGGCAAATAGATTTCTACAACAAGCTTATCGGCCATGAATTAGAGAACTTTAGAAAAAAATAAACTATTTAACTTCGACGGTGTTTTTGTCGGTAACTTTGGCTCTAAGCAGCTTTTCAGACTGCATATTGCGCACTTTAATGGTTTCGCCCAAGCGCCCATTTTCTTGAGCAATGCCTTTAAGTTCAATGCTTACCGGCCCGCGCTGCAGTCGAATAACCACAATATCATTGCGGTTAACCAACATGGGTTGATCAATCATGTCGCTAGAAAGAATGCTGCCACTTTTGAAGCTGCGGCGTATTTGTTTGCCTACTAGTGCCGCCACATTAACAAAATAATCTTTCGATAAACTACCAATGTCATAACGGATTAAAGTTAAATCTTGGGCGCTAAGAAGCTGGCCTGCACTAACAGCACGTTTTAAGGCGACAATATCTTTTTGAATAACCAACTGAATTGACAGGTTCTGCTTCCACCAAGGTGAATCACAGCTAATTTCTAGGCCATTGCGACCTGGTTGCAGTGGCCGTAGAAGTTTAAGCTGCCAAGCGCTATCGCACTGGCTTAACTGAAACGAAGGCTGGGTATTTGGGTAAACAACTTGGCACTCAAGATAATCTTGGCTTAACTGATGCCATTGCTCGCAAATTTGTGCTTGCACCTCAGATTGCCAATCCTCTGCTAAGCTGTTTAAACTAACCAACAGAAAAAAAATAGCAAAAAAATGTCGACTAATGCAGAAGTCGGCTATGCTCGTACATGAGAATTTTAAAGTAGTCATTCAAATGGCGCGTAATCTGGTTTTATTTTATTCAGCAACAATTATGCCTGAATACAGCAGGAGAGTGTTATGGCAGGAATTTTAGACTCGGTCAATCAACGCACTCAATTGGTTGGTCAGAATCGCTTAGAGCTTTTGCTATTCCGTCTTAATGGGCGGCAAATTTATGGCATTAACGTTTTTAAAGTAAAAGAAGTTTTGCAATGCCCCAAATTAACCGGCTTACCTGGTAGCAGCCCTATTGTTCGTGGGGTGGCGCATATTCGCACTGGCACCATTCCCATTATGGATTTGAGCATGGCAACTGGCGGTGCGCCTTTGCAAAGCATTGATAACGCCTTTGTTATTATTACCGAGTACAACCGTAAAACTCAGGGCTTTTTAGTGGCCGGAGTGGAGCGCATCGTTAACATGAATTGGGGCGATATTCATCCGCCACCCAAAGGAACAGGTCGAGAGCACTACCTCACGGCGGTAACTCAGGTTGATGATAAAATGGTTGAAATCATCGACGTAGAAAAAGTGCTTTCAGAGGTTTCACCCACAAACGAAACCATTAGTGTTGGGGTGGTAACTGAATCAGCAAAAGAAAAAGCCGTTTCACGCAAAGTACTGATTGTTGACGATTCAAAAATTGCCCGCAAACAAGTTTCTCGTTGCTTAGAAAATATTGGCGTTGAAGTAGTGGCTTTAAATGATGGCCTGCAAGCTTGGAATCACTTGCAAGGTATAGTGGACGGTGGCGAGCGGGTAGAAGACCACTATGTCATGATGATTTCAGATATTGAAATGCCTGAAATGGATGGCTACACCCTAACCCACAGTGTGCGCGGTGATAACCGCATGAGCGGGTTTTATGTCGTTTTACACTCTTCTTTGAGCGGTGTTTTCAATAAGGCGATGGTTGAAAAAGTGGGGGCGAATGACTTTATCGCCAAATTTGATCCGGATATTTTAGCTGAGAAAGTCGTCAGCCGTATTGAATCCGCTTGAGCAGTTTGCTGCTGGAATGAATAGCATGATTAAAGAGTTGTCGGCAGACGAATACAATCGTTTCCGTCTTGTACTTGAAAAAAACAGTGGAATCACGCTTGGCTTGGGAAAAGAATATCTAGTAAACAGCCGCTTGCGGCGGCTATTAGAGCGAGAGTCTTTTTCCAGCGTAACTGAACTGATGAATGCCATGGAACGCAATCGCTCTTTACAAGAGCAGGTGATTGATGCCATGACCACTAATGAAACCTTATGGTTTCGTGATGATCATCCATATCGCATTTTCCGTGATAAACTGCTGCCTGAATTTGCTGCTCAACGTCGGCCACTGAAAATTTGGTCTGCAGCTTGCTCAACAGGGCAGGAGCCTTATTCATTGAGCATAGAAATAGAAGAGTACAAAAAGCGCTTTCCGGGGCAAATGATGTCGGGAGAGCGAATTTTAGCAACCGATATTTCCCCAAGCTCTTTGGCCCAAGCCAAAGAAGGTGTTTATCAGCAGCTCGCAATTCGTCGTGGAATGAACGATGCCTATTTAAAAGCCTACTTTGATCAGGATGATCAAGGCAGTTGGCGCATTCGTCAAAATATTAAAAGCCGAGTGGACTTTCGTATTCAGAACTTACAGCAAAGTTTTTCGCTGCTAGGTAAGTTCGATATTATTTTCTGCCGTAATGTCTTAATTTACTTTTCGGCAGATTTAAAAGCCGACATCCTGCAAAGGATGCATGCCAACCTAAACCCCGGCGGCTATCTAATGCTGGGAGCCTCCGAGTCAATGAATGGCCTAGGCGATTATTTTGAAATGGTGCAATGCAGCCCCGGATTGGTGTATCGCGCCAAATCTTTGACTTCAATTCGCTAGCTTCTCCCCTTTTAAAAGCCGTTTTTACGACGGCTTTTCTTTTAACTTCATCTTAGCCTTGCTTTATCTTCCTTTCTAAAAGCTGGCACGCTCATTGCTTTATTCTTTTTAAGTAATCCAATGAGGTCCTGCTATGGCTTCTATCAACTTTGACAACGCGCTAGGCATTCATGCCAAAGCACTGCAGCTTCGGGCCGCACGAGCCGAAATCTTGGCCAACAACTTAGCCAATGCAGACACGCCAGGCTTTAAAGCGCGCGATATTAATTTTCAGGCAATCTTGCAAGGTGAATTAAAGAAATCCGATTCACTGTCTGTAGAGCGTACTAACTCTGCTCACTTATCTGGTCTGCAAGAAGAAATCGAAGGTAATCTGATGTACCGCAACCCAAGCCAGCCCTCTATCGACGGCAACACCGTTGATTCGCAAATAGAGCAGGTTTTGTTTGCTCGTAACTCCTTGAATTACAACGCCAGCTTCGAGTTTTTAAACAGCAAAATAACCGGCCTTAAAGGCGCGATACGAGGAGAGTAACCATGTCGCTATCTAACGTATTTGATATCGCTGGTTCTGGCATGAATGCGCAATCGCTGCGCATGAACACTACCGCCAGTAACCTAGCCAACGCTGAAAGCGCCTCAAGCTCGGTAGACGAAACCTACCGTGCACGTAAGCCTTGGTTTGCGGTGATGGAAAAAACTTTCAGCGATGCCAACAACCAAGACGGCTTTGCCAGTAAAGACAGCGAAGCCTCTGCGGGCGTGCAGGTGTTAGGCATTGTTGAAAAAGATGCGCCACTGCAAATGCGCTTTCAACCAGATCACCCCATGGCAAACGAAGATGGCTATGTGTATTACCCCAACGTCAACGTGGTGGAAGAGATGACCGACATGATGTCTTCTTCGCGTAGTTATCAAATGAACATTGAGGTGCTAAAAACTGCAAAACAAATGATGCAGCGCACCTTGACCCTTGGACAATAAGGAGCACAGAGATGGCGGTTAATGATGTCACTAGCTCTCAGGTTTTAGATCAATATAAAACCCCAAGCAATAAAGACGAGCCAAAAAGCAATGAGCTAGGCCGAGATGCGTTTTTAAAGCTGATGGTTGCGCAGATGAACAACCAAAACCCACTTGATCCAACGGATAACCAAGCCTTTGTTGCCCAGTTAGCCCAGTTCTCGACCGTAGAGGGAATCGACAAACTCAACACCACAGTACAAGACATGCAAGGGCGGTTTAACTCTACTTCTGCCTTGCAAGCTACTGGCATGGTGGGACAGTCGGTGATTGTCGATGGCAACAGCACTGGTCTGCTACTAAGTGGTGGCATTGTAAGTGGTTACACTGAATTAGAAGGATCGGCTTCGCAAATGACACTGAGCATTGAAACTAAAGATGGTCAGTTGCTAGAGCAAATACCGCTTGGCACGCATTCTGCAGGTGCTATGTCGGTGCGTTGGGACGGCCTTAATTTTATGCTTGATGGCAATATTTTGGATATTGACCTCGACCAACTTAACCGCCAAGAGTTTTACGTGGACAAAGATGGTGAGTTTGTTCTTGATAGCAGCGGCAATAAAGTGCCGCTGCCTTACCCAGCAGGAGAGTACGTGTTCAAGATTCACGGCTTAATTGCCGGTAAAACCGAAGAACTGGGTATGCAAATGAGCTCAAGAGTAGACAGCGTAACCATGGGCAAAAACGGCAATGTTGTGCTCAATCTTGCCGGTGGCAAGAGTGTGACTCTAGATAAAATAAAACAAGTATTAGACGAATAGTCGGCTAGGCAAGCGAGGTATAAATTATGTCTTTTAACATAGGTTTAAGTGGTATTCGTGCGGCCTCAACCGACCTTGAGGTAACAGGTAATAACATTGCCAACGCCAGTACCATCGGTTTTAAAATGTCACGCGCAGAGTTTGGCGATGTTTACACCACCACCTTGCTTGGCACGGGTAATAAGCCAGTTGGTAGTGGTGTTCAGGTTGAAAACGTGCGCCAGCAATTTAGCCAAGGCAATATCAGTGGCACGGGTAACGTGCTGGATATGGCCATTGATGGCAACGGCTTCTTTGTCCTCAATGACAATGGCACCACCTCATACAGCCGCTCTGGTATTTTTACCCTAGATAAAGATGGCTTTGTGGTTACCAACAATAATGCTCGCCTGCAAGGCTTTCCGGCCAATTCCAACGGCGAAATTAACGGGATTTTGGGTGATATTCAAATTAGCGTATCCAACCAAGCGCCTCGTCTTACTAACTTAGTTTCAGCTCAATATAACCTCAACGCTGGCGCTAAAGTGCTGCAAGAGCAGGGCAAAATGCTGGTGGCTGGTGGCCAAGCTTCTGGTGCGGCAAGCTCTGGTATTTTAGATTCCACTACTTCGGTATTAAGCACCCAGCGCCAACCCACCACAGGCGGCGTTCCTGCTCGTGTTAACTTTGCTACCGACTTAGCGACGGTAGCGGCGGCTGGTTATGGCCCAATGGATATTGATATCGACCTAGGAACTGGGGCTGGTTTGCAAACGGTGAGCCTGCTAGGCGTGCCTGCAGGCTCATCCGTTCAGGATGTGCTAAATGATGTGCAAAGCGCCATTAATGATGCTTTAGACACTCAACAATTGCGTGCCTATGCCAACACAACCGGTGAGTTGGTGCTGCAGCGTGCAGGCTATAACGCCACCAATGGCAGTGGTTTTACTCTGGCCAATACGGGCAGTTGGGATGCCGTGTTTGGTGCCAATACTGGGGTGACTGGTGCGGTTGCGGGAACGCCACTGTTTGTTGGCAGCAACCCAATTTCCGCCGATTTCCGTAATATTCCTGGCACTCAAACCACAACTCGTACCACCGCCACGCCACCTTTGAACATGGTAACTCATTCTACGGGTAGCTATTCGGCCTTAGTTTCAAGCACTCTATATGGTTCGCTTAATTTAAGCGCGGCCAGCGGTAACGCGTTGGCTTTCACTATTGGTACTGAATCTGGCCAAACTTACAGCGTTAACTTGCAGCAAGCCGCTTGGCAAGGAGCCGCCCCTGGCGACTTTAGCAACGTAAACCTTAGCGAAACGGTAGGTGAAATTAACGCTCAGCTTGCTGTGCAAGCGGCACCGGGCACCCCTCAAGTACAGGCCGTGGCCAATGCGGGGCGTGTTGAATTTCATGTGGTTTCTCCTGGTGTGCGTGGCGATTACTTGCAGTTGGCTCCAAACGTTGCCAGCTCTGCAAACTACTCTTTAGATACCTTTGGTTTCTTAAGTGATAACCGTTTTAACGCAGGTGCCAAACCCATTGCGGCCAACAACGAGTTTCAAATTCGCGTAAACAGCAACACTGGCCACGGTAGCACCATCCATACCATTACCATTCCACCTAAAAACTATGCCTCTTTAGATGACCTAGCCATCGCCATTCAGCAGCAGATAGATCTGTATATTGGCAGCACTGGCTTGTCGGGCAAAGTGTCGGTTGAAGCAACCGGTGGCCAACTGGTGTTTAGCAACCTTTACACTGGCTCTGGTGAGAGCATTGATTTCTTGCCATCTGCAGGAGCGCCAACAGCGCTGTCTGCTTTAGGCTTTGACTCAATGTTTAAAGTAAATGGCATTGACGAAATTGATCGCACCAATAGTTTTCGTCTTACCTTAACTGTACCTGCACCAGACCTAGAGCAACGCAGTGGCACGGTGCAAATCAGTCTTGATGAAGAATATCGCTCAGTGCAGCAGTTAGCGGCAAGTATTAACCGCCAGCTCAACAGCCAAGATTCCGCCTCCTACATTGGCATTCAAGCGGCGGCGGTTGAAGTGATTCCTGCGACTACGCCACCTCAATTTAAGTTGGAGTTTCGAGCCACCAAGGGAGGTGAGGGGTCTCATATCTCAATCACCGACGTTAATGCTTCGGGTAAAGACCTAACTGAAGCCGATTTATTTGGCATCTTGCAGGCAAACCCTGGCAACCAAAGCCTGCTCAGTTATGGTATTGAAGGCGTGAGCAATAAATACCCAGAGCAGCGTGTAACCATCACCGATCCAAAGGGTAATGAAACTCAGATGGTGATTCCTGCGCGTTCAGAGGCGAACGAAATTGTGGCGATGTTTAATATGCAGCCAGGTTTTACGGCCAATGCTGAAACCACCATGACCATTCCTTTGGCAAGCTATAACTCACCGGGTAAAAACATGACCTTGACCTTAAATGGTCAAAAATTAGAGGCAACTTCATTAGCTGATATTGCCGATGAAATTAACTCTTATCGTGGTACAACCTTGCCCGGTTTTTCAGCCCAGGTTGATAGCAATGGCAATTTGGTTATTTCTAACCAAATTGGTCGTGATATTAAAATTAGTATGCAAAGCTCGGTTGTCACCGACTCGTTGGTTATTCAAGGGGTTGCGGGTACTGGCCCAATGGTGTTGGGTGGCAGCCCTACAGCAGACCGAGCCGGCGCAGTGGGTGGTGTCGTGACCCTAGTGCTAAATGAAAACTACAGCATGAGCAAACCTTCGCCTAGGGTGCAGGGTATTTTTGAAAACCTTACCGATGATGAGTTTGAAAACTACACCATTAATGCGTTTGATCCGCTGAATCAGGACACCTATAACCACTCTACCTCAATGACGATTTACGATAGCTTGGGTAACCCACACGTTATGACCCAATACTTCGTAAAAGAACCACAAGATCCTACCCGGCCTAATGAAAGTAATATCTGGGCCATGTATGTATTGATTGATGGCTATGAGGTAGGCGACCCAGATCCTACTTTGCCATTCCCAGAGAACTTAGAGCCTACACGCTTCCGTAAAGAAGTATTCTTTAACCAAGATGGTTCGTTGGATGCCGTGGCAACGGGTGATGTATTTATCACCAACTGGGATCCGCTGGATTCCAAGGGCAACCCTAATGGTGCGACCAGTTCTAAAAATATTTTGGAAGGTGGCTTGCCGCTAAGCGATCCACCCACTAACTCCAACTTTCAAATCGTGCTGAAAGGATCAACTCAGCACAATGGCGCGTTTGACGTGAACGATCAAACCCAAAACGGCTACAGCACTGGGCGTTTATCGGGTTTGGAAGTAGACCAAGCAGGGATTATTTTTGCGCGCTTTACCAATGGTCAGGCGCAGGTGTTAGGGCAAGTGGCGCTGGCCAACTTCCGCAACCCAGAAGGGTTAACACCACTTGGTAGCACTTCTTGGGGGGAGTCGTTTGAATCGGGCACACCAACCATTGGTTCACCGCGTACGGCTTCATTTGGGCAGATTAAATCCTCTGCCTTAGAAGACTCGAACGTCGATTTGTCTGAGCAGCTCGTGCGTTTGATTATTGCGCAGCGTAACTTCCAAGCCAGCTCAAAAACCATTGAAACTATGGATAAAATGACGCAAACCATTTTAAACATTTAGTGTTACTGGTTTTTATTAAGGCAGCTTAACGGCTGCCTTTTTTATTTCAACTTTGGCATGGTTTCTGCAGTGAAGTACTTAGATACATTAGCAAATAGGTGAAACCATGGACCGCGCGCTTTATATCGCCATGTCTGGTGCCAAACAAAATACACTTGGTCAAGCAGCTCACGCCAATAATTTGGCGAACGTGAGTACGAATGGCTTTCGTGGTGACTACACCCAAAGCCGCGCTCAGGGTGTGTTTGGTGATTACTTTCCCACTCGTGCTTATGCCATGACCGAGCGTCCGGCCAGCGATTTTCGCCAAGGCCCGTTAATTGAAACCGGGCGGATGCTGGATGTCGCCATTGAAGGCGATGGCTGGTTTACTGTGCAAGGCCCAGATGGCCGTGAAGCCTACACCCGTGCTGGTGATTTATCGGTTGCCCCGGATGGCCGTTTACTTAATGGCGCGGGTTTGCAGCTTATCGGTGAGGGTGGCCCTGTGGTGCTGCCTGAATATGAAAAGATTGAAGTAAGTCGTGCCGGCATTATTACTATTCAACCCTCTGGGGAGGCTCCGGTTGGTGTGGCTGAACCTGTGCAGCTAAAACTGGTGCGCCCCAATATCCAAGATTTAGAAAAGGGCGAAGACGGCCTGTTTCGTTTTCGTGACCCTAATGTGCAAGAGGCTCCTTTTGCGCCAGAAGTAACCCTAAGCAATGGCTTTGTTGAAGGCAGCAACGTCAATGCCGTATCTGAATTAACCAGCATGATTGCGCTTAACCGCCAGTACGATATGCAGGTTAAATTAATGAAACGTGTGGATGAAAACAGCGCTTCCACCACTCAAATTTTATCCGCCCAATAAGGAGTTACCACTATGATGCCAGCACTTTGGGTTAGTAAAACTGGTCTGGAAGCCCAAGACCTTAACTTAACAACGGTTTCTAATAACTTAGCCAACGTCTCGACTGTAGGCTTTAAAAAAGATCGCGCCGTGTTTGAAGACTTGCTCTATCAAGTACAGCGCCAACCGGGGGCCAACTCGTCTGCCGACACCCGCTTACCCAGCGGTTTACAGCTTGGCACTGGGGTGCGTACGGCAGGTACGCAAAAAATCTTTACCACAGGGTCGCTGCAAATTACCAGCCAGCCCTTAGACTTAGCCATTAATGGCCGTGGTTTTTTTCAAATTAACATGCCCGACGGCACTATTTCATACACCCGCGACGGCACCTTCCACATCAATGACGAAGGGGTGATTGTAAACGTCAATGGCTACCCACTAGAGCCTCAAATCACCATTCCAGAACAAGCCAACCAAGTCACCATCACCAAAGATGGCATCGTGCAGGCCAGTATTTTTGGCGATCCCAATCTTCAAGAATTAGGCCAAATTGAAACCGTCGACTTTATTAACCCTGCGGGTTTGCAGTCGGCGGGTGGCAACTTGTTTTTTGAAACCGCCTCAAGCGGTGCGCCTATGGTGGGTATTGCCAGTCAAGAAGGCTTTGGGGCAATCGAGCAAGGGGCTTTGGAAAACTCCAACGTTGAGGTGGTAGAAGAGCTGGTCAAAATGATTACCGTACAGCGCGCCTACGAGATGAACTCGAAGGTGGTGTCCACCGCCGACCAAATGCTGAATAACTTGATTCAAAACACCTAAGGAGGTGGCTATGAAACTCTGGTTATATTTATTGTTACCTTGGTTGTTGGCGGCCTGTACCTCTGTGCCTTTGGAGCCAGATGTGTATCCAGATGACCCCAGCTATGCACCTGTTTCGGCTGAAAGCTTGCAGGCGCCACTCAATGAAACTGGCTCCCTGTACCAGCCTCGTTATGCCTTGGGGCTTTATACCGACCAACAGGCGCGCCGCGTTGGCGATATTATTACGGTTATTTTTGATGAGGCTTATAGATCCAGCAAATCGGCTGAAACCAAACAAGATAAGTCGTCGCAGGTTGGCGTTAGCCCAGGCAAAATTTTTGGTTCGACCCCAAGCTTCAATGGCATCACCATGGAAATGGATATGAACTCTAAGCAAAAATTCAGCGGCAAAGGCGATGCTGATCGATCTAACAGTTTGCGCGGGCAAATTAGTGTAACCGTATCGGATATCTTGCCAAATGGAGTATTACGCATTCGCGGCGAAAAATGGCTAACACTCAGCGAAGGGGATGAATACATTCGCATCAGTGGCTTGATTCGCCCTCAAGATATCAGCCCAACCAACACCGTTGCCTCTAGCAAGGTGGCCGACGCTCGCATTTCCTTTGGTGGCCGTGGCAATTTGAATAACACCACTAAGCAGGGTTGGTTTGGTCGTATGATGAACTCACCTTGGTGGCCCTTCTAAGCCTAAATACAGGTGCCACCAACAGGAGGTAAACATTATGAAATACACAAAACACTTAGTTGCCATCGCGGGTTTATTATTGGCCATGCTAAGCCATGCCGAGCGCATTAAAGACATCACCAGCATTTCTGGGGTGCGCAGCAACCAGCTTGTGGGCTATGGCTTGGTAGTTGGCTTGGATGGCTCTGGCGATAAAGCCCCATTTACGACCCAAACCTTTAATAACATGATGGCTGAGTTTGGTATTACTGTGCCGGCTGGGGTTGATCCTAAGCTTAAAAACGTCGCGGCCGTTTCGGTGACGGCCGAACTGCCTGCGTTTTCAAAGCCGGGTCAGCGAATTGACGTCACAGTTGCTTCCCTAGGCAATGCGAAGAGCCTGCGTGGTGGTGCTTTGCTGTTTACCGCCTTAAAAGGCGCGGATGGTCAAGTTTATGCTGTTGCTCAGGGTAACTTAGTAGTAGGTGGGTTTGGTGCTCAGGGCAATGACGGCTCTAAGGTAACGGTTAACATTCCCAGTGCTGGGCGCATCCCCAACGGTGCGACAGTCGAGCAAGCCGCGCCTAATACCTTTGCGCGTGGCGACAGCTTAGTGTTTAACTTAGATCAGCCCGATTTCACCACCGCCAGAGCCATGGTCGAAAAAATCAACGATTTGCTAGGCGAAGGCACAGCAGAAGCACTCGATGCCGCATCTATTCGTGTTAGCGCCCCACGAGATACATCGCAGCGTGTCAGCTATCTTTCGATTATTGAAAATTTGGAAATTGTTACAGGTAAAGAGCGCGCCAAAGTAGTGATTAACTCGCGTACCGGGACTATTGTTATGGGGCAGAATGTCATGATTGAGCCGGTTGCTGTAACCCATGGTAGCTTAATGGTTAAGATTGATGAAAGCCTTGAGGTGTCGCAGCCCAACCCTTTCGCTGGTGGTGATACCGTGGTTGTACCGCAAAGCAATATCACTATTGATGATGGTTCTGAAAGCCGCATGTTTAAACTTGGCCCTGGCGTGTCGATTGATAGCATAGTGAAAGCGGTGAATGAAGTAGGAGCGGCCCCCGGCGATTTAATGGCTATATTAGAAGCAATGAAACAGGCAGGAGCCTTAAAAGCGGAGCTAATAGTGATATGAACGATAAAGTGCTATTTGAACAAGTAAAAAGCCTGTCTTTGGAACTGCGCACCCTCATTCGCCAAGGCGTAAAAGAAGGGGTGGATGAGCGCATCGAGCGGCGCAATGAGCTGCTGCAAACTTGGTTTGCTGGCGTGCAGCAGTTAATAGATATGACCAACGAACAACAGGCTTTTTTAGAAGCTTTGCTGAAAGAAGAGCAGCTCTTACTGCATTCGCTGCAACAAGAGCAGAAAGAGCTGGCTGCGCAGTCTCGTGGGCAGAAAAACGCCAAGCAATACCTGCAAAATTAGTGCTTTTCACTCAGTTTTAGCCTGTATGGTTGCATAGATACAGGCTAAATTTTTTATCTTCACCAATTGAATCAACCTGTTTAAAAAGTCTGCGTAGCATCGGCAGATAGGGCAGGTGTCGGTTGGCGATAACCAATAATTTTCCGTTTTTATTCAGCTTGCTGGCGCTTTGTTCGAACATCGTTTGGGCAATCTGAGTAAGCTCTTTGTGGCCATCATGGAAGGGCGGGTTGCAGACAATCCAATCAACTGGCTTGGTTAAGGCATCTAGGCTGTTGGCGTGGTAAAACTGAGCGTTAACACCAGCTGCTTGAGCGTTTTTCTGGGCCGAACGTAGAGCCAAGAACGAGTCATCGGTTAGGTGCACTTCTGTTAGCGCATGGCGTTTAGCCAAACTAATGCCAAGCAAGCCATTACCACAGCCTAAATCGCAGAGGCTGCCAGTTAGCTGCAGTGGTTGGCTCAGTAAAACGCGACTGCCAATATCTAATTTGTCACGAGAAAACACCCCAGGTAAGGCTTCAAACTGCACTCCTTGGTACGAGTAACCGAGCCAGTTTTTAGGAGCTGGCGGTGCTTTGGCCAGAGTAAAAGTAACGCGGCGGGCCTTTTTGCTAATTAAAGACTGCTGGTAGTCTTGCCCATGCTGTTCAAGCCAGTTCAGCCAGCTAACAGGCCAGTGTTTTACCATGCCTGCCAAATGATATTGGGTATGGCTTGGCAGGCGTTGCTGCAGGGCTGCAAGCCAAAACTGCAACAATTCAAACTGCTTCGGCACTTTAATCAACACTTGGGTAATGCTGTTTGGAATTTGTTCTTCTTGCAGAAAAAACTCACCCGTTGCTGTGAGTTGATTACGCGCCAAATTGCGTTGGCTGGATGCCATTGCCATCGCACTGTCGGCCCAGACATGAGCCGAAGGAATGGCGCATAAAAGAGCGCCATAACGGTCATTTAACAGCAAAGTGGTTTTGTCTTTTTGATAAGCGCTTAGTAATAGTTCATCGGCGCTATCCCAAGCTCTGGCAATGTGCTCAGGCACACTGGGCCAGCATTCAAGCTGTAGCTGCGTGGCTTCCCAACGTGGCATGAACTTAGAAAATATCCTTCATGTTAACGTCTTCAAACTGCTCAAAAAGCGTTTTTTCACGCTCGGTTTTGGGTTTTTTCTCGGTTGGCGCTTTGCTGTTGGCTGTACTGGCCGCTTTGCGTTCTTCCGATTTTTTCTCTGCTTGTTTTTGCTCGGCCTGTTGTTGCTCGATAATGGCTTGTTTTTTGGCTTCGGGATTTTCAGCTAAAAATTTCTCATAAACAGAAGGAACACGACGCCCTTGCACTCGTTTGCCAACTTGGCGATCAGCTTGATTGGTTTTTTTGATTTTAGATTTGCTGCCAGTTTTTACGTCATGAATACGTTTTAGCGAGCGTGTTTTTTTTACGCGGGTCATAAAGAGGGTGCTCAGGTTGTAACTGCGGCTATTCTACCTGAGTCTGTTAAATAATGCCGCTATCAAGTGCTAAGGCTAAAGCCTGAGTTAACTCTTGAGCCTGAACCAAAAAGTCATCTTGCCAGTTACCGCGCAGAATCAGAGGCGGTTGTACCCAGCGCCATTTCAGCCCAGTGGTGATGCTTTCTAACGCGCGTTTAGTGCCATCTCCGCCACCTTGCCCTGCACGAATAATCGCGGCGCAAGGTTTGCCTTGGGTAAGCTCTAAGCAGGGGTAATAGCAGCGGTCAAAAAAGTCTTTTAACGCGCCGCTCATATAGGCAAGGTTTTCAGGGGTGAACAGCAACAGTGCATCCGCTTGTATGACACTGTCTGCTTCTGTGGCAAAAGCCGTTTGCAACTTTAGTTGTGTATTCTCACACTGCGCCAAAGCAAATCCTTGATGGCAAGCATCAAGGATTTTTTGAGTATTAGCCGATGGGGCATGGGCAATAATAAGAAGCTGTTTCATGCAACAGGGCTAATTAACTTCTTTAACGCCATGCTCTGGTTTAATAACCAAAACGTCACAGCTCACTTTATCAATCAAAAGCTCGGCGGTGTTTCCAATGAGCACACTGGATAAACCAGTGCGGCCAACGCTGCCAATAACCACTAAATCAGCGCCAAGACTATTGGCTAATTCTGATACGACATTTTCGGGGTCGCCTTCACCGACGTGAATTTGGCTATCGGTAATATTGTATTTCTTCGCCCACTGTTGGCAGGCTTCTTGATGCTGGGTTTCAATGTAATTGTGCAGATCTTCTGGGGCTGTTACCTCTGGCACCATAGCAAAAGCCACATTCACCATAGGGTAGGCGTTAACCAAGTGTAAGTCGGTATCGAAGTGATCCGATAAGCGCTCGGCAAAGGTTAAAATATTGTCGTTAATAAGCTGGTGGCCTTCATCGGGTGAGGTGGCATCAATCGAGGCTAAAATACGATTGTTTTTCCAAGGTGTAGCCGATTCAACCAGTAACACAGGGGCTTGACTGTGGCGCAGTAGGTTCCAGTCTTCATGAGTGAAAATACGATCCATTAGACTGTGCTTTTTGGTGCTTTTAATCACCATATCGTATTTGCCACTTTCAGTTGCGTGTAGCACGGCTTCATATAGGTGTTTATGCCAGTGCACATCGTATTCAATTTTCACATCGCTAACGTCTTTTACAAAACCATTGAGCCACTGCTTGTCGCGGCTTAGCAAGCCACGTTTAAGTTGCTCGCGCGTGTCTTCATCTAAGGTGGTGTTTTCTGCGCCGTAAGCATCCCAAGTGTTCGAGAGTAAGGTCACTGTGGCATCGACAGAACGTGCAAGCCATAAACCGCGTTCTAGGGCTGGCTGGTTAGTTTCATTACGATCAAGCACTACGAGAATATTATTGATGTATTGCATAATTTTTCCTTATTCCGTCTTAATGTATTGGCTTAACTTTAGTCCTTTTTTTGAAAAAATGTTCTGTACTAAGTCAAGTTTGTGCTTTGTTTTTGAATAACCTGCATGAACGCTCTGGCGGCATTGCTTAGTGTGCGGGTTCTAAGTTGAATTAGCCCCAGTGGACGTTTTAGCGGCTCAGCAGGCCAAGGCAATACATGCAAGCTTTCATCCAGCATAGTGTGAGGCAGCATGCTCCAGCCCATGCCAACCGAAATCATCATTTTAATAGTCTCTAAATAGTTAGTGGGCATCGGTGCATAAAGGCTTAATTGATGTTGATGGAAAACTCGCTCCACCAATTTATAGGTAATGGTGTGGGCTTCGGGCAAAATCGCCGGTGTTGCGGCTAAGTCGGCCAAGGTTAATTGTTGCTGCTGCGCCAGTGGATGGGTGGGGCTGCACACGCACAGCATTTCATCTGTCCAGAGGGGCTGAATGCTTAGGCTCTCATGCTCAACCAAGGCTAAACCATCCAAGGTAGACAGTGCCAACTCCACTTTTCTTTGACTTACCGCCTGATAAGCCAACTCCGAGCTCATAAAAGTAAGGTCAAGATGAGCGTTTGGAAAACGGCTAGTAAACTCACGTAAATAAGGCGGTAGCCTATGCAAACCAATATGGTGACTGGTTACCAAAGACAACTTACCCGCCACTTCTCTTTTCTGGCTCTGAATCTCAAGCTCGGTATCCGCCACCAAATCTAAAATTGCCTTGGCCTTGGGCAACAACGCCTGCCCAGACTCAGTTAAGCTAATCGTACGGTTATGCCTGTCAAACAAACTCGTACCCAACTGCTCCTCTAAGTTTTGCACCCGTTTGCTTACTGCCGATTGAGTTAAATGCAACACCTCCGCCGCCTGCGAAAACGAACCAATCTCCGCCACCGCCAAAAAAGCCTTCAACGCTTGAGTATCCATTGATATTCCTATTGGGAATTGAAGTTATAAAAATTATGATTTTATTTTATTTGTATGTCTAGGTATGCTTTACCCAATTTTGCCGCTTTTGCCTCTGCAGGTTCTGCGGGGGCAAAGAAGTAGCTTACTCACAAGGCTTAGAGGCTGCGGAAGAAACTCTCATTTGCCATGGATGGCAAATGGAAGCCCCCAGGGAAGGGTTTACGGCGTGTTTCTGATGCAGCCTCTAAGCCTCAAGTAAGCGGGCTAGAAATAAACCAATGAGAGAGAAGATCATGGCAGGTAAAACCTTATACGATAAATTGTGGGAGCAGCACTTAGTTTCCCAGCGTGATGACGGCACAGCGTTAATTTACATCGACCGCCAGTTGCTGCACGAAGTAACCTCACCTCAAGCCTTTGAAGGCTTGCGCATTGCTGGCCGTAAGCCTTGGCGTATTGATGCCAACGTGGCTACCCCAGACCATAACGTCTCGACCGACGCCGAAGAACGTAAACAAGGTATTGCCGGCATTAAAGACCCAGTTTCTCGTATTCAGGTTAAAACCCTAGACGACAACTGCGATGAATACGGCATTACCGAATTTAAAATGGCCGATATTCGCCAAGGTATTGTGCACGTAGTTGGCCCAGAGCAGGGCGCTACTTTGCCCGGTATGACCGTGGTATGCGGCGACTCGCACACTGCTACTCATGGTGCTTTTGCCGCCATGGCGCAAGGTATTGGTACTTCTGAAGTGGAGCACGTTTTGGCCACTCAGTGCTTAATTCAGCGCAAATTAAAAAACCAATTAATTAAAGTAGAAGGCACGCTTGGCAAAGGCGTTACCTCTAAAGACATTATTTTGCATGTGATTGGCGTGATCGGTACTGCGGGCGGTAATGGCACCGCAATCGAGTTTGGCGGCAGTGCCATTCGCGGTTTAAGCATGGAAGCGCGTATGACCATGTGTAACATGGCCATCGAAGCCGGTGCTCGTGTAGGCTTAGTGGCCTATGATCAAAACACCGAAGACTATTTTAAAGGCCGCCCCATGGCACCTAAAGGTGAGCTATGGGATAAAGCCGTAGCAGCCTGGCGCGACCTAGTGTCTGACGACGATGCTGTATTCGACAAAGTCGTAGAAATTCGTGCCGAAGATATTCAGCCACAAATCTCTTGGGGTACTTCACCAGAAATGGTGATTCCTGTGAGCGCAACCGTGCCAACGCCTGAACAAGCCAAAAACGAAGTGCAACGCACTGGCTGGATACGCGCTTATGAATACATGGGCTTAACCCCCGGCCAAAGCTTGGCCGACATTCAACTCGACCGCGTGTTTATTGGTTCTTGCACTAACTCGCGCATTGAAGATTTGCGTTTAGCCTCCAGCGTGATTAAAGGCCGCAAAGTAGCCAGCACCATTAAACAAGCCATGGTGGTGCCAGGTTCTGGTTTGGTGAAAGCTCAAGCTGAAAAAGAAGGCATCGATAAAATCTTTATCGAAGCCGGTTTTGAATGGCGTGAGCCTGGCTGCTCTATGTGCTTGGCTATGAACAACGACCGCTTATTACCCGGCGAACACTGCGCCTCTACCTCTAACCGTAACTTTGAAGGCCGCCAAGGCCACGGTGGACGTACGCACTTGGTTAGCCCTGCCATGGCCGCCGCTGCCGCCATTGCTGGTCATTTTGTTGACGTTCGTGAGTTTTAGGCCACCAAGATTAGAGAGGAAACTATGAGAGCATTTACCACACTGAAAGGTATCGTGGCCCCAATGAACCGCGCCAACGTCGATACCGATATGATTATTCCTAAGCAGTTCTTAAAATCGATTAAACGTTCTGGCTTTGGCCCTAACCTGTTTGACGAATTGCGCTATTTAGACGTAGGCGAACCCGATGCCGATAACTCAGGCCGCCCGCTAAACCCAGATTTCGTGCTTAACCAAGCCCGCTACCAAGGGGCTTCTGTGCTGCTGGCGCAAGAAAACTTTGGCTGTGGCTCAAGCCGCGAGCACGCCCCTTGGGCATTAGAAGACTTCGGCTTTCGCGCCATTATTGCGCCAAGCTACGCCGATATTTTCTTTAGCAACTGCTTCAAAAACGGCCTGCTACCCATAGTGCTGCCCCAAGCCAAAGTAGACCAACTCTTTGCCGAAGTCGAAGCCAACGAAGGCTACCAACTGAATGTTGACCTAGCCGCACAAACCATCACCACCCCAAGCGGTGAGGTAATTGGCTTTGAAGTGGATGCTTTCCGCAAGCACTGCTTACTTAATGGTTTAGATGATATTGGCTTGACGCTCGAAGACGCTGACGCGATTCGTGCTTACGAAGAAAAACGCAAACAAACCGCACCTTGGTTATTTGCCTAAGTGGTCGAGAGCTTAGGGCTTAGAGTCGAGCGTAATTCGATTTTTCGTCATCCTCTGGCTTGACCAGAGGATCTATCGAAGTATAAAGATTCTCGTGTCACGCACGAGAATGACGGATTGAATTAGATTCTTGGCGCTTGGCGTAAATACGGCTGCGCTAAGAACCAAGCATTCAGCACAAAAATACAACCCGCGCCTAGCTCCAAGCGCTAGGCGTTAAGCGAGAAAAACATGTCTAAAAAAATATTAGTATTACCCGGTGATGGTATTGGCCCAGAGATTATTGCTGAGGCAGTGAAGGTGCTGGCAGCGGCCAATCAAAAATTTAATTTAAACCTCGACATTGATGAGGCGATGCTAGGCGGTGGTGCCTACGATAAATACGGCCACCCCTACCCAGAAGAAACTCGTGTGAAGGCCGAAGCCGCTGATGCGATTTTACTTGGCGCAGTAGGTGGCCCTAAGTGGGATGGTAAAACCGAGCGTCATTTGCGCCCAGAGCAAGGCTTGTTGGATATTCGCGCTGGTTTAGGCTTGTTTGCCAACCTGCGTCCTGCCGTGCTTTTCCCGCAATTAGCCGGCGCCTCCAGCCTAAAACCTGAAGTGGTTTCAGGCTTGGATATTTTGATTGTGCGCGAACTCACAGGCGGCATTTATTTCGGCCAACCTCGCGGTGTTCGCACCTTGGAAAATGGCGAGCGCCAAGGCTACAACACCGATATTTACAGCGAAAGTGAAATTCGCCGTATTGCCAAGGTGGCTTTTGAAGCAGCTATGGTGCGTGGCAAAAAACTCTGCTCGATCGACAAAGCCAACGTGCTGGAAGTGACTGTGCTGTGGCGTGAAATCGTTAACCAAGTGGCTAAAGACTACCCAGAAGTTGAAGTGTCGCATATGTATGTGGATAACGCCGCCATGCAACTGGTGCGCGCGCCCAAACAGTTTGACGTGATGGTAACAGGCAATTTGTTTGGCGATATTCTCTCCGATGAAGCCGCCATGCTCACCGGCTCTATTGGCATGCTGCCTTCGGCTTCGCTGGATGTGAACAACAAAGGCATGTACGAACCTTGCCACGGCAGCGCCCCGGATATCGCAGGTCTTAATGTCGCCAACCCCTTAGCAACCATTCTTTCTGCTGCTATGATGTTGCGCTATTCCTTAGGCGCGCCAGAAGCGGCGAATGCTATCGAACAAGCTGTTAGTAATGTCTTGGATCAAGGCTTGCGCACCGGGGATATTTTCAGTGACGGCATGACTCGTGTCGGCACCAAAGAAATGGGCGAAGCTGTGGTTGCAGCTTTAAACGCACTGTAATTTTAGGGTAAAGCAATGCAAAAAGTAGGTTTAATTGGCTGGCGTGGCATGGTGGGCTCTGTGCTTATGCAACGGATGCAAGAAGAAAAAGACTTCGATTTAATTCAGCCTGTATTTTTTACCACCTCGCAAAAGGGTGAAAACGCTCCTAATTTTGCAGGTAAAGACTGTGGCACCTTAGAAGATGCCTATGATATCGACGCGCTTAAAGCGCTGGATGTGGTCATCACCTGTCAAGGTGGCGACTACACCAAAGAAGTCTATCCAAAACTGCGCGCAGCAGGCTGGAATGGCTACTGGATCGACGCCGCCTCGGCCTTACGCATGAACGACGATGCCATAGTAGTTCTTGACCCAGTGAACAAACAGGTGATTAAAGACGCACTGGCAAAAGGCGTAACCACCTATGTGGGCGGTAACTGCACCGTAAGCCTAATGCTGATGGCCATTGGCGGTTTGTTTGAAAAAGACTTGGTAGAGTGGGTTGCTCCACAAACCTACCAAGCGGCCTCTGGCGCGGGCGCGAAAAATATGCGCGAACTGATCGAGCAAATGGGCGTGATTCATGCCAGCGTAAAAGACTTATTGGCCGATCCGGCCTCTGCTATTTTAGAGATTGACCGTAAAGTCGCCGCCACCATCCGCAGCAGCGATATGCCTACCGCTAATTTTGGTGTGCCCTTGGCAGGCAGTGTGATTCCTTACATCGACTCTCAGCTTGAAAGCGGCCAAAGCCGTGAAGAGTGGAAAG
>JBASZG010000316.1:0-1572 GCA_049277875.1 Venatoribacter sp.
TTGCTAAGGTTAATAGGGAAACACGATAGAATCCGAACAGCACCTATGTTTATACTTTAAGTGGCTACAGTGCTCACGCCGACCAAAAGGATTTATTGAATTTTGTGAGGCGTATGCGCTTTAAACCGTCGCGCATTCGTTTGGTGCATGGCGACGAACCCGCCAAAAAAATGCTGCAACAAAAATTTAGAGAGCTTTTGCCAAACACACAAACAATCATACCGTAGGGGCGGTTTGTAACCGCCCGTTGGGTGTTGCGGTGTTTGAATCGTGTGCACGTTTATATTGTAGGGGCGCATTGTATGCGCCCGCGGGCGATTACAAACCGCCCTTACGAAATTGGAGCAAGCAGAAAATGGACCAAAACATTAAAATTTTCACCACCCAAGATGGCCAAGCACAGCTTGAGGTAGCGCTTGAACAGGAGACGGTTTGGTTAAGTCAGGCGCAGATGGCAATGCTTTTTGAGCGAGATCAGTCTGTTGTATCGCGCCATATCCGCAATGTATTTAAAGAGGGTGAGCTAGATGAGGAAAGCAATATGCAAAAAATGCATATTGCAAGTTCAGACAAACCAGTGGTTTTTTACCCTTTATATGTCATCATTTCTGTGGGTTACCGCATTAAATCCCAACGTGGCGTGCAATTCCGCCAATGGGCGACTCAGGTGCTAAAGCAACATTTGGTTGAAGGTTACACCCTAAATCAAAATCGATTGCAAGAGCGCGGTGTTGAGTTTGAGCAGGCGGTTAATTTGCTTGGCCGCACCTTAATTAATCAGCAGTTGGTTTCTCAGCAAGGTGCTGCTGTAGCGCAGGTTATCAGCGATTACGCGCGCAGTTGGAGCTTGTTGCAAGGGTACGATGAGCAAAGTTTAGGCGAGCAGCCGAGTAGGCAACAAGGCATGCAGTCTTTAGGTTTCGAACAAGCCTTTGCAGCGATTACCGAGCTTAAACAAAAGCTAATAAGTAAGGGTGAGGCCAGCGAGTTATTTGGGCAATTGCGGGGTGATGGTTTGGCTTCTGCCTTGGCAACCATTGAGCAGGGCTTCGGTGACGCTCTTTTTTATCCAAACGTTGCTACCCGCGCCGCGCATCTTTTGTATTTTATTATCAAGAACCACCCATTGGCAGATGGCAATAAACGTAGCGGTTCTTTTTTGTTTTTGTGGTATTTGAGGATTAACCAACACTTGCTCGCTAAGCCTGTGGAGCAGCTGATTAACGACAACACCTTGGTGGCTTTAGCTCTGCTGGTGGCCGAAAGCCTGCCCGAGCAAAAAGAGTTGATGATACGCTTGGCGGAGCATTTTATTTTGCTGAAAGACGCGGGCATATCGTAGGGGTGGTTTGTAACCGCCCGTTTGATTTTATCTATCAGAATAACAATTAAATTTTAAAAGGACTTATTTATGTACCAAATCCTCCACCACGGTGCCGTTAACGGCGTAACCGGTTCTTGCCATCAGCTAAAGCTGCACGATGGCACTTCGTTTTTGGTTGATTGCGGGTTGTTTCAGGGCGCGGAGGTGTCGGCGGCGGGTTCAGAATCGCAAGCCCCAGACGATAATCC
>JBASZG010000317.1:0-6128 GCA_049277875.1 Venatoribacter sp.
AAAGGTATATTTTAAATAACTACCCGAAATACAGTAATTTAATTAATTTTATAGTTTTTATCAATTATCATTGGGTTTTTGATTAGCATATTTTATAGGAGTCAAGTGGAACCCTGAATGCAGCAGAAGGCTATCAGGGGCTGTTTGATATCAATCCCTGATTAAAGGAATTTCCTATGAATAAATTAACTTGAAAGAAATTGGCAGTAGCAATCTTTTCGGCGGCTTTTTTAATACCAGTAGCCGATGCGTTACAAACTAACAACCGCGACTGGTGGCCAGAGCAAGTAAACTAGCAGCAAAAGACGGCGGCGAGAAATTCGTGAGCGATTTTATCAACGCTTGGAACAAGGTGATGATGTCAGATCGCTTTGATATCTAACTAGACCAAACAACCATGCAGGGGTTGCCTGCATGGTTGTTTTTACGATATTTAAAATTTATTTAAATCGGTTTAAAGATAGAAAACTTAAATCGAGTTTTGATGAATGCGAGTTAAGAACTTCATTAAGGGTGCAGGAATGCGCTCGGTCAAATTAATGGTATCAATTAGGTTTTTGATATAAAGCCCAAGCTCGGTATCGCCGGTAATGAGTAGTTTGCGGCGAAAGAATAGGGTGTCTGGGTCTACTTCACCGTGCAAAATAGCCAGCATAGAGGCTTGGTCGCTTTTTAAGGTGGCATCGGCTGGCTGGGCGGGAGTGGTGATGTTTAAGCGGTTGTTGACCAAGGTCATGCTAAAAGAAAAATCTAAATCTTTAATAACCACTGCTGCGGTGTGGCCTTTTAAAAAGTCCAGTTCGCCTGTGGTGCGCTCTTTTTGTAATAAGTGGTTTACTGCGGTGTTTAAAAACACTTTCATCACTGGGGCAGGGGTGTGGCGGGTAATTTTGCCTGGCACTTCGGGTAGCACGCGATTAATACGAGCAGTAATAGCGGTTAATACGGTCATAAACACCCCCAACTAGAAAGGTGAGTAGAGTAATAAGGCTACCTGCCAAGGCCAACCCCTAAAAATAGGTAGTGACAGGCTACCTCCTGCTAGGCTTAGGCATGGGCGGCTAGGTTTTATACCATGATGTTTTTTAATAAAAGCGAAAATCATCATGGAACTCTTGTGCCCAGCAGGAAGTTTACCTGCCCTGAAAGCAGCCATTGATAACGGCGCCGATGCCGTTTATGTGGGCTTGAAAGACGACACCAACGCTCGCCATTTTGCCGGTTTAAACCTTGGCGACGGCGGCCTAGAAGAAGCCGTTAAATACACTCATAAAGCGGGTAAAAAATTACACGTTGCTATCAATACCTTTGCTCACCCCGAAGGCTGGCCGCGCTGGCAAAGCGCGGTGGATACCGCCGTGCGCTCTGGTGCCGACGTGCTTATTTTGGCCGATGTGTCGCTATTGGCGTACGCTAACGACCGCTATCCTCATATCGAAAAGCACTTGTCGGTGCAGGCCAGCTCAACCAACCCTGCGGCCATCGACTTTTATCGCCAATTTAATGTATCGCGTGTGGTGCTGCCTCGCGTGCTGTCTATGGTGCAAGTAAAGGCTTTGGCGCGTATGTGCGATATGCCGCTTGAGGTGTTTGCCTTTGGTAGTTTGTGCATTATGGCCGAAGGTCGCTGCTATTTAAGCTCTTATATGACCGGCGAATCGCCAAATACGGCAGGCGCGTGTTCTCCTGCGGCCTATGTGCGTTGGGACGAAAAAGACGACGGTGTGCTTGAATCGCGCCTAAATGGGGTAATGATTGACCGCTTCGAGAAAGACGAAAACGCGGGCTATCCAACCCTATGCAAAGGCCGTTTCCATGTGGGTGACGACCTGTACCATGCGCTTGAAGAACCCACCAGCTTAAACACCTTAGAGCTTTTGCCAGAGCTGTACCGCGAAGGCATTGTGTCGCTCAAAATCGAAGGCCGCCAACGCAGCCCCGCCTATGTTTCTAGCATTACCAAAGTATGGCGCGCCGCCATCGACAAGGTGCTGGAAAACCCCGATTCCTTCCAAGTGCAAGATGAATGGAACCGTGTTTTAAGTTCATTATCCGAAGGCAGCCAAACGACCCTTGGTGCCTATCACCGCAAATGGAAATAAATATGAAATTCTCTTTAGGTGCCATTCAATACTACTGGCCAAAAGACGTTGTCGAAAAGTTTTACCGCGAAGTTGCCGATTCCGATATCGACATGGTGTATATGGGTGAAACCGTGTGCTCAAAACGCCAAGAGCTAAAACTCGAAGACTACATTAAGGTTGCCCACGAGCTGCGCGAAGCCGGCAAACAAGTGTGCTTATCCACTATGGTGCTGCTGGAAGCCCCAGCCCTAGTGCGCGAAATGACCCGCTACGTTGATAACGGCGAGTTTATGATAGAAGCCAACGACATGGGCGCAATTCAACTGGCGCAAGAGCGCAACTTGCCCTTTGTTATTGGCTCGGCCATTAACGTGTATAACCAACATACCTTGCGCCATTTAGTGAATATGGGCGCCAAACGCTGGGTCATGCCAGTAGAGCTATCACGCGAATGGTTAAATGAACTGCTAGAGCAAGACGCTATTCGCGCTGTGCGTAACCTGTTTGATGTGGAAGTATTTGCTTTTGGCCACATGCCCTTAGCTTGGTCGGCGCGTTGCTTTACCGCACGCAACGAAAACCGCCAAAAAGACGATTGCCGTTTAGCCTGCATTAACGACCCCAAAGGCCGCATTGTAAAAAGCCAAGACGGCACTCAAATTTTTGTCATTAACGGCATTCAAACTCAATCAGGGCATCGTTATAACTTGGTTAACGATATGCCCAGCATGAATGGCTTGGTCGATGTGGTGCGTTTAAGCCCAGAACCCGAAGGAACGCTTAAGTGGTTTGAGGCATTTCGCGCCAATTTAAACGGCAGCCAACCTCAACCTTTGTGTGATACCGACACCAACGGCTACTGGCGTAAACTACCCGGCATGCTGAAAGAAGCCTGATAACAACAGGGCTTAGGCCCTGTATTGTTTGGTTTGTACCTATTTTTAGGTAGTTAAACTAACCCCGCTTTTTTCTTGTGCCTAACCCTCATTCTGGCAAGGTAGAAGCCTTGTCTGTTTATATGCCAAAAGTACGAGAAAACCATGCCCGATGTGCAACACTGGCGCAGTGAAGACGAACAGTTTTGGAAAACCGTTGGTCACTACCAAACGCAACGCTTGCCACAAATGAACCTATTACTGCTGCTGGCCGGCAGCAGCATGTGGATGATCTGGGCCGCCTTAACTGTGCTGCTGCTGGATGTTGGCTATCCGTTTAAAATGGGTGAACTCTTTGGTCTGATGGCTTCCGCTGGTGTGGCGGGTATTTGTATGCGTTTGGCTGGTGGTTTTATTTTGCACCACTGCGGCACCCGCGATTCCATTCTTTTAACCTGCTTGCTGTTATTAATGCCGTTGGGGCTGCTGGCTTGGGCGTTAACTAGCCTAGATACACCGCTTTGGGTGTTTCAGCTTTGCGCCATTGGCACAGGCATTGGCAGTGGTTTTATCTCGTTAATTGTCAGCAGCAACTATTATTTATTTCCGCTTAAGATGCGTTCTTTGGTACTGGAAGTGCCCTTGGCTTTAGCCTGTGTTGGCTTAATTTTAGTGCTGGTGGCCGTACCCATGCTGGTGCAGTGGGATGTTTTACAAGGGCTTGGTTTAAAACCCATGTACCTGCTTTACGACAGCAGCAATATTTCGGGGCGCATTCCCAAAGGACAACCAGTTTGGCTGCTTTCCAGTTTGCTTTTACCCGCTGTGTTGCTGCTTTTGGCGGTTTGGCAAGCGCTGCGTTCGCCTAATGTGCTGGTGTCTAACTTGCAAATTAAGCAAAAAATAAACTGGGAAGGTGTGCTGCGTTCATTGGTGTTGGTTGCGGTTATTTTTTGGTTTTGTGCTGGTTACACCTATCTGGATGTTCTGTTTCCTTCCTTTAGCCATATTCCTGCTATTCGTGAAGTGTTTATTTTCCTAACCATACTCATGGTGCTGTTTTTAATGCACCGTTTGGCCAACCCAGCAATGCAAGCCAGACCACAGCAGATTTCACTGTTAACCAATAAAGAAGCTCATATTTTGGGTTTAATGTATTTAATGGGCATGGGGTCTTTGCTTGGCTTTGGCGTAAGCTTTGCGCTGCTGATTAAAGCCGTGTTTGCGGTACAGTTAAGCGACGACAACCGCTTAGTTTTAAACCCTGTTGCGCCTGCGGTATTAATTTATGGCTGGTTGCCTGTGGTCTTTGGTTTGGTGGCTCGCGCTGGTGGTAGCTGGCTGGCACAGCACATGCGCCCAAGCTTAATTAACCATCTTGCTTTGCTTATGCTCTTTGTTAGCTCTTTGTTTATGGCTTATTACAGCACTCAAGCCGTTACCAGCAGCCACCCAGAGCAAGTATTTTTTATCTTCTTTAGCTGGGCTTTGGTGTTTTTTGTTGCCTGCGGCTTATCGGCGGGTAGTGTGATGAACATGGCGCTTAAAACCCTACCACGCCAGCAGCTTGAAGCCGCACTAGGCTGGATTTTATCTGTTGCCGCTATTGGTGCTTACTATATTCCACGCATGTATGCCGACGATTGGAGCAGCACTGGCCCAGGTAAAATTTTACTTGGCTTCGCCCTGTTCTATTTAATTGGCCTGTTGGTTAACTGGTACTTTTATCTGCGTAAAAGCAGCCGTTATTCGCTGTTTTAGTTTGCTGGCAAGTTAAACCGAACGATTAAATAAAACCCTTCGGCCTCGTCGGGCCAGTCGATAAAGCCTTGCAGCAGTTCGGTAATGAGGTTGTAAGATTGATACAGTCCCAGCCCTTTGTTCTGTGCGTTTAGGCGGTTTGAAGTGAAAAAGGGCATAAAGATTTGTTCGCGCTGTTCTGTCGTAACTCCTTTGCCATTGTCTTGATAATGCAGTTCTAAGAAATCGCCGCGCTCACGGAAATCAACCGATACCTTAAGTTCTTCTTTTTCGTACAGCTCTTTGTTGTGCAGGCAAGAGTTTTCTAATAACTGCCCAAGCACTATTGCCAAGGCTTCTGGGTAAGTTGGCCAATCAATTAAATAACTGTGAACAGCCGTGCGCAATTTCAGAGTTGGGTATTTTTGTTTAACTTCCAAGCTCCATAAATCCAACCAATCACGAATAATAATGCTCTCACCCGCGTACTGGTTTTCTTGAATAACCGAGCTTTTCATCAGTTGATTGAGTTCATTCAAGCGGTCTATGCCTTCGTGAATAAAGGCAATGCCTTCTTTGCTGCGGCGTTCGCGCTCGTCTTCGCTCCATTCTGGGTGGTCGTTATCCAAAAAACCGCGTGCTAAGCGAATGTTGCTTAATGGCGTGTTCATTTCATGGGAAATACCTAAAACAAGCTGGCGCAGCGACTGGGTTTTGTCTTTCTGCATTTGCAAAATAGCCTGTTGCTTTAAATAGTTTTCGGTAACGTCTTGGCCTGAACCATACCAAGCGGCTTGCTCGCCGCTGCCTTTGCGCATACTTAGTGACACCACAATGCGCTCACCGCTAATAGGCTGAGTAAAATACAGCACTCGCGCCAGCAGCTTGCCTTGCTCTTTTAGATCGGCCCAAAATTGGCGGCGCTGTTTGCTGTCGGCAAACAAGCTATTAAAAGTAGGATTGTCTTCGGCAAAAAAAGCGGCATCGTTATAGCCAATAATGGTGCGCCACGAGGTGTTGGTTTTAGAAAAGTAGCCGTCTTTATCCAGTTGAAAACGCCCTGTTAACGAATTGTTATACAGGCTTTCGTAGCTGCGTAAAAACTCGATATTGCGGTCTTTTTCAACTAACTGGTAATCGCGTTCTTGAATAAGGTGCTTTTGCTTATGTAACGAGCGTTCGTTTAAAGCCAAAGACAGCAAAATCACCTCAATCACTACCGCAATTTGGTAAATATAAAAAGTGTATTGATTGGTTGGGATAATCTCGCGCGAGCGCAGGTTAATAAGCGTAAGCGCCACAATGGCCACAGCCCAGGCAAGGCTAAAAAAGCGGGTATAGCCTAACCCCTTTAGCCAATAGCGTGCGCCAATAACAAAGGCCGAAGCGTAAATAAGCAGGTTTAAAACGCTTTGGATCTGCACAATGG
>JBASZG010000318.1:0-5564 GCA_049277875.1 Venatoribacter sp.
TTGCTAAGGTTAATAGGGAAACACGATAGAATCCGAACAGCACCTATGTTGCTGATGCAATATCCCACCTTCGCGGTAAACAAGCGAGTGTGCCAAAACCGATGCTCTTATTCTTATGACGACAGTGCCATTAAACTCATCCATCTCAGGCTTCACCATGTTGGAGCACTTATCGCTGGCCGTCGTGCTGCTGGATGGTGATTTAACTGTGCTGTATGTTAATCCGGCGGCTGAACAGCTTTTTATTACCAGCAGCGCGCACCTATTAGGCAAACCCCTGACCCTGCTGTCATGGGACGAAGACAGCCTCAATGCCCTGCACAGCGCCGTGGCCGAACAGCGCCCCTTTACCCGCCGCGAAGCCAAACTCTATGCGCCAAACACCGCGCAAATCGTGACCATGGATTACACCGTCACGCCACTGCTTAACAGCGACAAACAGGCTCAGCAATTTTTATTAGAGCTGCAGCCGCAAGAGCGCCAACAGCGGTTAAGCCGTGAAGACAGCATTTTTACCGCCCACCAAGCCACCCGCGCCTTGGTTCGTGGCGTGGCTCATGAAGTGAAAAACCCGCTGGGAGGCATTCGCGGAGCCGCTCAGCTATTGGCCCGCGAACTGCCCAACAATGAGTTGCGCGAATACACTGATGTCATTATTAATGAAGCCGACCGCCTCAGCCATCTGGTGGAGCAAATGCTTGGCTCGCATCAGCGTTTAAACCTACAAAAAATTAATATCCACCAAGTATTAGAACGCGTGCGTTTAGTTATTCAGTCTGAGGTGGGTGATGCTATCGCGCTAGTGCGTGACTACGACCCCAGTCTGCCCGATGTGCTGGCCGACCTTAATCAGCTGATTCAAGTGGTGCTGAATATTGTCCGCAACGCCGCGCAAGCCTTATTAGAAAACCCCAGTGATGCCCCCGCCACCATCTGGCTGCGCACCCGTGCGCTGCGCCAGTTCACCATTGGTTCGGTGCGCCATCGCTTAGTGTGCCAAATTGAAGTGGAAGATAACGGCCCCGGCATCAGCGCCGAGCTGCTAGAAATGCTGTTTTACCCAATGGTGACAGGCCGCGCCCAAGGCACAGGTCTGGGGCTGCCCATCGCCCAAGGCATAGTGCAACAGCACGGCGGCATCATCGAATGCCAAAGCAGCCCCGGCCACACACAATTTCGCATTCTGATCCCTTTTACCCCACAGTTGCCGCCGCTTAACGGACGCTAAGGAACTGCTTATGAGCCACCATGTTTGGATTATCGACGACGACCGCTCCATGCGCTGGGTACTGGAAAAAGCCCTCACCCAAGCGGGCTTTCGTACTAGCCTGTTTGCCAGCGCTGAGGCTGCACTCAGCCAACTTACCTATGAGCGCCCCAGCATTATTCTGACCGATATTCGTATGTCGGGCATGGACGGCCTCGCCCTGCTAGAGCAGATTCACCAGCGTTACGCTCAGCTTCCCGTCATAGTGATGACCGCCCATTCAGACTTAGACAGCGCCGTGAACGCTTACCAAGGCGGCGCTTTTGAATATCTGCCTAAGCCATTTGACCTAGACGATGCGGTCGCCTTAGTGCGCCGCGCCTTAACTCAGGCACCCAAAGGGCAAACCACCGAATATGCCCGCAGCAATAGCGCCATCATTGGCGAAGCGCCCGCCATGCAAGAAGTGTTTCGGGTGATTGGCCGCTTATCCCAGTCCAATATGACCGTGCTAATTCATGGCGAATCTGGCACAGGTAAAGAACTGGTCGCTAACGCTCTGCACCAACACAGCCCGCGCGCCCATGCACCTTTTATCGCGCTGAACATGGCCGCCATTCCTAAAGACTTAATCGAATCTGAACTCTTTGGCCATGAAAAAGGCTCATTCACTGGCGCGGCTGCCGCCCGCCAAGGCCGTTTTGAGCAAGCCAATGGTGGTACTTTATTCTTAGATGAAATCGGCGACATGCCGCTCGATGCGCAGACCCGCTTACTGCGCGTGCTGGCCGATGGTGTGTTTTACCGTGTCGGTGGCCACACGCCCACCCATGTAGACGTGCGCATTATTGCCGCCACCCACCGCGATTTAAGTACGTTGGTGGCGCAAGGGCTGTTCCGTGAAGACCTGTTTCACCGCCTCAATGTTATCCGCATTCAGCTGCCGCGCCTAAGCGAGCGACGTGAAGATATTCCCAAGCTGGCCGCGCATTTTTTGCAAAAAGCCGCCCAAGAACTGAACGCCGAACCGCGCGTACTGCTGCCTGAAACTCAGGCTTACCTGAGCCAACAAAACTGGCCCGGCAACGTGCGCCAACTGGAAAACACCTGCCGCTGGCTCACCGTCATGGCCGCCAGCCGCGAAGTGCAAATCAGCGACCTGCCACCAGAACTGCTGCACAGCCCCAGCACCGCCTCCGCCAACGCTAATGACTGGCAAGAAGCGCTCAAACTTTGGGCGCAGCAATGCCTGCAACAAGGCCAGCGCGAACTGCTCAACACCGCCTTACCCGCCTTCGAACGCATTATGATTGAAGCCGCCCTTAACCAAGCCGCAGGCCGTCGCGGCGATGCTGCCCTATTACTCGGCTGGGGCCGCAACACCCTCACCCGCAAAATCAAAGAACTGGAAATGGAAGAACAAGCGCTGGAGGATTAACTCCGCTGCCGCCACGCATAAAACTCCGCTGGCCTTAGCCCATAACGGGCTAAGGTGCCTTCATGCAGCCTTCGCAGTTCCGCAATAACCAAGGCTTTAATTTCTTCCCGTTCTGTTGTGGGGGCCAGCTGGGCCATGTTGGTTTGAATAATCTCCAGCGAGTCGGCTTGCGGGGTTCTGACCACTTGGCACACCACTTCTTTTATTAGCTCGCGCCACTTTAAGCGCAGAGCATCAGGCTCGACCAAGATTTGGCGAATGCTCTGATATTCTTGCGCTGAACGCTCATAAGCCCATAAATACAAATCACGCATAGGCTCAATTCGGGTCATCTCATACAGACTTAAAATGGCTTGGGTATAAGCAGCCTGCGGCACACCCAAAAAGGTAAGCGGGCATAAGCCGTGGCGGAATAACGGCATATTGGCCGCCAAGCGGGAAGTACGTTTATTAATATCGGCGAAGGGCTGCAAATAGGGTAAATGCACCATCATAAAGAACGATTGCTCAAAGGGGTCTTGAATTTGGCTGGCCTTGTTTAGCATCTCATCCAGCACTAAACCAAGCGGGTGGGCGTTATCCAGTGGGCGATAAACGCTTTGGCTAATATCCACTGCATGTTCACGAATATGGCCTTCATCATCGGCATTGGGCAATAAGTTTTCGGCCAACGCGCTGTGCAGATTCATTAGGGTGTAACGGTTAAACCCTGTTTCCAAGCTGTTTTCTGCCAGCAGTTCAATGGCATTTTTGTGATTTAGAATCATCTGCGTTTCAAGCAGAGCCTTACCCTCTGCCGCCGTGCCTTGCTCAATCAGTTTTAGCGTATCCAAGCGCGAATAAGTGTTGCCTTCTAAATGGCTGGATGCCCAAGACAGGTCAATCCGCAGACGGCTTAAAATGGTGCGATTATAAGTGCCAGCAGGCTCAGCGGGCTGAGCAAAAGTGCCAATATGGCGCAGTTGCGAGCGTAAAGATGCGGGCAGATAAAAACTTTTATTCGGCTGATAGTCCTGTAAAAACTCGTATTGATAGCCCACAGGTTTGCGCGCACTGATGGGCTTAGCGATGTAAGCCAGCGCATCTTGGCTATCCACTGACCAAGGAACTGCGATGGATGAATAGGGTGCGTTATCTTCATTAATGCCGTAAGCACGGCTGGGTGGAATATAAAAATAACGTCTTGCCCGCGCTTTGCCTTGAGCAAGGATTTTGCCCTGCTCCACCAGCTCACTAAGACGGCGCTGCAATGTCCGTCTAGCCATAGCTGGCTGCCGCCTTTCTAGCTCTGCTAAGGTCAAACCCAAAGCCTGAGTTTGCAGTAAAGCAATAATGCTGTCGGTGTCATTCATAATGCACTCTGCCTTTAATGGACGATTTGGTTTGGCGCGATTTATTAAAAATTAAAGGCATCATGGCGCGATTAATAAAATCGCGCCAGTGGGGTGTAAAGATGTCTTTACATTTAAAGAAGCTGACCAATGAAAAATTATGAGTATGATGGCGCGCAAAGCCCAGAAATCAGCGGAAAAATAAGCGGAGTAAAGAAGTTGTCTGAGAATCCATCCACCCCCAATGTCATGCCAGCACCCCAGCAACTCGGCGAACTCATACATCAAGTTGCTAATGACGTTGCAGGTTTTGATGACTTAGTATTCGCCCTGTTGCCAGCTATTGATGGCCATATTGAATTAGACGCCTCTTCCGCCCTAACCCTATCCGTTGCGCTGCATGATATTGAACGCCAAGCCGTACTACAGGACCAAGTACGCCGCCTGGTGTATGGCCAAAGCGCCCCATCACTGGCGGTCACCGAAGGCGGTGCCTTGCTGGTAATGAACCAAGCCGCCAGCGAATTCCTCTCATTATCACCAGGCCAGGCGTTGGAAATGCTCGGCGTAAGCCAAAATGATTTTCACCAGCTGAAAAAGCGTCTGTACGAACTGCCTGGCCCCACGCTTATGAAGCTGAATACTCATGGTGTGGATCAGCCTCCACTTATCATGGTGGCCAGCTACCACCATGAGCTGCGCATTTTTCTGCTCACCGCCCTACAACAACGCTGGCCTGCCTCTATTGACCGCGCTCTTGAAGACTTATTTGGCCTCTCACAGTCCGAGCGCGATGTCTTAGCGGCTCTATCGCAAGGGCAAACCTCCGAGCAAATTGCTCAACAACGTAACCGCGCCATTGGCACTGTACGCCAGCAGATCAAAACCATTTTGCAAAAACTAGGAGCAAACAACCAAGTACAGGCCGCCACACTAGGCGCAGCGGTGGCCAACGTCATCGGTAGCCCGCAAATCGCCAGCGACGCCCTGCCTCTCGGCTGGAAAGCACGGGGTTAGCAACAGGCGAAATATCACGCCAAGGACGCCGTATTGGCTGGCGTCGTTTTGGTCGTGTTGGCGGGCAGCCCGTGCTACTACTGCACGGCCCATTTTTCGGTGCGGGGGATTTACCCGCAGAACGGGCACTGGCACGCGAGCTTGGCCTAGACATTATTGCTCCAGAACGCCCAGGCTATGGCCGCACCGAACCACCGCTGTCTTATCAAAATGCCCTGGATGCTCAAGTGGACGACACCTTAGCCGTGCTCGATGCCTTGGGCTTTGAGCAGTTTAAAATACTCAGCCAAGATATCGCGCTGGTGCCAGCGCTACAGCTTTGCCAGCGCATCCCCGAACGTGTTATTTCACTGACCGCCGCCTCGGCTCCAGCACCATTTAAAGAAATGGAGCAAATTACCGGTATGCCAGGTAAACAACGGATGTTTATTTGGGCGACACGCCATGCCAACTGGCTGGTGCGGCTGCTGATTCGTCTGGGCATGGTACAGATGCGCAGACTTGGCCCACAGCGCTGGATGGAAGGCGTATTTGGTGATGTTCCTAATGAAATGGCCGTACTCAACACTCC
>JBASZG010000319.1:0-1691 GCA_049277875.1 Venatoribacter sp.
ACAACTTTATGATGGATAAAACGGCCTTAAAAACACTGCTGGCCGATTTAACCGCCGCTATTGCTTCCAGCAAAATGGAACTAAGCCTACTGCAAGGTGTGTGCGAAGCGCGAGATAAAGAACTGATTCGCTTAAACGAAGCGCTGGTTTTTAAAGGCAACCTGCGCCGCCGTGGCGATGGCTATTATAAAACCGTAGACCAACGTCCCTTTGGCCAGCCTTACTGTTCTTACTGCTGGGAAGCCGGCCAAAAGCAAATTCACCTGCACAATAAAATATTCACCCGTGATGTGCGCGTATGCCCCTGCTGTAAAAATGAATATCAGGCCTCTCGCACTCCCTTCCTAGAAGCCGACGGCATTCTTATCTAGAGCCTTGTTTCGCTTCGCGTTATAGTGCCTCTGGTTTTGGAGGCACTATGCGTTACGTTTTATTTTCTCTTTTTTCACTGCTTTTAGCTCAATCGGGCCATGCCCAAGAAGCCAGCCAAGAGCCTGCTGATGATTTGCTAAAAACCTTTAATGAAGCCAAAAAAGATGCCGACATTGAAGGCATTCGCACCGAAAAACTTGAAGTGGAAGTGATTGCCGAAGACGAACTTAACCCACAGGTTCGTTATTACCCTCGCATTGTTAAAAAAATTCAGATTGAACGCTTAGCTGCCGACAGCCCCTATGTTTTGCTACCTTATCGCCCCAACTACGTTATGCCATTTACTTGGCAAACTCGGCCAAGCAACGCCGAAAGCCGCGCCATGCTGGAAAACCTAACTGGCTCTAGTGCCGCCGCCGAGCGTTTACCCAACTTCGACCACGCCGAAGTTATGTTCCAATTCAGCTTAAAGTACAACCTTGCCAAAGGCGTACTAGGTAAATTCAGCCATATTGATGTGGCCTACACCAATCGCTCTTTCTGGCAGGCCTATAACTCGGATGTATCCAGCCCCTTTCGTGAAACCAACCACGAGCCAGAGTTAATTTTTTCGTGGCTGGTAAATCACGACTGGCTAGACTATTTCACCCTTACTTTAAACCACCAATCGAATGGCCAATCGGGCACCATGTCGCGCAGTTGGAACCGCGTGATTGCCAGTGGTGGCTGGGCATTACCCTATGGAATTATGCAGGCCAAAGTTTGGGCGCGCTTAAGCGAAGACAAAAAGAAAGAACCCTTTGCAGCCATTGGCGACGACAACCCAGATATTGAAAAATACTTAGGCCCAGGCGAGCTGTATTATTTTTACCCCAAGGGCAGCCAAACCTTCAGCCTGATGGTGCGCAATAACTTTCGCCAACACAACAAAGGCGCATTTGAACTGGGTTGGAGCTTTCCTCTGTCGCGCCATATTAAAGGCTATGTGCAATATTTTAATGGCTACGGAGAAAGCCTAATCGACTACAACAGAGCGCAGCAACGGATTGGCCTAGGCTTTATGTTAAGTGACTGGCTGTAATGATTAAACTAGGTTTAATAATCAACCCCTATGCTGGCATCGGCGGAGCTGTAGGGCTAAAAGGCAGTGATGGCGAAACCACTCGCGCTGAAGCCCTAGCGCGTGGGGCGCAGCGCAAAGCCATGAGCCGCACAGCACAAGCCTTGGCCGAACTATCGGCCTTTAGCCAGCGTTTTGTTTTTATTACCGTAAAAGGCGAAATGGGCAGCGACACCCTCGACGCCTTGGGCTTGCCCTA
>JBASZG010000320.1:0-2003 GCA_049277875.1 Venatoribacter sp.
CAAAATAGGTGCAAGTGCATCAGCCGCTTGTGTTTGATGCTGCTGCATAACGGCCGAAATCAGCTCTGGGATAACGGTAAAGCGAATTTGTTCCCGCAAAAATGCCGCTACCGCAATTTCATTCGCGGCATTTAAGACGGCTGGCATGGTGCCGCCAATTTGAAAGGCTTCACGCGCCAAGCGCAGACAGGCAAAGGAGTCTTCATCGGGTTTTTCAAAATTAAGCTCGGCAATATCAAATAGATTCAGGCTTTGCACGCCAGAATCAATACGCTTTGGCCAAGCCATACCATAAGCAATGGGAGTGCGCATGTCCGGCTGGCCAAGCTGAGCGATAACCGAACCGTCACAATATTGCACCATGGAATGGATGACGCTTTGCTTGTGCACCACCACCTGAATTTGTGCTGGCGTACAGTTGAACAAGAAACAGGCTTCAATTAGCTCTAACCCTTTGTTCATTAAAGTAGCCGAGTCGACCGAAATTTTTTGTCCCATTGACCAGTTAGGATGAGCCACAGCTTGTGCAGGAGTAACATTACTTAGTTCTTGCCAAGAACGGCCACGAAAAGGGCCGCCAGAGGCAGTAAGCAAAATTTTATTAATACCATGCTCGGCAAAATCGCCGCGATAGCCTTGTGGCATGCACTGGAATATGGCGTTGTGCTCGCTGTCGATGGGCAGCAAAGTGGCCCCACCCTCTTTAATGGCCTGCATAAACAAAGGCCCAGCCATTACCAAACTTTCTTTATTAGCCAGCAACACTTTTTTTCCTGCCTGCGCTGCAGCTAAAGAGGGCAATAAGCCCGCTGCACCAACTATAGCGGCCATAACCATATCCACATCGGAATGCTTGGCTATCCACTCAAGTTGGTCAGCTCCATATAAAATTTTGGTTTGGCAGTCTGGCGGCAGCATGGTTTGCAAATGCTGGGCAGCACTTGGCGAACCAATAACGGCATAGCGAGGGGAAAACTCTTCAATTTGTAGGGCCAAGCACTCCACATTTTTGTGGGCACTGAGCGCGAACACCTGATACAACTCAGGGTGGCGGCGAACTATATCTAAGGTACTGTGACCAATAGAGCCGGTGGCACCCAACACGGTAACGTGTTGTTTCATGCCAAACTCCAATCCAACAATAACAATAAAAAGGCGAAAACAGGCACGGCTGAGGTCATGCTGTCGATGCGGTCAAGGATACCACCATGACCGGGTAGCAGGTTAGAGCTGTCTTTAAGACCACGAAAGCGCTTAAGCATGCTTTCTAACAGGTCACCCAGTACTGAAGCCAAGGCCGTAATCAGTGTAATAATCAACAACTGGCCAATAGCCAAAGAGCTTAATGGCTGAATGTTGGCTTCTACGTAATAAACAAATGCCGCCGCCACCAGCATAGTCGTGGCCAAACCGCCCCAAAAACCTGCCCAAGACTTACCAGGGCTAACATGCGGAGCAAGCTTGGCTTTGCCAAATTTTCGCCCGGCAAAATAGGCTCCGGTATCGGCACCCCAAACCACAAACATCAAATACAGAATTAATAGTGAGCTGTGATTTTGGGCTTTTAGCATGACAAAACCTACCCACATAGGAATAAGTACCAAGACCCCCAAGATCAAACGGACTACTTTTGGCGACCAAAAAGACGATAGCCCTGGATAGCGCGCAACCAAGACAAATGCGACAAGCCACCAAAGTGCACCTAGGCCCAAGATGGTTAACGGACGAAGCAAGTGCTGATCTAGGGCATAAGCCGTTGCCACAAGAGCAACCGCGATGAAGGCAGCAAAACCAATGCGTGCAGCTTGCTGCTCGAAATGAGCCATATTGGCCCATTCCCAAGCACCCAACACAGCGATTAGGCCAATAAAATAGGCAAACTCAGTGAGCGGCAGGAAAAAAACACCGCCAATCATTAACGGGGCCAGCACCAAGGCTGTCAGAACTCGTTGTTTTAACACCTTATTTCTCTTCTTCTAATTGACTGTCGGTGCGCCCAAAAC
>JBASZG010000321.1:0-1556 GCA_049277875.1 Venatoribacter sp.
CTTAGAATTGCCATTTTCCATACGCTGTTCAGTCTGTTAGGTTCGGCCTTGGTATTGTTCCAGAAAAAACGCTTTAAGAAGCTGCTTATCAGACTGATTAAAGAGCCTGAAAGCAACGAAGAAAAGCCCAAAGTCCTACATCCCGCTGCATTAGAATCATCGTCAACTGCCGTTGCCGCTGCTCGTCATGAAAGTATTAACCTGTATGAATTAGGCACCTTATCCATTGTTGAAGGTTTGGGCTGGGATTTAGCCGAGTTTTATTCAGGTGAGCCTTTTGCCGAGCTAAAAAGCTCACAACGTAACATTCCCTTCAATATGCGCGAAAGCTATCAACAGCGTATTAAAGGTATTTACTCCGAGTTAATTGGTTTTATCACCAGCGCTCGTGAAAAATCTCAAGATATTCAAGATGAGCAACTGCGTGAGCTATGGGCCGCCAACTATCACTAGGTAGAGGCCGTTAAAGGCACTAAACATTTACAGAGAAACTTGAAGCTGTACTTGCACCATCATAACCAACCAATTTCTGAAAGCTACAAAGCTATTCGCCAGCAAATTGGTGAAACCATTCGTACGGTAAGCGCGGTACGTAACACCGAAGACCCAACCGATAGTCGCTTGGCGCTTGACCACCAACAACTGTTAATTGAACGCCACCGCGATGAAACCAACAGTTTAATTGCAGGCATGATTCGTAAAGGTAGTATTTCTAACACCATGGCCACTTCACTGATGACCGACAAAGGCTATGCCTATGACGTTTGCACTAGCTTAATTATGGTAGGGCGCATGCTATTTATTGATGCCAGCAAACCACAAATTTTAAGTACCGATACTTTGGCACTTGGATCTGAAGATTTAACAGCCATCAACGAACAACTTTCAGATTTATCAGCGGAGGAAATCCGATGAAAATGAATAAACTGATTAGCAAACTTAACCATGTTTTTAACAAGCGCGCTCAACAACAACTACAAGATCGCTTGGAATTACAAGAAGCTTTATTGTTGATTAAGAAAAAACAAAAAGAGCTCAAAGCTTGTTTAGAAGAATGCACTGACCCCGAAGAACGTAAAGCATTACAAGAGAAAATTACTATTCTGCAAGCACAGCGTGGTAAAGGCATAGGCAAACTCAGAAACCCCGACTAATTTCTCCCAAATAAATGTAAAGCTAAGTAAGCCTATAAAATTATGTAGGAACCTTCGGTATGCTATCCGCTCTTAGCTTGTTGCTTTTAACTAAACCGTAGGATTTTTCATGAAAAAAATATTGTTACTAGGAGTTGCCACTGCCCTTACCAGCCTTAGCCTAACTTCTGTAGCAGAAATTAAACCAGCCGCTGCCATTGAAGCCATTGAATATCGCCAAGGTATTTTTAAAGCGTTCAAATGGAATTTTGGCCCAATGGCCGACATGGTGCGTGGCAAAACGGAATTTAACGGTGAAGAATTCGCTAAACGCGCTAACACCCTACAAAGCTTAAGCACCCAACCTTGGGAAGCCTTTATTGATGGCACTTACGCCAGCGCCACCTCGGCACTGCCCAAAAT
>JBASZG010000322.1:0-5081 GCA_049277875.1 Venatoribacter sp.
ACCTGTAATGCCAATTTTATCGGTTAGGCGCGCTTCAATGTTCATGTGCACATCTTCCAGAGCTTCGCTCCAGTTAAACTCACCGCGCTCTATCTCAATGCGAATTTCTTCTAGGCCACGCAAAATATCATCGCGCTCTTGCTCGGTAAGCACCCCCACCTTGGCCAGCATTTTGGCGTGAGCAATAGAACCTTGAATATCCTGAGCGTACATGCGCTTATCGAAGTTAACCGAGGCCGTAAAACGCGCTACAAAGGCATCGGTAGGTTCAGAAAAACGACCGCCCCAAGCGGAGTTGGTAGAATCAGACATGCACATACCCTAAACAGTAAAAATTTGGCGCAAATTATAGCGTTTTCGTAAGGGGGAGCCTAGACAGGCATAAAAAACACCCAGAAAGTTGCCTTTGTGGGTGTTGTGAGTAAAGCCCTTGTTACAGAGGTTTACTCCATTTCACTTTAACAGCATTAGTTCTTGGTGGTGCAGGCGTTGTAGGAACATTACCTTCGCCAAAGTTTGATTGTTCATCTGTCGGTACAATAATTTTGGACTTAGCCCACTGATGACTACTACTATCACTACCACTTTGGGCCACAACAGCACCCTCTATCTGTGCTCGCTCACCGCCACCACAAATAAGATCCGTGCTGGTCTTTATACCTTTTTTAGCAAGAACATCACCGTAAATATGCGAGCAAAACATCAAATCAACGATCTTATTTGACATAAGCGCAACATAACCTAAGTCGAGTTTAGGCACACTTACTCCATCAATAACCAAGCTAGTAACTTGACCAGACGAATCTTTATTCATTTTTTTAGAGAAGGTGCTGGCATTACTGCATAAGTTTGTTGGCCTTAGGTACTTCGTCGATAAAGTGGCAGGGGTGCTGCTTTGAATATTGCTTGCAACCGTGTTGTCTTGTGTTTTTAAGTTACGATCACAAATTGCAGCAACAGTATTGCCATCTCGAACCGAGTTGTAGGGCGAATAAACATTGGGTGAATACAGCGCGATATAAATTTTTCCTTCAGCCAAAAAGCTGTTGGTATAGGCACTTCCATCAGTTCCGGTTGCAACGCTCACACCATTACCTCGAATCATAAGATCATCGTCGAAGTACATAATGCCAGGAGATAAGTTCGCGTTATCCAATGCTGATTTTTTAAGCATAGAGCTAACGATGAACTTGCTATCAGTGTACTCAAACACATTGTAAGAGCCGCCAAAGACTAAGTTTGAAACAGCCCCAGACAAGCTATTCCATAGACTTTGGAAAAAACTACCCAAGCTTGAAGTATCTAAGCCTGCTCGACTGTCTTTCTTCACACTCACGCGAGGGATAAAACCAACAATATCACTGGTGCATTTTTCGTTTGCATCCACTGTTTGGCAGATGGCTCCAATATACTCAGTTCCAGAATAGTTATATTTAGCCACATAGAATGGCCCACTGGCCTCTACGCCATTGATCATTTGCTTACCAGTAGAAATGTCACCAGATCCCTGCTGGTAAGTATAGGATTCGTTCGTAGCAATATTAACAAGTTTGTTTAAATACACCCGCTTGTGCTGATAGCCAGATTTTTTAGTGAAAATATAGTTGGCTTCAGAAAGATAGGCTTTCACATCAACGTACTGAGCTAAATCTTCCGTTTGTTCATCAATATGGTCTTGAATTGCCGCAACATCTGTAGGAGTTGTTAAAACACTAACCGATGGGTTGCTATTCTTATGCGTACCAGCGCTATCTTTAGTGCCTATACCTGACCTTGAGATACTTCCACCACTGTATACATGACCAGTTATTACTTTCGCAGAAAGGAGAATGGCTTTTATAGATACACTGCCATTAGCATAAATATCGGACGTCGTTACCTTGGCAAACAAGGCGCCCGCATATAAAGAAACATTACCCTGCGTATAAACATTGTTCGCAGATAGCGTAGCTCCTAGATCTTGTCGTAATGTTACATTTCCATAAGCTTCAATATTGCCAACCTGGGAATCGTGATAAATCTCAACCACACCGCCTGCTTTAATATCACCAGCCTTAGCATTTTTAAGCTTTACATCATGATTTGCGGAAATGTTGCCAACGACTACATCAACCACATCCACATCAATATCAACATAACTGCCTGAATAAATATCCCCGGTTTTGGTACCTTGGCGGATCTTCACATAACCAACCGCATAAACATTTTGGGCCGTGGTGCGGCGTAGTTTGATATAGTTTCCAGCATATAGATCGGCAAAGGTGCCGCGATTTTGGACTGTCAAAGCGCTGTCTTGGTTAATTTCGATATAACCACCAGCAACCAAATCAACAGGTGTTCCAGAGGTGCAAAGCTTAGCCAAGCCAGTTGCCAAGCCACATTCAATGACAATATTTCCCGTGGCATTGATATTCAGTTTTGAAATGTTTTTAATTTCGGTCATTCCATCGAGCTTGAGGTCGCCGTCAATATTAATGGTTACTGTTGAACCAGGCGCTTTTGCCTCGATACTTCCTTGCATACTCACCGAGCCACCTAGGCTAATTGGTTTTCCTGTTGTAGGTGCAGCAACACCAGGCACCACGCTAACGTCAAACACTGTATTGATTGCAGTGGCCGACTTTGCAGCGGTATTTAAAGCGGTAATGTTGGCATTAACCAAGCAACTGGAGGCAACAACACCACAGCCAGTCACCTGAATATTTTCAACCTTAACTCTTTTGCCGCCACCAAGGTCTAAGACCATGTCTCCACTAAGGTTTTTAACCACATCAATATCATTAGCTCCAGCAGCTAATACATACTCACGAAAAGCGTTAACCCCAGCCCAAGCAACTAGCTGTGAGCTGGTTTGAGCATTGGCAACGACATTAGATTCTTTTTTGCCATCTTGGGTGCGTGCAACAGTTACGGTGACGGCCATGGCAGACACCCCGGCCAAGATGACGAACAACAAGGCCGCAAGTCCCTTTTGATTTTTTAATTTATTCATTGATCCTCTCCTCAACATAAAATAACTTCCTTTTTAGGGTTCTTTGATGTTAATCAAACAAATGTCTCTAATTTTATTTTTATTGCCAGTTCCATACTCGTATTTACGCTGAGCATTAACCTGTAATAGTGCATACCCCATGGCGTCGCCTATCCCAAAAGGAGCACAACTTGTCTGTCTTAGCGAAAAAATATAAACAGGATCACTTGAATCTGCTTTTAAAGTTACTATGGGCGTTGCAGTCCAAGTTGCCTCGTGTAACGCACCCGTTTCGCAGTTATTTGATTCAAGTAATAGCAACCTATGCATGTGCTTATCGCTTTCCAATGCATAAGAAGTGCTTACACCTTTACACGAAATTAATGGAGCAGGCGCCCCTACTGCATTTGGATCTACATATGAATCTGCGTACCGCCAATAAACGGCTGGCCGACCATTAAAAGTGCTTTCTTCTACATCATCGGTTGCGCCCAAGCCATATCCGGCATCTGGCGCTATTTTCTGAATTGTAATCAAACCAATTTCCAATTGGGTTTCATAATCGGAGTCGTCTGATGCCCCCATACCCAGAAAGCTAATCTGCTTAAAGTAAGCCAAAACGGTTAACATAAGGAGTGACGAAATGATCAAACCAACCAGAAGCTCAACCATTGTAAATCCGTTCTTACGCATACTATTTCCCCACCACAAAACAATCGGAGGTCACAGCACCGCTTAAACAAGATTGTGCTTGCGCTTGGCTAACTGAACTTGCCGCAAGAGCAGGCCATTCAACAACCATTCCAGTCCCCGCATCGGTAGAGCTCACGATAGCACAGGCAACAAAATATTGTGTATTGGCAAATGTAAAGTTTGTGGTATCTAGATTCTGGCATTGGCTAGCTACGTTAGGGTTGAGCGTGGCAGACAATAGACGCTCTTGCAGTATATCGGCCACAATCATTTGCTCGTTGGAGTCCTTTTGTACTTTTAACATGTCTTTTAATAGACCACCGTTTGCTAACAACACTAGAGCAAAGATAAGAAAAGCAACTAAGGCCTCTATTAAAGTAAAGCCTTGGTGCTTATATAAGTTTAAATTCGATATTTTCATTATTCTTCTCAACGACTAAATCCTTATTTAGTGCACTCAGGCAACCAGACGCGGGAAGTAATAAGCCAGTAGAATCAAACACAAGACAACTAACACTTGTATTGAGGGCTTTTTCTTTAATCGTAACTCCACTTGGAATGGCTATTGCCTTGATTAAAGTCGTATTTCCAGCAGCACAAACCGGGACGGCAGATGAGGAAAAGGAAACCACATTAATCGCAGTTGTAGTTACACAGACGCCAGCAGCAGCTTCACCAGTTAATTTATTGTTAGAATTTCGTAACCCAGCAGACCGAGCTACTGATACAGCACCTTTAAACGCTGCTGATGCGGTACCAACATGGCTGCTAGACACCCAAGAAGAGCTCAAAGAAGAACCCATCATTAATAAAACACCAATAATGCTTATAACAACAACGATTTCGATTAGGCTAAAACCTTTGTTTTTACGCAACCCACTCATACTGAGCCCCTAGTTAGTCCAACCGGTGTTTGATCCGCAGCCGTTTTCAGTGCGAGTGCCATCGCTTTTTAAAGTAAACGTGCAACTGGGCACACCTTGAGAACCAGTTGCAGTAAGGGTATAGGCATCGCCTGCTGTTGCTTTATAGGCGTATTCAAAATCATTAGAACTGGCTTTCCACATTTTAAATGCTGGTTCTAGTTCTATCTCACTGGTATCGGCTAAATCGAGAACAGGATAACTTAGCGTCCTTTGGTAGATATTCTCAACCACTAAAGACAGAGCAATTAAGTTGGATTGAGCCGCCTTAATTTTGGATTTAATGATTTGATTTTGATAACTAGGTACAGCGATTGCAGCCAAAATAGCGACAATGGCGACGGTAATCATTAGCTCTATTAGCGTGAAACCCTTGTTGATTTTCATAATATCCTCTATGAGCCGCTTAGATTTTTTATAGTAGGGCGCACATGCTAACAAAGGGCTAGTCTTTTGTCTGTATTTGAATTGCTTTAAATTTAATCAACTCACAC
>JBASZG010000323.1:0-2096 GCA_049277875.1 Venatoribacter sp.
CCATAAGACATGATTTCGTTTGTGGCTAGGTCAGCACTTAGGCAGCTATTATTGCCCACTGTCATATTGTTTGGAGTTGGCAGTAAAGTGCCGTTGGTGGTTAGTCCAAGCTCTTCAAGTAAATCAATTAGAGCTTGGTCTGTTTTAGGACTATTACCTTGCAGCTTTTTATTTTTAGCGATCATTCAGCAAGGGAACGGAGTTATTAGCAAGATCTTGTAGCATGCCTGAAAATTCTGCTCTTTCCGCTTGCCATAAAGCGCTGTAGCCATGCTGTTTGCCCACAATGACCGCAGGTTTCATCGTTGGGAAGCTGCTTGGGTCGGCAATGCTGATGCCATCGCCTAACTGCACTGGCGCGGAGCCAGCATCTTGGCAATATACCGAAGCAGCGGTGGGTTTATCCGCTTGCGCTAGGTTGATGTTATAGCGGTTAGCGATGTTTTGTGTGCCTAAGCGGTTATGTGCAATAGCGATGTTTTGCTGAGGGCGGTTAGCAAAATCGACCTGCACCCAGCAGCGGCGTTCGGTGGCGCTGATGGTTGGGGCTGGTAGGTTAAATACGTTGCCTAGGTTACTGCGTGCGGCAGGGTACATCACAGCGGTTTTGTTTACAGGGTCATAACCGCCCAATAAGGTAAATACTGGCACGTTGCATAGGCGAGGTTTTAAGTAGTTACCTTGGCCGTCACCATTGTTGTACCAAACATTGCCATTGTTCGGCACTTTAGGCTGAGTAGGCTCCATTTGGCGAGTGGTTTTATTCCACTTCACAAAGCCCGTGCCGTTAACGGTATTGGTATTAAAATCGCGGCTGTATTGCACTTTGTCAAAGGCAGGCTGGATTTTTAAATAAGTGCTGTAGCCTGTGTACAGCGTGTATCTTGATAACGAGCTAGATTGGCGACCACCGGCCATGGCGTCGTTGGCGTAGTAATACATTTTTTTGAACGCCTGCCAGGGTTCCCAGTTAGCATTGGGGTTATCCCACCAATAAGGCCGGTATGCATACGTTTACGGTAGCCAATATAGCCCCAGCCACTGTCAGCATGGTGGCGATCCCAGAAGCTGGTGGCTGGCGTGTCCACTGCAGCGCCAGGGCCAATGTCTGCGCCTGGGTAGTGACCTAGGCCGTAATGGTGACCAAGTTCATGGTTAAATTCATTACTGTCTGAGGCGTACAGGGTCAAAATGCCATTGCCACCGCTTAAACCGTGGTTTTGGTCGCCGTTGGTAATTTGCCGCGCGCATGGTGCAGCACTGCACGTTGAGTAAGTTGTGGTTGATCTTGGCTGCCTAAGCGCGCGCTGGTAATGCCCCAGTTAGCCAGATTAATGCCGGTACTGAACGTGGCTTTACCTACGTTTTCACGCATATCGCCGCTGTATACATCGCCTGTCGTGTCACTGGTTTGTGGCGCGGTATAAATTGTACCGCTATCAATCATCACTTTATCCAACTGTATTGGATCATATTCGCCCAATAAAAAGGTGGCGGCAGGAATGGTATGAAAGTAATCGGTGGCGGCAGCCTCAGGGCTGTTAAGCATATAGCCCTTGCCGGGGTAGCCAGTCAGCATCCCTAATTGAATTTAGTTAACGACTAACTGTCCGGGTGCGGCAAAATCTAAATCGCTGGCGGCTAATAAGCCAGAACGATTTTGGTTATCAGTGATACTGAGTTCTAAACCTGGCACCATCAATCCCATGGCAGCACAGTCGTCCAAGCGTTCATAGAAAATACGACATCAGGTCGAGAATCTTTGAGTGTGCGGTCAGCTTGTGATTGTTGGTCTGGGCTTTTAAGTTGCAAGGGCGCTTTGGCGACACCATTGATCGTAGCGGTCAGCGTTAATGAACTGACTTTGCCCATTTCAGCAGTAGGAATAATAATCAGTAAAGCCTCTCGTTCAGCTACTGGGCGTGGATGCCAGTGGGCTTCGTTACCATTGGGTGTAGTGGTAATGCTTTTATTGTCAGAAAAAGTAAGCAAGCTAAGTATGTTAGACAGTTGTACATCTAGACACTGTTATAAATTGTTAACCAATCGTAGGTATTCTGTATAATCTCCTCAAACTCAATCTAATTGTGAAGGAT
>JBASZG010000324.1:0-2962 GCA_049277875.1 Venatoribacter sp.
GCGATGGCGACGATTTCCTTACCGACGGCACTCTGAGCAGCCGCTATGGTATTGACGAGCTAGACCTAAAACCCAGCATAGCCAGTGCACGCTACAGCCTAGACGGCGGCCTGTATTTTGACCGCGAGTTCAAACTCTTTAGCAATGAATACCAGCAAACACTGGAGCCGCGCGTAATGTGGGTAAAAAGCCCCTACATTAAAAATCAAGATCGTATTCCCAACTTCGACAGCGCCGAAATTACCGTGACCTATGCCAGCCTCTTTACTGGCGAGCGCTTCACTGGCGGCGACCGCCTAGCCGACCTTGACCAAGTAAGTGGCGGCTTAACCACACGCTTTATTCGTGACGACGGTCTGGAGCAATTTCGTGCCAGCGTAGGGCAAATTTTTTACGCCAATGACAGACGAGTGCTGCTCGATACCGAGCCAACTCGTTTAATTAAAGACCCTGCAGACCCTAGCCAAAACATACTTAAGCCACTGCCCGAAGAAAATCTGCAACACAATTCCAGCATACTAGGAGAGGTTGAAGTAAACCCCACCAACAACCTCTCTTTATTTGCTACTTGGGAATACGACCCCTACTACGAATACAATAAACAAGAACGTTATGGCATTCGCTTTGAAGATCAGCGCAACCATATTTTTAACCTTGCCACCAACAAAGTGCAGAAATATAACGACAACTTTAAAAACGACCCAATCAAACAAAAACGTATTAATGTAGACTCTTATCAGCTTGATGCTGGGCTGTTTTTCTCTTTAACCGATAGCTGGGCTGTGTTTGGCCGCTCATTAATTGACTTAAAAGATTACCGCAAAGAAGACCCAAGCCTAGGCATCCAGGCCGAAGCCAAACCATTCAGCAATGTGCTAGAGTCGATGGTCGGCCTTGAATACCAAAACTGTTGTTGGCGCGTGCAATTTACTTACCGCGAAACCTCGCTGAAAGCAGGCTCTTACCGAGTTTACGACCCAGTTGGTAACGACATTACCGACGAATACATGAAGACCTACACCACCCAAAAGCGTTACGCTTATTTTCTTACCTTCCAGTTCAAAGGCTTAGGCTATGTGGGTAAAAATACCGACCGCTTATTAAATGAAGACTTACCAGGCTACTCGAAACGCATTTACCATGACTATTAATCGCTCTCTCTTATCCATTTTATTCACCGTACTGGCCTCTTTGAGCCATGCTGCCCCCGTGCTTATTGACCAAGTTATAGCGGTAGTCGATGACGACATTATCATGAGCTCTGAACTCAATCAGCGCGTAAAAATGATTAAACTGCAAAACTCTGGCGGCAGTTTTCCAGCCGAAGAGGTACTGCGCAACCAAGTGCTAGAGCGCATGATTATTGAAAGCATTCAATTACAAATGGCCAATCGCATGGGCGTGCGCATTACCGACGGCCAACTAAACGAAGCTTTAGAACGCATGGCCTCGCAAAACAACATGAGCCTGCCCGCTTTCCGCCAAGCCATTGAAAAAGAAGGCTTTAGCTTTGCCGAGGCGCGTGAGCAGATCAGCAACGAAATGCGTATTACCCGCGTGCAACGCGCCCAAGTAGGCGAGCGTATTCAAATTACCGACCAAGACATCGACTATTTTTTAACCTCTGAACTGGGCAAAATGACCTCCTCTGCCGAGTACCATCTGGGCCATATTTTGGTGGAAACGCCAGCCAACGCCAAACCAGAAGACATTAAAACCGCCGAAGCCAAAGCCGATGGCATAGTAAAAAAACTGCGCGCAGGCGCCGATTTTCGCCAAATGGCGATGGCTGAATCCAGCAGCCGCACGGCACTGGAAGGCGGCGACATTGGCTGGCGCAAAGAAGCACAACTGCCCACGCTGTTTGCCGATTTAGTGCCACGCATGCAAAAAGGTGAAATTTCCAACCCCCTTTTTAGCAGCAGCGGTTTTCATATAGTGCAGCTTAAAGACAAACGCGGCGGCAACACCCAGCTAGTTACCCAATACAAAACTCGTCATATTTTAGTGCGCCCCAATGAACTGCGTGACGAAAAAGACGTAGAAGACATCATCAATACCGTCTACAAACGCCTACAAGAAGGCGAAGATTTTGCCATGTTAGCGCGTGAATACAGCGACGACCCCGGCAGCAAAGCCCAAGGCGGCGACCTAGGTTGGGTGAACGTGGGCGACATGGTGCCAGAGTTCAACCAAACCATGCTCGAAGCCCCGGTTGGCAAATACAGCTCGCCTTTTAAAAGCCAATTTGGCTGGCATATTTTAGAAGTAGAAGCCACCCGCGAAGCCGATATTGGCATCGAAAACCAACGCAACCAAGTGCGCAACATGCTCTACAACCGTCGCTTTGAAGAAGAACTGCCCATTTGGCTGCGTAAAATTCGCTCTGAATCCTATGTAGAGATAAAGGGCTAGGCGCTTAGCGCTGTGATATAAAACATAAAGAGACAACTGATGATAAAACGCTTAGCCATTACCTCAGGCGAACCCGCAGGCATTGGCCCCGACCTCTGCATTCAAATTGCCCAACAACCACAAAGCTGTGAGTTGGTAGTTATTGGCGACCCAGAACTACTCACCCAGCGCGCCGCCGCGCTTGGCCTGCCACTGAGCATTCGCACATTCGATGCCAAGGCCGCGCCAAGCATTTCGACCTTGGGTGAGCTATGCGTTTACCCAGTCGCCCTAAACGAACCTGTAGTTGCCGGCCAGCTGAATATTAAAAACAGCACCTATGTGCTTGAAACCCTGCGCCTAGCGGTGCAAGGCGCTTTGGATAAAACTTGGCAAGGCATAGTTACCGCGCCAGTGCACAAAGGCATTATTAACGAGGCCGGCATTCATTTTACTGGCCACACCGAATACTTCCGCGACTACTGCGGCGTGCCCGAAGTTGTCATGATGCTGGCCACCAGCGACCTGCGCGTTGCCTTAGTAACCACTCACTTACCGCTGCGCGACG
>JBASZG010000325.1:0-1529 GCA_049277875.1 Venatoribacter sp.
TAAGCGCCAGTCATGGCCACACCCCCAAGCATGTTGCCATTATTATGGATGGCAACAACCGTTGGGCTAAAAAACGTCTTATGCCTGGCGTTGCTGGGCATAAGGCGGGTGTTACGGCTGTGCGTGAGGTGGTGGAAACTTCCGCTCGTGAAGGGGTGGAGGTGCTTACCCTTTTTGCCTTTAGCAGCGAGAACTGGCGTCGTCCTGCCGATGAAGTGAATGCATTAATGCAGCTCTTTATGTTGGCCTTAGAACGCGAAGTGAAAAAGCTGCATAAAAACAACATCCGCTTGCGAGTGATGGGCGATCTATCCGCCTTTTCACCACGCATCCAAGAATTAATTGCTCAGTCTGAACAGCTTACCGCCAATAATACGGCCATGACCCTAGTGGTGGCTGCTAATTACGGTGGCCAATGGGACATTGTTCAAGCCACACAAAAAATAGCCATTGAAGTACAAGCAGGGCGCTTATCGCCTGCCGATATAAACGAAGCGGTGCTGCATAAATACACTTGGTTAAGTGAGTATCCGGCTCCTGATTTGCTCATTCGCACAGGCGGCGAGCAACGTATCAGTAATTTTATGTTATGGCAGAGCGCGTATAGCGAGTTTTATTTCTGCGATACGCTTTGGCCTGACTTTCGTAAAGACGAATATTTACAAGCCTTGGCGGCTTTTGCGACACGCACAAGACGTTTTGGGCGCACCGACAGTCAATTAGAAGAAGAGAAATAAGGTGTTAAAACAACGAGTTCTGACAGCCTTGGTGCTGGCCCCGTTAATGATTGGCGGTATTTTTTTCCTGCCGCTCACTGAGTTTGCCTATTTTATTGGCCTAATCGCTGTGTTGGGCGCTTGGGAGTGGGCCAATATGGCTCATTTCGAGCAGCAATCTGCACGCATTGGTTTTGCTGCCTTCATCGCCGTTGCTCTTGTGGCAACGGCTTATGCCCTAGATCAGCACTTGCTTCGTCCGTTAACCATTTTGGGCCTAGGCGCACTTTGGTGGTTTATCGCATTTGTCTTGGTTGCGCGCTATCCGGGGCTATCGTCTTTTTGGTCGCCAAAGGTAGTCCGTTTGATCTTGGGTGTCTTGGTGCTTATTCCTATGTGGGTGGGCTTTGTCATGTTAAAGGCCCAAAACCACAGCTCGTTATTAATACTGTACTTGATGTTTGTGGTTTGGGGTGCCGATACCGGAGCCTATTTTGCCGGGCGAAAATTTGGCAAAGCCAAGCTTGCTCCGCGCGTTAGTCCTGGCAAGTCTTGGGCAGGGTTTTGGGGCGGTTTGGCCACGACTATGCTGGTGGCGGCGGTATTTGTTTATTACATTGAAGCCAACATTCAGCCATTAAGCTCTTTGGCTATTGGCCAGTTGTTGATTATTACACTGATTACGGCCTTAGCCTCGGTGTTGGGTGACCTGTTAGAAAGCATGCTTAAGCGCTTTCGTGGCCTTAAAGACAGCTCTAACCTGCTACCCGGTCATGGTGGTATCCTTGACCGCATCGACAGCATGACCTCAGC
>JBASZG010000326.1:0-6123 GCA_049277875.1 Venatoribacter sp.
CATTAGTCAATATACAGGCCGCCCTAGACGCCGAATTTAGTGGCGACGATCGAGTTTTAGCCAGTTTAACCGACGGCAAACTCACCCTAACCACCGAAAAAACCGGTAGAGAGCAAAGCATTGAAGTAGCCGCTGATGGCCGTGGTGCCTACACCAGCGGCTTTGCTGGCATAAGTAATGGTGGCATCGACTTTAGTGCCAAAAACGTGGCCTTCGACCTAAAAGTAGACGGTGTAACCATTAGCGTGAACGTCAACCAAGACGCTACCCAGGGTTCCAATGACGCTAACTCTAACCTAGCGGCCATTCAAAACGCGCTAAATACAGCGATGCGTAATACCGGCGAATTTGGTGAAAACGACATAATTGCGCGCCTAGACGACAGCGGCAAATTGTATTTTGAAACCTTGCGCCGTGATGGCAAATCTACCGCTGGTGTGTTTGGCTCTAGCGCCAGCATCGAGGTAAAAAACGTCAGCTCAGATGCCTCGACGCTTTTAGGTATGAGTGCTGAAATTGGCCATGGCTACGATGGTTTTGGCATACAGCGCTATCAGCTTAACTACGGCTCGGACCTAGATGCCAGCGTGAAATACCAATATAACCCCGACACTGGCCTTGGCTCGTTCAGCTTTAATATCGGCGGTTTAAATAACGAAGTGCGCTTTACTGAGCTGGATAACAACGCTATTTCAATTTTGGGCCTACAAGACAAAGCCAACTATCAGCCTGAAGTTTCTAAAGGTAAAGACGTGGCTGGCACTATTAATGGCGTAGAAGGCCGTGGCGAAGGCCAGTTCTTGCGCGCTGCTGATGACACAGTCTCAGCCACCAACGGTTTTTACATTGGTCGTGAAGCCGCCGACTTCTCTGGCGGCGTCACCATTGATAGCACCAATAACCGTTTCAAAATTGAAATTGATGGGGTTGAAGCTGAGATTACCTTAGCGCATGGCTCTTACAATTCTGGCAGTGCTATGGCCTCTGCTTTGCAAGCTGCCATTAATGAAAACGCAGCGTTTAAATCAAAAAGCATTTCCGTCAAAGTGGATTATGGCTCTGACGAAGGCTCTTTCGCTTTTGGCAAGTTTGGCATTATCTCTGGCTCTACAGGCAGCAAGTCTTCGGTAAAAATAACGGAAGCCAACTCTGCCGCCTCCGACTTATTTGGCTTTGTAAATGGCCGTGGCGATGGCGAAGTGGGTAAAGAAAAACTTGGCGAAGATAACCCAGCTTCGGGCTTGCGTTTAAAAGTAACGGGTGGTGCGCTGGGCGACCGTGGTAGCGTTACTTTTGTATCGGGCTTTGGCGACCAGCTTAAGAACATAATGAACGGCTTCTTAAATGGCAAAACCAGCCTGATATCCACCCGTCAAGATGCCTTTGACCGTGATCTTGCCAACATTGATAAAGAGCGTACTCGCTTAAACGAGCGCATGGATTCAATGTCGGCACGTTTGCGTTCTAGTTTCCAATACAACGACGCAATTATTGCTAGGCTGAACACCACGCTCTCCTTTGTGGAACAACAGTTTGAAGCAATGGCCTCAATGGGACGAAAAAAGTAGTAATTGACCGCTTTGGACTTGTCCCTTTTTAGCGAGACGGTTAGGCTAACACCACATTTTTACTGGTGTATTAATTAGGAAAAATTATGGCCAAACAGTCTCGCATTCTCGACCGTGTTGCCGACGCGGTACAAAATTTTAAAGATGAGCGCGGCAGCGAAAAAAGCTCATCTGGCGGTTTACGCCGTCTTTTAATTCTACTCTTGCTGGTGTATTTGCTGGTGGCTCTGGTGGTGGGCTTTTTCTGGAGCAGCGAACCCGATTCTTTTAACGTATTTGAACGAGCGGAAGCTCGCGCTAAAGCGATGCAAGTTGAACCCGTGCCCGGTTTTACTTCTACTGCAACTCTTATCGAAATTACCGAAACCTTGCTATACAAACGTGGCGGCTATTTGCGCAACGACAAATTTCCTCCAGGCTTGTGGCTAGACAACATTCCCAGTTGGGAGCAGGGCGTGCTTATTCAAGTGCGTGATTTTTCTCGTGCTTTGCGCCGCGATTTTAGCCGCTCACAAAGTCAATCTACCGAAGACCGCGATCTTGCCAAAGCCGAGCCACAGCTTAACTTTGACAGCAACAGTTGGATGCTGCCCTCCACTGAATCCGAGTACGAGCGCGCGCTTAAATCATTAAACAGCTACCTAACTCGTCTAGCGAACCCTAACGCTCCTGAAGCTCAGTTTTATACCCGCGCCGATAACCTGCGCCGCTGGTTAAACGACGTAGAAACTCGCGTAGGTAGCTTATCGCAACGCTTGGGTGCCTCTATTGGTCGCGCACGTTTAAACACCGATCTTGCCGGCGATACTGAAGCACAGCAATCCACCCCAACGCTTAACGATCAAAACGTAAAAACTCCTTGGCTGCAGCTTGATAATGTCTTCTACGAAGCGCGTGGGACGGCTTGGGCATTAGTGCACTTACTGCGCGCCGTCGAAGTAGACTTTCACGATGTGTTAGTAAAGAAAAACGCTCTGGTTAGCTTACGCCAAATTATTCGCGAGCTAGAAGCCACCCAAGAACCTGTATGGTCGCCTGTTATTTTAAACGGCAGTGGTTTTGGTTTAACCGCTAACCACTCTTTAGTTATGGCTTCCTATATTTCCCGCGCTAACGCCGCTCTAAAAGACTTAAGCGACCTATTGGCTCAAGGTTAATGCTTTTTCCTAGCCAGTTACGGCTGGCTAGGCTTTCTATTCTTTGCCTAAATTCGCAATAATCGCTAAAATGCGCGCCTTTCTTTTTACTGAATTTTTTGCTAGGTGGCATTTTGGAAATCAACCCCATACTCGAAACCATCAAAGACTTAAGTGCCCGTACCGAGGTACTTAGGGGGTATCTTTGACTACGCCAACAAAGTTGAGCGTTTAGAAGAAGTAGAACACGAGTTATCGCAAGGCGATGTATGGGACGACCCAGAGCGCGCGCAAGCCCTTGGCAAAGAACGCTCAAGCTTAGAATTGGTGGTCAACACCATTAATAACCTAAGCAATGGCGTGAACGATGCTAAAGACCTGCTCGACATGGCAGTTGAAGAAAACGACCAGACTGCCGTTGAAGACGTGCGCAGCGAACTTAGCGAGCTAGACAAAGAGCTTTCTATTTTAGAATTTCGCCGCATGTTCTCAGGCGAAATGGACCCAAACAACTGCTACTTGGAAATTCAAGCCGGCTCAGGCGGCACCGAAGCCCAAGACTGGGCCAACATGCTCTTGCGCATGTACTTGCGCTGGATAGAAGACCAAGGCTTTAAAGGTGAATTGCTAGAAGTAACAGACGGCGACGTGGCAGGCATCAAAGGCGCCACCATCCATGTGCAAGGCGAGTACGCCTATGGCTGGCTGCGCACCGAAACCGGCGTGCATCGCTTAGTGCGCAAAAGCCCCTTCGATTCCAACAACAAGCGTCACACTTCGTTTTCATCGGTGTTTGTATCACCCGAAGTAGACGACGACATTGATATCGACATCAACCCAGCCGACCTACGCATAGACGTATACCGTGCATCGGGTGCAGGCGGTCAGCACGTTAACCGTACCGAATCGGCCGTGCGTATCACCCACATACCCACAGGCACAGTAACTCAGTGCCAAAATGACCGCTCGCAACACAAAAACAAAGACCAAGCCATGAAGCAACTAAAAGCCAAGCTTTATGAATTGGAGCTACAAAAACGCAGCGCTGAAGCCCAAGCCCTAGAAGACACCAAATCCGACATCGGCTGGGGCAGCCAAATACGCTCTTATGTGCTAGACGACGCGCGTATTAAAGACCTGCGTACTGGCGTAGAAACACGCAATACTCAAGCTGTATTAGACGGGGACTTGACCCCCTTTATAGAAGCAAGCTTAAAGAAAGGGCTTTAAAAGTTTCGCTAGGTGCTAGACGCTAGGTGCTAGACGTTGGGCCAAAAAAATATCGTAGCGGCGGCCTGTGGCCGCCATAAAATATGTAAAAACCGTACTGAGAACCACCATGACCACTGAAATCCAAGACGAGAATAAACTCATTGCCGAACGTCGCGCTAAATTAGAGCAGCTACGCGAAGGCAAGAAGCATAATGGCCACCCCAATACATTCCGCCGCACTGCTTACGCTGCGGATATGAAGGCCAAGCACGGTGAGAAAGATACCGAGAGTTTAGCCGCCGAGAAGATTGTTGTGAGCATGGCAGGCCGTGTTATGCGTCGTGGCGGTCCTTTTGTGGGCATTCAAGACAACACCGACAGCATTCAATTTTACTTGCCCAAAGCTCTGCAAAAAGACAGCCAAGCGTGGGAAATGCTGGATATTGGCGACATAGTTGGGGTAACAGGCGAGCTGCATAAATCTGGTAAAGGCGAGCTGTACGTTAATGTGCAAGCGGTAGAGAATCTAGAGCTTATTACCAAATCGTTGCGCCCACTACCCGATAAGTTTCATGGTCTAGCCGACCAAGAAATGAAATATCGCCAACGCTATGTGGATTTAATTATTAACGAAGACACTCGCAAAACCTTCGCCGTGCGCTCTGCCATCATTAACGGCATTCGCACCTACCTAACTGGCCAAGGTTTTATGGAAGTGGAAACTCCCATGCTGCACATTATTCCCGGTGGCGCATCAGCTAAACCCTTCGTTACCCACCACAACGCGCTTGACTTAGATATGTATTTGCGTATCGCGCCAGAGCTGTACTTAAAACGCTTAATTGTGGGTGGCTTCGACCGTGTGTTTGAAATTAACCGCAACTTCCGCAACGAAGGCCTAAGCACACGCCATAACCCAGAGTTCACCATGATCGAGTTCTATCAGGCCTACGCCGATTACAACGACATGATGGACCACACCGAAAACATGCTGCGCTATTTGGCCGAAAATGTACTAGGCACCACCGATATTCACTACGGCGATTCCGTATACGACTTTGCCAAGCCCTTCACCCGCCTAAGCATGGTTGACGCTATTTTGAAATACAACACCAATATGGACGAAGCCATTTTGCGCAACCCAGAAGAAAATATCGAAACCCTAAAAGAATACGCTCGCAGCGTAGGCATCCACCTAGGGCCAAAAGAAGCACACTGGGGTGCAGGCAAACTTATCTGTGAAATCTTTGAAGAAACCGCCGAAAGCAAACTCGACCAACCCACCTTTATTACCGAATACCCCTGGGAAGTATCGCCCTTGGCACGTCGTAACGACGACAACCCCTTTATTACCGACCGCTTCGAGTTCTTTGTTGGTGGCCGCGAACTCGCCAACGGCTTCTCCGAGCTTAACGACGCCGAAGACCAAGCCGCACGCTTCCGCCGTCAAGTCGAAGAAAAAGACGCCGGCGACGACGAAGCCATGCACTACGACGGCGACTACATCAACGCCCTAGAATACGGCATGCCACCCACCGCAGGCGAAGGCATAGGTATTGACCGCTTGGTGATGCTGTTTACTAACAGTCATACCATCAAGGATGTGATCTTGTTCCCGCACATGAAGCCACGCTCTGAATAGTCGGGGTGAAGCTACCTGCGTTGTAATAGCTGCGTTAAAAATAAAGAGCCAATGCTCATTTGCAATAAGCAAACTGCGCTTGTCTCTTTATTTTTGCCTTGCTCTTACTGCCTCGGTAACGCTTCACTGAGCGGAGTAGTAAACTGCGCTTTCTTAAAATCTTTTGCCGCGCCAGACCATCGCTCGTAACGCTAGGCCTAACACGGCAACCGTATTGTCTCAGCAAGCTCCTACATCGCCCATGGATTGTTTGATGCCTGTTTTACTGGTGTATTGTGAGCCACGGTCACTATGGAAGATAACGCCCTTTGGATGCCTTCTTAACCAATAGGCTTGTTGCGCTTGGTGGTTACCTTGAATGCTTTGAAGACTCAATGATTGATACTTCCTTCGTATTTTTATTTAAACGCCTAACTGCTATTTTGTGCGCTCTTTTTCACAAGGAATGCGATGATGTTGTCACGAATGCCCTCCCGATGCTTGCAGTTTGCACTGTTTACCTTGGTATTAATCTCTCCATTAGCTCTTGCTGACCTCCCCCTAACGGTTGAAGATATTATTACTG
>JBASZG010000327.1:0-2659 GCA_049277875.1 Venatoribacter sp.
TTTCGAAGCTGGTTTCAGCGGTTTCTTCGCGCCATTTTAGTAAGTTGGCGTCGTCGTTAGCCCAGTCTTCCATCATGGTTTTAGAGAAATGACCAGTCATGATGTCGTCTTGGTGTTTTTGGAACAGTGCTAGAAGCTGACTCCGACGCGCATATCGTGCGTGGTTTATTGGCGGTTGTTCTGGCCGCTTATAACTACAAAACCCCCGAAGAAATTCTAGCTTTTGATATCGACCAATACTTCACCGCCATAGACCTTATCAAACACCTGAGCCCAACCCGTGGTAATGGCATTCGTTCAATGGTGAAGCGCATTCAAGATACCGCCAAGCAAGCTCAAGCCGCATAAAATAATTAAAAAAATAGCACCTTATAAGTTATTTGTAAGTCTGTATGTCGCACACTGTCCACTACAACAAATATGCTTATGAGGTGGTTTATGTGGGTAACGCGTCTTAATTCTTTGCGGTTGCTATTTCTGTCGTCTTTTATTGCGCTAGCGATAGGGTTAGCAGGATGTAGTAGTGGCTCTAGCTCTGCCGATGCAAGTGGCGATCCTACCTCGCCACCTACAGGTGATCCCTCTGATCCTACTGATCTAGATGACAATGAAACTCCTATCAAGCTTGTGGATGTAGTAAAAACGCGCACCACGCTTAAAGGCCAATTAGTTGATCCTTATATTGTGGGTGCTACGGTTTGTGCCGACTTAGATAACAATGGTATATGCGGCGTTGGTGAACCTCACGCCGTCACCAATGCTAAGGGTGAGTTTGATTTGGGTGATTGGCCTACTGTAGCTGGTGAAGCTAAAGAGTCGGTTAAAATCATCACGCTCAATAAAGGTTCATGGCAAGAACCCAACTACGGCCTGCACCAAGGCAAACCCTATGGCCTGCCCTTAAACTCTGTTATTCGCAATAAAGTGACAGTGCAGGTTGAACAAGGCCAAGAAGACACCGCTGTTGCGCCCATCGCAATCGCTACGCCTGCATCGACCTTACAAGCCCATTACAACTTTACCGAAGATGATGTGCTGGGTTTGTTGAACCAATTTAAAGACACCTTGGGTAAAACCTTCACCGCCACGGATTTGTATATTGATCCCCTTGAAACCTTCGGCAAGAAAACAGTAGCAAGTGCAACAGACGAAGAAATGGCCGTATTTCGTGCTTATCTTTCTTTATATGCGGTGATGCGCACGGTGGAGTCCATGAAGCAAATCATGGCAGGCACGGACAACACCTTTATGCAGCAATTAACGCAAGAAGGAAGCGTCATCAATACTATTTTTGCTGGCATAGTCACGGCGGTCGTTCAGGGCAATAATCAAGCCGCCTATGCGCCAGCTATCGCACAAATTCAAGCAGGAGAAGAGCAGATGCGAATGCAAATAACTCAGCAGGCGGGTGTTAACGCTGGGTTTGCCAATGCAGCAATTAAAGACTTTCCAAAACTTAGTGTGTCGGTCGCCATGAGCACTAGTGTCGCCATTATTGAATATGAAATGGGGCAGGTGCAGAAATGGCTAAAAGAGAAAATAGCTGAGGTCATAGCGAATTCTACTTCCCCTGATGATTACGCAGCTGGCTTTGCAACGGTTGCCGACTATGTGCTGACGAATATGAGTGCAGATTTAACACCAGAGCGTATCGCACAGTTTTCAGCAGAATTAGGCACAAAAATTTATGGCCATGAAAACAAGCAACATTTTGAAAGTTATCGAAGTGTGAGTCTAATGGGCAATAATTTCGGTGAAAGCGTTTATCAAGGAATTATTAGCGCAAGTCCTTTGTTAGCCGCAGGTATTCAAAACCAAGGCGATGGCTTTTTTATCCACCAAGCCGCCGACAACTCAATTAAAACAAAAAGCACCACTGCACTGCCCGTGAATGCAATGCAAGCAATCAATAACTACGAACCAGATGAAAATGTGACTGAGCAGAATGTCAGTGAGCAATCAGGTATCGACGAAGATGTCTGGAGCCAATTCCCTGTGGGCGGTTTGCAGGTGAGTGATTTGCCTGATAATCAAACCTGTTCTATTTCTGGCACGGTTTATAAAGAAAATAATGAGAAAGCAGTGGGTGTGCCTTTGTATCTTACTTATGGTCCGTCTAAATCCGTTTATGTTGTCACAGATAACAATGGCAAATATGAGTTTACACGCTTACCTAAAAAATCAGCGGCAGCGGCTTATTGGGGAGATGAAGAGCTAGGTGAAGATCACTACTTTGTTGGTGTGATTGCTGGTAAGCGCCGTCCTGTACCTGCTTTTATTAATTATGAAGCTAATGCCGACAGCTTCTTTGATTGTAATAACGGTGGCGAAGTCGCCGTCTTAAATCCGCAGTTGCGCCCCATCGTCACAGGCACTGAATTTAGTGGCACTTTTGCTGGTGAGTTCGTCAATGGTTCAGGTCTAAACCAAGGAGCCGCAGAAAACAACGAGCCGTTCTTGGCTGAAATACACTCCAAAGCCAATACGCAGGGCGGCGATAGTAATGTTGCTGTGGGTGGCTGGATTATGGAAAACCTTGATATTGGTTTGACTAAACCCTTTAGCAATCTAACCCAAGAGGGCGTTTTTGGGGTTAAGGAGTTGGCCGGTGGCGATTATAAGCTGCGTGTTAATTTCTACCCAACCGATGGTGCAGACA
>JBASZG010000328.1:0-2691 GCA_049277875.1 Venatoribacter sp.
CACGAGCGCGATAAATACGCTGGGTTGGTGTGCAGGTACCATTAATCACCCAGCTACCGTTCTGCTCGATTATCGGGCAAATTGACATATTGTGAGTATCGACTTTTTCGCTGTAATTGCCGTTGGCGTTGCTATCAATATCATCAACACGTTTTACGGTTGGGTAAAAACGATAACGAACTGATTCACCATTTTTAATGCGGTAGTCGAAGTAGTTAACCGTTTGACCATTTAGGCTTTCGCTGCCTTGCTCATAGCTCACAAGGTCGCTTATTGATGTTGGAACATTATTGGCCTTAGTAAAGAAGCCGTTAAATTTGCCGTATTTTTCATCTGGGTTATAAAACAAATCGGCTAAAGAGGCGTTTGCATTAAGGTAAAGGCTGCTTTTATTTGCAGATTCACTAAAGCTTTGCCCATCGAATACAGAGCCGCCAAAGGTAAAAGTATCTATATTGTAGTGGTACTTATCGGCCTGACTTGGGTTTTCAACCCCACGATAAAACAGGCGCAAATAACCATCTAACTGCGCTAACTGCGAAGTGCTACTGTTAGCTTGCAAATTTAAGCTTGAAAGATACATATCCAAAGCCAAAACAGGCTCGTCAACAATGCTGGTTTGAGGAGTGCCGTAAAAAACTCGAATGCGTGGTTTAACTTCGTCTTTTGTTGCAATTTTTGCCACCAAACCATTAACAGCCAGCGTTCCTTCCAAATTTATATCAACAGCTTGGCTTAAGCTTTCATTGTTGGTTTGAGTTAGGGTCAGTTGGGTCTCGTTATTGCTAATTACCATGGTTTTGCTTGAGCTGTCGTAGCTGCATGAAGCCCAAGTTAAGGTGTTGGCACAAGTGTTGCCACCTGTGCTGGCAGTTTGCAGATACAGATCTTTTGCAGCCAATAAGTAATCGGTTAACAGATTGATGTTTTCTTTATTGGCTTCGCCCAATAGCTTTAAACTGTTGGCGTAGTCATCGAGCCTTTCTTTGTACTCGTCGCTAAAAAAGTTGTCTTTTAAGTCGCTAAGCGCGCCTTGGCTAAACAACAAATTTATAAAATCTTTCGTGCGCTTAAGCCCTAATTGGTAGTCGCTGTAAGCGTTTGAGCCCAATAGCGCTTCGATGGTATCGGGTTGAGCTTGGGTAAGCTCGCCGCTTTGCAGGTGGCTTAGGTCTGCATCAAAATCGCTTACAACCTGTTTAATTAGGGGTTTTAACTTATTGGAGGCACTAAGGCTAAGCTTTTCTAAATTGGTTTTGGCTTCAGAATAAAGGCGATTAAGCGGCAAAAATGCAGAACCGTCTTTTTGCATCAGTTGGCCGTTATTATCTAACAATTCCGTTGAAACCTTATTTGTGAAGGTGGCATCTTGGCCTGCCAAGTGCCGCCATGCAGCAACTAAGGCACCGTAGCGGATGCTATCGCGGGCAGCTATTTCATTTTTAGTTGAAAGGCTATTAATGCGGGCTAAATTAGCTGGCGCGCTGCTTTGCACGTTTAGCACACCCAGCAGCTTGGATACTTGAGAGATAGCCTGTTCAACGGAATAAGGCGAGAAATAGCCGCTGTCTTCCCACGCACTTTTGCTTTCGTTGTAGTTCTTAGCAAAAGCCAGTGCCGCAGCCAATTCGGTGAAGGGCGTGACATACACTTTTTCATCTTTATTGAGGCTGTAAGCCACAGAGCGCCATGAGATTTCAGGCTGCGTCAGTGCAGAACCAAAAGCTTGGCCATTACAACCTTCAACCCATTGGCAAAGTTCCGTACTGGCAGTTTGGCCGTTATCGGATGCAGGGCGATTGACTAACTGAAATATTTGAATTTGATTGCGATAGATATATGGGTTAATGCCGCCGTTTTTGTCGGTTTGATACTTATCAAACTGCAGCAAACCGCTGGCGCTTTCATTGGGTAGCCCGTTGGTTAATACCTGCGATGAGCGTACATAAGCGTTATGAACGTCTTGTTGCCCTGCATAAACATACACAGGCACGGTAGCACTCTGGCTTTTACCTGTACTATTACTGCAACCCACTACGGCCAGTGGAAGAAACAAAGCGAGCACCAAGAAGCGAGCGTTAAACATAAGAATAAAAACCCAATAAAGTCATAAATATAAAAGCGCGTCATGATAACAGGCTTTAAAGAAAACGTGGACAACACTAAGCCGTTAGGATTCAACTTATTTTTGCGCTAGAATGGCGCGCCTAATTTTCGACTAACTATTTAAATTTGAGAGTTGCCATGACCACTGCCAACCCTATGGATGTTTTTGCCCTAACTGCGATTTCCCCTATTGATGGACGTTATGGCAACAAAACCACCGAGTTACGTTCTATTTTTTCTGAATTCGGTTTAATTCGCGCTCGTGTAGAAGTAGAAATTCGTTGGTTGCAGCGTTTGTCTCAACACAATCAAATTAGCGAAGTACCGCCCTTCTCGGCTGAAGCCAACAACCTGCTTAATAGCATTGTTGAAAACTTTAGCGAAGAAGACGCGCTACGCGTAAAAGCCATTGAAGCCACCACCAACCACGACGTAAAAGCGGTGGAATACTTCTTAAAAGAAAAGATTGCTGGCAATGCCGAGCTAATGGCGGTAAACGAGTTTGTGCATTTTGCTTGCACCTCAGAAGACATTAACAATCTGTCTCACGCGCTTATGCTAAAAGCAGGCCGCGAAGCCTTGTTG
>JBASZG010000329.1:0-25437 GCA_049277875.1 Venatoribacter sp.
CGGCTCCGCCGGTGACTAGGATTTTCATAATTTTGTAGTGAGTTTTGACTGTTAAGTTATAGGGCGGTTACGTTTAACGGGCGGTTACAAACCGCCCCTACAATATGTTTGTGCGCATATACCGTCGTAGGCATTACGGATTTTTCGTAAGGGCGATTTGCAATCGCCCGCAAGCGTTGTGTGTGTATTGCACAACGGGCGGTTACAAACCGCCCCTACGCTGTGTTTGGGTGTGTTTTTTTCGTAAGGGCGATTTGCAATCGCCCGCAAGCGTTGTGTGTGTATTTCACAACGGGCGGTTACAAACCGCCCCTACGGTTTTTTAACTCTTCCAAATCCCGCTTTAATTCTTCGTATTCGTGTTTTTTGCGTTCAATAAAGGCTTCGGTCAGGCGGATGCGTTCTTTAATGCCGCTTGGGGTGAGCACATAGCGGTAGCCAGCTTTGTTGTCGCTGTTGATAAAGCGTTCTGCCTTGATATAGCCCTTTTCTATTAATCCTTTGAGGATGTAATTGGTTTTGCCGATGCTGAAGCCGAGTTTTTCGGCCAAGCTACGCTGACTAGGCTCTTGAGGGGCAAGACAGAGGGTTTGAAGGTCTATTTCGTTCATGGTTTTAGGCGCTATGAATTTGTGGTTTCTTGCGGCTGTATTAAAACCTTGTCGGCTTTTATATGTTGTTGAAATTCTGGGGTTAAATCATTCCATTGCACAAAATCAACTTTCCAAGGCAGGTTTGATTCCGTGAAGGCTTCGGTAAGCTGGGCGCAGGTTCTTATAGAGAGTGGGGTTTGATTTAACACTACAATATCTAAATCCGAGAAGGGCTTGGCTGTAAATTTTGCCCTAGAGCCAAACGCCCATACTTCGTGTCCTTTTAGATGCTTAGCAAAATGGCTTTAATAATAAGCCAGTGTTCATCGCTTAATTCTATGTTGGGCTTAGGCATCGCTACGAGATTCTAATCTTTGCAGCAGTTTCACTGCATCATCAATAAACACTAGAGTTTGCGCATAAACTTGCTTGGCTTTTTCGATATCGTAGGTATGCGAAGTTAGGTTGCGCAAGTAACGGTAATCGAACCATTTTTCTACGTCTGTTATGAGGCATTTTTCTGCGGCTGTGCGTAGCATATCGCGGTAGCTTGCATGATCAATGCTTTCAGGGCTGTCTGCTTCTAGTTCAAGTTGGCGGCGCAGCATTTTGATGCTGAGTTCATAAACAAACACAAAGTTTTGCACGACTCCAGCCATCAGCGTGTTCTGTATGCGTTGATTTTGGCTGCTGAACCACTTTTCGTCTGCAACAATGCCAAGTGCATCTTGAAGCGAGGAAATGACATTTCTTAATGAAGAAAAATCGAGTTTTTTATTCATTTTAGAGTTAGCAGTGAGATGTTTTGGCACGCTACCGCCCTAGGCTGTGTCTGTACCTATGTGAGCTAGACGATCTGCCATCGCCCGTGTTTAGCTGGTTCAAATTTTGAAAGGCGGATATTACAGGATTTGTTTTTTATTGGAAAGATGATGTTGTGGCGGCGGACTTCATAATGGCGGCCACAGGCCATGCGAGGACGGGCACCAAAATAAATGCAGGATAAATGCGGGTACAGAAGAAAATTAAGATTAAAATTCTTTATAAATCAATGGCTTGGGATTTTAAATGGTGCCTCGGGCCGGAATCGAACCGGCACGCCCGTAAGAGCGAGGGATTTTAAATCCCTTGTGTCTACCTATTCCACCACCGAGGCTTTTGCGTGTTTAGTGTGTGGTGTTCACTAAAACTTTTTGGAGGCGCGACCCGGAGTCGAACCGGGCTACGTGGATTTGCAATCCAGTGCATAACCGCTTTGCTATCGCGCCGAATTTGGAGCGGGAAACGAGACTCGAACTCGCGACCCCGACCTTGGCAAGGTCGTGCTCTACCAACTGAGCTATTCCCGCTTAATCAACTCGCACTGTGCGGCTGAAAGTGCTGCGCATTCTAAACGCAGCAGTAATATAGTCAAGCGTTTTTTAATATTTTTTGCGTTAGTTATTAAGCACTTATGGGGCTGTTTATTATTTCATCAACTCTTCATGAGTTCGGGCCAAGCGGCTTTTAAATACAGCACCATAGACCAAATGGTTAAGATGGCGGCAAGGTACAGGGCTAGTGTGCCTAGGGTATCTACCCAAGCGAATAGGCCTGAACATAACAAGGTGGTGATAGAGAACATTTGTAGTGCGGTTTTTACTTTGCCGATGTAGCTAACGGCTACGTTGGCGCGTTTGCCAAGTTCGGCCATCCATTCGCGCAGGGCTGAAACTACGACTTCGCGGCCAATAATGATGCTGGCGGCAATGGTAATCCAGGGTTGGGCAAATTGCTCTACCAGCAGTACCAGCGCTACAGCAACGATGAGTTTGTCGGCTACTGGGTCTAAAAATGCGCCCAATGCCGAGGTTTGGTTCCATTTGCGTGCTAGGTAGCCGTCGAACCAGTCGGTAATCGAGGCGGCGGCGAATAACACCGCAGAGATGATTGGGCCGTTGCTGCCAAACCAGTAATAGCTAATAACCATTAAAGGAATCATGATGATGCGGCTAAGGGTGAGTAAATTAGGTAGGTTCATGTTATTCGCCATGTAGCTGTAAATAGATGTTGTCGGCCAGTTTTTTGCTAATACCTGGTACTTTTTCAATTTCGTCTTTAGAGGCACTGCGCATGTTTTGTAAGCTGCCGAAGTGTAGCAGAAGTTCGCGTCGCCTTTTAGGGCCAACGCCTTCGAGTTTTTCCACGTCGCTGCTGCTGCGGCTTTTGGCTCGTGCTTTGCGGTGGCCGGTGATGGCGAAGCGGTGGGCTTCGTCGCGCACTAGCTGAAGCAGGCGAAAGCCTTCGTCGTGGGCGTCGGGCATGATGGGTTGCTTTTGCCCTGCTTCCCATAAAAATTCCCAGCCTGATTTGCGCGTTTCGCCTTTGGATATGCCAAATACGCGCACCGGCACTTGAAGTTCTAATACCACTTCGTGCACCCGCCCTATTTGCCCTTGGCCGCCGTCGATGAGCACCATGTTTGGTAGGTCGTTGTTATCTTTGCAGCGGGTTAAGTGGCGACGCAAGGCTTGTTCTAATGCGGCGTAGTCGTCGCCTGGGGTAATGCCTTTAATGCCAAAGCGGCGATAGCGGCTTTTGTTTAAGCCGTCGTGGTCGTAAACCACGCACGAGGCGTAGGTGGCTTCGCCCTTAGAGTGGCTGATGTCAAAGCATTCAATGCGATTAGGGGCTTCAGCAAGGTTCAGCACTTGCGCGGCTTTTTCGAGTTTGTGTTTGGCTTCTTGGTGGCCAGAGAGTTTGCTTTGCGCGCCTACTTGGGCGTTTTCTTGGGCCATGTTCAGCCATATTCTTGGCTGGCCACGTTGGCCTAGGCTGTGGGTGAGTTTGCGCCCTTGCTGAATGGTTAGGGCTTCAAGCAGCGGTTCAATTTGTTCATGGCTTAGGTTTACCACCAGTTCACTGGGCAGCCCTTCTGGAGCAAAGCCGTTAAGGTAATACTGGCTGATAAAGTCGAGTAACACTTGGTCTATGTCTTCGCCTGCTAGGTTTTTGGGGTAGAAGTGTTTGCTGCCAAGCAGTTTGCCATGACGAAAGCCTAGGCGGTGAATGCAAAGAATATTTTGCCATTCCAAAATAGCCCAAACGTCGGCGTTGATGGTGTCGCCATAGACGTTTTGTTGTTGTTGGGTTAGGCGCAGCATTTCAAGCTTGTCGCGCAGTTTGGCGGCTTTTTCAAATTCCAGTTGTTGTGAGTAATCGAGCATTTGTTGTTGCAGTTCTTGCATTAGCTCTCGGTTTTTTCCTTGCAGGAACAGCACGGCTTGACGAATGCTTTGGGCGTATTCGGTTTCACTAATTAGTCCAACGCAAGGCGCGGTGCAGCGTTTTATTTCATACTGCAAGCAAGGCCGTGCGCGGTTGGCAAAGTAGCTGTCGGTGCAGTTGCGAATCATAAAGATTTTTTGCAGGTAGCTCAGTGCTTCACGCGCGGCGGTGCTGTTGGGGTATGGGCCAAAGTATTGGCCAGTTTTATCTTTCTTTTTAACTCGCTTGTAAGTAAGCGATGGGAATGGGTGCTCGTTTAAATAGATGTAGGGGTAAGATTTGTCGTCTTTCAGCAGAATATTGTAAGGCGGCTTGTGTTCTTTAATGAGGTTTTGTTCCAGCAGTAGGGCTTCGGCTTCGCTGGCGGTTACTGTTACTTCGATGTGGTGAATATGGTTCACCAAGGCCACGGTTTTAGTGTTTAAACCGCGCGAGCGGAAATAGCTGGAAACACGGTTTTTTAGGTTTTTGGCCTTGCCGACGTAAAGCAAGCTGTTGTCTTTGGCAAACATTCGGTACACGCCAGCACGCTGGCTTAGGCTTTGTAAAAAAGCCTTGATATCAAAATCGGACATTAGTTTGCTGGGTCTATAAGGCCATGACGCATGGCCATGTGAGTTAATTCTACGTCGCCGTCTATACCAAGTTTTTCAAAAATGCGATAGCGATAGCTGTTTACGGTTTTGGGGTTTAGAAAGAGCTTGTCGCCAATGTCGGCTACTTTTTGGCACCCGACAATCATTAGGGCAATTTGTAGCTCGCGCTCGGAAAGTTTGTCGAAGGGCGATTGTTCGCTTGGGTCGAAGTGGCTAAGGGCCATACGTTGGGCAATTTCAGGGCTTAAATAACGCTGCCCAGAAAATACTTTTTGAATGGCGATAACCATTTCGTCGGGGCCAGCGCCTTTGCTGATGTAGCCAGAAGCGCCGGCTTGTAATAAGCGCGAGGTGAACATGGTGTCGTCGTAGGCGGTAACGGCAATGACTTTGATGTCGGGGGCGTAGCGTAAGATTTTCTTGGTGGCTTCAAGCCCGCCAATACCTGGCATACGGATGTCCATTAACACTACGTCTACCACGTTTTGTTTTACAAACTGAATGGCTTCTTCGCCATTGGCGGCTTCGCCAACCACGGCTATGCCTTTTTCGGTTAGCAAGCGGCTAATTCCAAAACGAACTAGGTGGTGGTCGTCGGCAATTAAAACACGAATCAAAGCTCTGCCTCACTCTGCAAAAGTCTACAACACTATAGCAAACGCCCATTATAGACGGTACATACGTTTTTTTTGCCAGCTATGAAGAGGTACATTGAGATTTTTACCCACTTCCACCACCCCTTCATCGAAGTTATTTCTCATTTTAAAGCCAAGCCGTTCTGCCAGCTTTAGCATGCCGGTGTTGTGTGGCAGCACTGTGCCTACTATTTGCAATACGCCACGATTGGTTAGGTATTTTTCAATTTCTTGCATTAGCTTAAGCCCTAGCCCTTCGCCACGACAGTTGTCGTTCAGAATAACCGAGAACTCGGCAGAAACGTCGTCTGGGTCAACCCATACTTGCACGACGCCATAGAGCTTTTCTTCGCGCAGTGCCACGAAGGCCATTTCTCGGTCGTAGTCGATTTGAGCAAAGCGCGATAACTCACGGTGCCCAAAACTGCGACGGCTGGAGAAAAAGCGTAAGCGTAGTGATTCGCTGCTGAGGTTGTTGTAAAACACTTCCAGCAGTGGCTCGTCTTCGGCGCGAATGGGGCGAATTAAATAGTGGTTACCCATGCCGGTGATGTATTGAGTTTCAAACTCATTGGGGTACGGCTGAATTGCGCTTTTAACTGGGTGCCCTACTTCGCCTGCTGCGCCAATGACTAGGTAATGCCCTACTTTTTGACGAATGGCGTTTAGCTCTAGGCCAGATACCCAAGTGTGATTTAAGGCCAAATGCGACATGGCCACCAGCCAGTGTTTGAGGGTAATTAACTCGCGCTCTAAGTTTTCGCTGCGCTCGGATAACACCTCATAAAAGTGGCTGCGTTTAATTAACTTTTCGGCCAAGTTGGCGTTAAGCGGTGGCAAGGCCACATGGCGGTCGACCAAAATATCGGCGGTGGAGCCACCCCCGCCAAAGAAAATAAAGGGGCCAACATCGTCGTCGCGCCCAATACCAAAAGAAAACTGTAGGTTATCTAGGGCACGATGCATGGTTTGTACTGTGTAGCCAAGCACTGGGCTGTCGGGAAACTTGGTATGAATGGCTTCTTTTAAGTCGTCGGCGGCGCGGCGAATATCGTCGTGCGTTTTAAGGTTGCGCGCCACCGAGCGCAAACGCTCGCGCGGGTTGTTGCCATAGGCGAAGGGGTATAGATAATCGCGGTGGTGCACTCTGAGTACCCAAGGGCCTGTTACCTCATCGGCCACAGCAATCACTTCATCTAAATTAGAGCGATAGCGGTTTTGCGAATAGGCAAAACCATAGGCGCCAATTAAATCCCAAACGTAGTTGGGGCGCAGATAATCGCCGGGTTTATGGCTGCTTAAAATGGCGGCATCAACGTCTAAATGCTGTGAAGAAATAGGAATTTCTAAACTTTCTGGGGTTTCCCATAATAGGTCTTGGGTGCGTTGGTGAGCCACCATATACATGTAAGATTTAATGGCGTTGTCTGGGGTTTCAAAGGCAGGAACGTCGTTTTGATCAAAGAACTCTCGTGCTTTGGTGACCGAGTGCTCGCCAATCCAACTGGTTAAAATGGTCTTTTTGGAGTTATTAGCCACTTTCACTAAGGCTTCGGCGCAAGCCAGTGGGTCGGAGCCACGACTTGGGGTGTAAATAACCAATAAGGCATCGACTTCGTTGTCTTGCAGCAAGGTGTTTGCCACAGCAGTAAGCTGCTGTGGTTGCAATTCTGGGTTTAGTAGCACTGGGTTGTCGGTGCTAACGTATTCGGGCAATAAGGCGCGCAGATGGGTGTGCGTGTCGTCTGAAACTTTGGCCAACTGGCCTTTGTCGTGCATCAGCCGGTCTAGAGCTAAAATGGCCGGGCCACGGCCATTGGCAATAATGGCCAAGCGTGGGCCAAAGGTTTCTCGGCGTGGGCTTAGAGCGTCCACACAGTCGAACATTTCGTCGGTGGCCGACACCCTTAGTACCCCTGCTCTGGCCAAAACTTCGTCTATCAAAGTATCACGAGATTTAAGCCCTTTGGGGGTGTTCATATTGCTTAGTGGGCTTTCTTGAAATCGATTGCTTTTTACCGCCAGCACCAGCTTGTGCCTAGAAGCTGCACGAAGCGCGCGAATCAGTTTTTTGCCAGAGCCAAGCTCATCTAATTGCAGCAGCACGCTTCGCACTTGCGGTTCTTGGGTGCAGTAATTAATTAAATCGGGCAAGGTAACGTCGCGGCTGTTGCCCAAAGTTACCACATGAGAAAAGCCGACATTGCGGCTGTAGGCCCAGTCCATTACACCAGAGGCCAGAGTGCCCGACTGGCCAATGTAGGCTATGTGACCACTGCGCACCGGAACGTGTAAAAAGCTGGCGTTTAATTTGCGCCCCGGCACTACCATGCCGATGCAGTCGGGGCCAAGAATGCGCATTTTGGTTTCTTGAATGATTTTTTCTAAACGCTCAGACGATGGTTGAAAATGCCATGAGCGAGTACGAGCAATACCACCTGTGAGCAAAATGGCTGCCCCAACACCTTTGGCATGCAGTTGCTTAAGCAGCTTAGGGACGGTTTCTGCTGGAGTACAAATAATGGCGAGGTCGGGGGCTTGCTCAAGCTGGCCAACACGGCTTAGTGCTTTAATGCCATAAACCTCGTCGTAACCACGCGCATTGATGGGAATAATGGGGCCAGAAAAGTTAGCCGAAATTAAATTACGAAACACTACCCCGCCTAAGCTGCCACGCCTTTCTGAAGCGCCAATCACGGCAATCGACTTGGGGCTGAAAAATAATTCGAGTGAATGCGTACCCATTGGATATGATCCTTAAGTTGAGTTGGCTAATTGATTGCGACTCTATACACTAATTTAAAATTTAACTGGTTCGTCAGATTATGACCACAGCTTACTATTCATTCCAGCAACATTTTGAGCACGATACAGGGTTAGAACATCCTGAGCATGCTCTACGCATTCTTGCGATAGAACAAGAACTGAAAAATCGCCAAATATGGGATGAAATGACTCACATCGAAGGGCAAAAAGCCGAACTGGCCGATGTGCTGCGCGCCCATAGCCCTGGCTATGTAGAACAACTGGGGCTTATTCAACCGAAACAAGGCCATATTCTGGTGGATGAAGACACGCCTATGTCGGCGGGCAGCTTAGAAGCCGCTTATTATTCCGCAGGAAGCTGTTTAATGGCCCTAGACGCAGTGTTAAACAACCAATTTCATAATGCCTTTGTTGCCGTTCGCCCACCGGGCCACCATGCCGAAGCCAGATTAAGCAAAGGTTTTTGCTTTTTTAATAACGCGGCTATTACGGCGCTACGAGCCACAGACAAACACTTTTTGCAGCGAGTGGCGGTGTTAGACTTCGACGCTCACCAGTGCAACGGCACCATTGATATTTTAAAAGACGACCCACGATTTTTAATTTGCACCAGCTTTCAGCATCCGTTCTACCCTTACAGTCACTATCAGCAATACAAGTTCAGCAATGTGGTTAACAGCTATTTGGCTGAAAACGAAGGCAGCAAAGAGTTTCGCCAAGCTGTTTTAGAACAATGGCTACCTGCGCTTGAAGGCTTTGCCCCAGAAGCCATTATTGTTTCGGCAGGCTTTGACGCACACAAAGAAGACCCACAGGCCAACCTGTGCTTTGAAGACGACGACTACCGCTGGATCGGCGAGCAAATTCAGCACTTCTGCCAAGTTCGAAATCTGCCTTGGGTGGCACTGCTGGAAGGTGGCTATGAGCTAAATGCCCTTGGACGCAGTGTTAGCGAGTTTATTGAACAAATGTTAATAAAATAACAACAAAAAAACACACAAAGGCCACACAAGCTTCATTTTTTTGCACCATGATTGATTGGCAATCAAAAGGAGTTCGTGATGAAACCAAAACGCGCAGAACAAGAAGAATTGAACGTTATTCCCATCGCCATTTCCCCAAAACGGCTTAAAGTGGTTTGTTTGGTTGAATGGTTGCTTATCGCTGGCCTTAGTTATGGCTGCCTAACCCTGCTTTCTAAAGCACTCATTGGGTTTAATTGATTGATTTGTAAAAATATTTCGAGAATTTGTTAAAAAAATATTGACGTTAAAAAGTTCTCAAGTATTATACGCGGCCATTGGAGGGATGGCTGAGTGGTTGAAAGCACCGGTCTTGAAAACCGGCGACGGTTTATCCCGTTCTAGAGTTCGAATCTCTATCCCTCCGCCACTATCTAAAAGCCCAGATTATTCTGGGCTTTTTCATTTGTGAGGTATCTATGGCCAACTTCACTCTCGTATTAACTCAATCTCCTACGTTGAGCATCAGCCACTTACAGGCTATCGACTTTATTGAAGCAGCGGTGCTGGCTGGCCACACCATAAAGTCAGTTTTCTTTTATCAAGATGCGGTGTACGCAGCATTAAACACACAAATGCCAATTCAAGGGCAAGTGGCCGTGGCTTTGCAGTGGCAGACATTGGCGCAAAAATACGGTTTTAATTTGGATGTGTGCATTGCTAATGCACTGCGCCGAGGCGTCGTTGATAGCACCGAGCAAACTCGCTATTCATTACCTGCCACTACCCTAGCAGCAGGCTTTAACTTAAAAGGCTTGGGCGAATTGGCTACGGCCTGCAAGGAGTGCGACCGTGTCATCCAGTTCTAATATAGTGGTGTTGTTTAGCCATGCTCCTAGCCAAGATTTAGAAGCCGCCGAGTTGGCCTTAGCCTTAGCCGCCTTTGATGAGCCTGTTAAAGTAATTCTGCAAGGGCAAGGGCTACAGTGGCTATTGCCACAGGCACCGCTTAAAGCAGGAGGCAAGGCAGCACATAAAGTGCTTGCGGCCTTTCCTTTGTATGAAATTGAACTGCTTATCAGTAGCCAGAGCCAAGCTTGGGCCGAGACGCAGCAAATAACCATCCCTGCTTTCGTGCGGGTGCAGAATCGGGTTGAATTAAACCACCTGTGCAGCACCGCCAAGCATTGCTTTCAGTTTTAAGGATTAACAATGAGCTTACATTTGGTTTTTAGTGCCAGCGCGCTAACAAGCACAGAGCTACAGCACGCCTTAAACCCTAACGACGAGCTAATTATTCTAGGAGAAGCATTATTTGCCCTGCTGCAAGCCGACCTGTCGGTATTTCAAACCCTGCCGCTTTACGCTCGTAGTAAAGAGTTAGACGAACGTAAGCTAACCCAGGCGGTTCAGTTTGTGCAGGCAATAAGCGACAGTGAATGGGTGGCTTTAACGCTTAAACAGCAAAACACTCTAACTTGGCGCTAAGAGAGGAACCCCATGACGCTTGCTGTAGATAAAGACGGTTTTTTACTTAATCTAGAAGATTGGAACCCAGAGGTTGCAGCGCAGTTGGCGCAGCAAGAGAACTTAACTCTGTCTTCGGCTCATTGGGAAGTGATAGACGCGCTGCGTCTGTTTTATAGCGAGTTTCAGCTTTCACCCGCCATGCGCCCTTTCACCAAATACTTAAAAGAAAAGCTGGGAGCCGAAAAGGCCACCAGCATTTATTTGCTTCAGTTATTTCCACAAAGCCCAGCGAAATTAGCGGCTAAAATTGCGGGGCTGCCACGCCCCGAAAATTGCCTTTAAACGCGAAATTGCCCAGTTACATACTGTAAGGAGTTGGCAATACCAGTTAAAGACTGACCTGCACCGTCTACTTTCTGAATGCTACGCACGGTTTCCTCAGAGGTAGACTGAATGCCAGACAGGTGATGCTTAATGCCTGTGGCAGCTTGTTCTTGGTTTTCAATATTGGAGGCAATTTGCGAGTTCATCGAGCGAATTGCTTCAACATGATTGGTAATGCGCTGCAAGCTTTCATCGGTTTGCGATGCTTGGGTAACACTTTTACCTGCTTGGTCTTTGCTGCGATCCATTACTTTTACAGCAGATTGTGACGCTTGTTGTAACTGCTCAATGACACCTTGAATTTCGGTGGTGGAATCTTGAGTGCGCGATGCCAAAGTGCGCACTTCGTCGGCAACCACAGCAAAGCCACGGCCCTGTTCACCAGCACGAGCCGCCTCGATAGCAGCGTTAAGCGCCAATAGGTTGGTTTGTTCGGCAATGCCGCGAATGACATCTAAAATACCGGCCACGTTGTTGGTGTCGGCTTCCAGTTTGCGAATCACTTCACTGGCTTGGTCTATGGCTTCGGCCAAGTTGTTAATACCAACCACGGTTTCATTTACTACTATTCGGCCTTGTTTGGCGGCTTCATCGGCTTCTTGAGCGGCAGCAGCCGCCGAATTGGCGTGTGAGCTAACATCGCGCATACTTTCAAGCATGCCATCAACCACAATGGCAACCTGTTCGGTGGCCATGTTTTGCTCTTCGGCAATGCGGCTGGTGCTATTGGTTAAAGAGCGCAAATCGCTGGTAATACTGGTAAGTGGTTGAGTGTTTTTAACCAGCTCACCTATATTTGTATGTAGTTTTTCAACAAATTGGTTAAAGGAATCGACCACTTGGCCAATTTCATCATCCGAATGCTTTTGAATGCGCTGGGTTAAATCGCCTTGGCCAGATGCAATGTTTTTCAGCGAGCTTAATAAGCTGGCCAAAGAGGCGTTAATAAAGTAGCTGATGGTAAAGGCGGCGCCCAGCATGATAGCCAAAATAACCAAAGCCAAAATTAAGGATAACGATTGAGCTTCCTTGCCTTCTTTATTCGACGTTTCAACGGTTGAATTAAAGGCGTTTAAGCTGGTATCGCTGTAAGATTCCATATCGCTACGAGCCAGTTTTAAGGCTGAATTCATGCCTTCAATTTTGCTGCTCAAAAGGTTCATATCCAAAGAGTCATCAATCATACCAACAGACAGTTCTTTTGCCGCCTTAAAGTAGTTTTCAAAGGAAAAACGAATTTGCTTGGCTTCTTGGCTGTATTTAGGCCACAGAGCTTCAAGCTTGTTGGTGCCTTCAAGAATTTCGCCACGAAGCACTTCGGCAGACTTTACAAAATCCATTTCACCAGAGCTAACAGCGGTAGAGAACAACTCCTCGATACGAGCTAGGCGCACGATATTGGCTTTCGACTCTTCCACGGCAGGAAAGTAGATCTGTTGAATATCGCTTAAACGCAAAGTATTTGCGGTATTCATATTGTGGTTAATCAAAAGACTTGTCACAAAGCCGATGACTGCAACGAGAGTCAAAGACAAAATCTTCGTTTTAATGCTGAGTGATGCAAGAAAATGCATAGACTTGCCGCCTCTTAAATAATTAGATTTATCAGTTAGATACCAGACTTCTTTGATATCGACCGTTATGCTTGAAACTGTAGGCTATTTTTAGCCTAGCGCCATTTTAATTGCTCGTATAAAGACACGACCGTACCAACGATGGTCAAAGTGGGCGCACTTATATCATGGGTGGCAACGTAAGCTGGCATGGTTTTTAGTGTTTTTATGTGCACTTTTTGCTCTGGCAAGGTGCCCTTTTCTACTAGAGCTATGGGCGTATCTGCGTTCATACCATTAGCAATAAGCTGTTCGCAGATATATGGCACACCGGTTAAACCCATGTAAATGACTAGGGTTTGATTGGGGTGTACCAATTCATGCCAAGGTAGGTTACAGGTGTTGTTTTTTAGGTGGCCGGTCACAAAACGCACGCTTTGGGCGTGGTTGCGGTGAGTGAGCGGAATGCCTGCATAAGCCGCACAGCCATTGGCAGCGGTGATACCAGGCACCACTTGAAAGGGTATGCCTTGGGCTGCTAGGTGTTCTATTTCTTCGCCACCACGACCAAAAATAAAAGGGTCACCGCCTTTTAGGCGCAACACTTTTTTACCCGCTTTAGCACTTTGAGCCAGTAGCTCGTTAATGCCTTCTTGGGGTACGGCGTGGTTGCTTTGGGCTTTACCCACATAAAACTTTTCAGCTTCGGGGGAAAGCAAATCGAGAATGCGTGGGTTTACTAAGCGGTCGTAATACACCACTTCGGCTTTTTGAATTAAGCGTAAGGCTCTAAAGGTAAGCAGGTCTGGATCGCCTGGGCCTGCGCCCACCAGCCATACTTCACCGTTTTCTTCTTTGCCTGCCAGTAAATCTTGGGTAATGCTTTCTACTTGTTCGTCTTTGCGGCCAAGTAGCAACTCTGGAGCAATGCTGTTTATCCACTTGCGCCAGAAACCTGCGCGCTCTTTAAGTGGCAGGCTCTCTTTAATACGTTCGCGTAAGCCTTCCATATAACTGGCCAGTTTGCCGTAGTCGCTGGGTAAAAAGGCTTCTAAGCGTTGTTTTACATGGCGAGTTAAAGCTGGCGATGCGCCTTGAGTAGACACTGTTACCATAAGCGGAGAGCGGTCAATCACGGCAGGAAAGCTAAAGTCGTTGTCTTCTGGCTCGTCTACGCGGCACACCAAAGCCCCCTGCTCTTTGGCGCGCTTGGCTAAGGTCGCATTTAGTTCGGTATTGGCGGTGGCCAGCACCACAAAGCTGCCAGCCTCGAAGTGTTCTTGGCTGGTAGCTTCACGCTGTTCTAACTCAAGCGTATGGGCAAGTGCTTGAATGTCTTGGTGAATGCTAGGGGCTATCACTTTAACCTTGGCACCCGCGTTCACTAGCGTGCGTATTTTGCGTGCGGCCACATTACCCGCACCAATCACCACAAAAGGGCGTGCGTTCCCTCGCAAAACAAGGGGCAGCGTCATCATTGGCTAATCACCTCTAGGCCACGCATGTAGGGGCGTAACACTTCGGGTACGACAATGCTGCCGTCGGCTTGTTGGTAGTTTTCCAGCACCGCCACCATAGTACGGCCTACCGCAAGGCCAGAGCCGTTAAGGGTGTGCAGCAGCTCAGGCTTGCCCGTTTCTGGGTTGCGGAAACGCGCTTGCATACGGCGTGCTTGGTAATCTTCAAAGTTAGAGCAAGAAGAAATCTCGCGGTATTTTTGTTGACCGGGTAACCATACTTCAAGGTCGTAGGTTTTAGCCGCAGAAAAGCCTAAATCGCCACCGCATAGCATGACTTTGCGATATGGCAGTTTGAGTTTTTGCAAAATGGCTTCGGCGTGACCAGTGAGTTCTTCGAGCACTTGGTAAGATTGCCCCGGTTTTACAAATTGCACCAATTCCACTTTGTCGAATTGGTGTTGGCGAATCATGCCACGCGTATCGCGGCCATAGCTGCCGGCTTCACTACGGAAACAGGGGGTATGAGCCACGCGTTTTACCGGTAAAGCACCTTCGTACACGTTGTCGCGCATGAGGTTGGTGACTGGCACTTCGGCGGTTGGAATTAAGTAAAAGTCTTTATCGCCTTGCGCCTGAGGAATTTTAAACAGGTCTTCTTCAAACTTAGGTAGCTGGCCAGTGCCTTCAAGCGCGGTTTTGTTCACCATGTAAGGCACATAGGTTTCTAAATAGCCGTGTTCTTCGCTGTGGGTGTCGAGCATAAATTGCGCTAAGGCGCGGTGCAGACGTGCCATAGCACCGCTCATGGCAACAAAGCGTGAACCTGCCACCAACGCGCCTTGGTCAAAGTTCAGGCCAAAAGGCGCGCCTAAATCAACATGGTCTTTGGCTTTAAAAGCAAACTGGGTTGGTTCACCCCATGTTAATACTTCAAGGTTGTCGTCTTCGCTTTTGCCTTCGGGCACTTCGTTGCTTGGAAGGTTAGGTACAGCCATTAAAAAGTTAAAAAGCGCGGCTTCGGCTTCTTTGGCTTGGTTTTCGGCGGCGCTGATGTTGTTGTCGATGCTGCCCATGACTTGTTTTTTGGCTTCTTCTGGGCTTAGGCCTTGGCCTACTAAGACGCCAACTTGTTTAGAGGCTTTTTTCTTTTCAGCTTGCAGGTTTTGCGCTTCGGTTAAGGCTTGTTTGCGGGCTTCGTCGAGCGACTGAAATTGCTTAATATCAAAATCAAAATGTTTTTTGGCCAAAGCCTGTTTAACCTGTTCGAGGTTGTCGCGGATGTATTTAATATCAAGCATAAAAGCACCTAATTGAATATCTAGAGTGTGTTGGCCAAGGTTAAGGCCGAATAATTATACAAATTGCTTTGCTACCAACATGCCCAAAACCGTAGCCACTAGACAGGTAAGCAAGCTACCGCCTGCGTACAAAGCAAAACTTAACCAGCGTTCTTGCTGCAGCAACAAAATACTTTCTAGGGAAAAACTAGAGAAGGTGGTAAACGCCCCTAAAAACCCAGTAATCAGCAAAAAGCGGTAATGCTGCGCCCCTAGATTTTGCTGAACCAGCCAAAACCACAGCATGCCGATGATAAAAGAGCCAATAACGTTGACGCTGAACGTACCAAATGGGAAATGCGCTCGCTCTGGTAAATGGGTGCTGGCAAGGCTGGCTATAGTACCAGAAAGCCAAAAACGTGACAGTGCTCCAAGCGACCCGCCTAGCGCAATCCACAACAGATTCATTTTTTTCCCTTATAGCGTTGGTTGTGAGAGCTTAAATTAAGGCCGTTAAGATACTCCAATTTTTGCCCAATTTTAATTTCTAAACCACGCGCAACGGGTTGGTAAACCAGCGTATCTTGTAGCTCTGGTGGAAAGTAGTTTTCGCCTGCGGCATAGGCTTCGGGTTCGTCGTGGGCGTAGCGGTAGTCGCTGCCATAGCCCAAGGTGTCCATCAGCTTGGTCGGGGCGTTGCGAAGATGCACTGGTACTTCATAGCTTGGGCTGTTTTTTACCAGTTCGCGCATTTGCTTGTAGGCGTTGTAACCTGCGTTACTTTTGGGGGCGCTGGCAAGGTAAAGCACCGCTTGCGCTAAGGCCAGTTCGCCTTCTGGGCTACCAAGGCGTTCGTAGGTGGTGGCGGCATCGTTGCATAGTTGCATGGCGCGAGGGTCGGCAAGGCCGATGTCTTCCCACGCCATGCGCACTATACGCCGCGCTAAATAACGAGCATCGCAGCCGCCTTCTAACATTCGCACTAACCAATAAAGCGCCGCATCTGGGCTAGAGCCGCGCACCGACTTGTGCAATGCCGATATTTGTTCATAAAAAATATCGCCACCTTTATCAAAGGCTTTGGCTTGGCTGCCCATTAGTTCCTTGACTATGGCTTGGTTTAGCTCGCCCTCACCTGCCAGTTGCAAGCCAATTTCCAGCATATTTAGACTGCGACGCGCATCGCCATCGGCGGCTACGGCCAATAGCTCTAGGGCATCTTTGGTGGCAACCGAGCTTTTGTTTAAACGAGCTAAAGCGCGTTCTAGCAGTTCTTTAATTTCGGTTGGTTCTAAGCGTTTTAGTACCAGCACTTGCGCCCGCGATAAAAGCGCGTTGTTTAGCTCGAATGAAGGGTTTTCGGTGGTGGCACCAATAAAAATAAAAGTGCCGTCTTCAACGTAGGGTAAGAAGGCGTCTTGCTGTGATTTATTAAAACGATGCACTTCGTCTATAAAAAGAATGGTTTTGCGGCCATGCGCGCGGTATTGCTTGGCTTCTTGCACCGCTTCACGGATTTCTTTTACACCCGACATCACCGCGCTAATGGTAATAAAAGCCGCGTCTATGTAGTTGGCTAACAGTTTAGCCAGTGTGGTTTTACCCACGCCCGGCGGCCCCCACAAAATAAGCGAGTGCAAATACCCAGTTTCAAGCGAGCGACGCAGTGGCGTGCCCTCGCCCACCACTTGTTTTTGGCCAACGTAGTCTTCTAGCTTGGTGGGGCGCATTTGCGCCGCCAATGGTTCGTAGGCGGCTTGTTCGGCAAATAAATCAGTGTGCATTGCGTCCGTCTATTACGTCTACGCCTTCGGGTACAGTGAATTTAAACAACTGGTCATCGAGCTTTTGGTTTTCACTGACATCATTAAAGAAAATATCCGTGGCTTGCCCTGCAGCATCTAAAATACGCATGCTTTCTAGGCTGTTTTCGGCGTATTGGAATTCAATTTTTTCAAATAGCTGGCTTTTGTCTTTTGGGAAAAGCGAGAAGCGAATGATGCTGCCGTTTTTGCTTTCTTCCAGAGTGAAGTTTTTGCTAATTTCTTTGGTATCACCGCTTAGTAACAGGGCTGGCGTTTCGGCTATGCGCTGTTCCATTGGGCGAATAGTGACCTGCTCTAAATCGACATCGTAAATCCATACGCTTTGGCCGTCGGAAATCACCAATTGTTCATAGGGTGGCTTGGTTTGCCAGCGCATTTTCCCCGGCTTTGCCACTATCATTTGGCCTTCGAGTTTTTGCAGGCTATTGCCACGCGCATCGCGGGTAGTTTGGGTAAATTCTGTTTGTAGATTTTGCAGTTGATCAAGGCGCGCTAGAAAGTCGTTTAAGGCGCTGTCATTAGCCCAAGCCAAGCTGCTTAATAGCATACCTGCTGCCACAACACTTGATTTTGTAGTTAGAAATTTTTTCATTAAATCCTCTTAATAATCTGAGCCGCTGCCCACTAACACTTCGCGAGAGCCATTGTGTGCAGGCGCAGATACCACGCCGGCCGCCTGCATGGCGTCCACAATATTGGCGGCGCGGTTGTAGCCCACACGCAATTTACGCTGCACCGACGAGATAGAGCACTTGCCGCTTTCTAAAACAAAGGCCACGGCTAAATCGTAAAGCTCGTCTTGCTCGCCATCGGCGCTGCCTTCGCTGTCGCCGGAGCCAACTAGATTGCCGTCTTCATCAATACTGGTGATTTCTTCCAGATATTGTGGAGCGCCGCGTTTTTTCCATTCAGCCACAACGCGGTGCACTTCGTCGTCGTCCACAAAGGCGCCATGCACCCGTTCTGGCAAGGCAATGCCTGGTGGCATAAAGAGCATATCGCCGTGGCCTAATAATTGCTCCGCACCGCCTTGGTCTAAAATAGTGCGCGAGTCAATTTTAGACGACACTTGAAACGCCATACGAGTAGGAATGTTGGCTTTAATTAGACCAGTAATTACGTCTACTGAAGGGCGCTGAGTGGCCAGAATCATGTGAATACCCGCAGCACGCGCTTTTTGGGCGATACGAGCAATGAGTTCTTCTACTTTTTTGCCCACCATCATCATCATGTCGGCAAACTCATCAATCACAATCACTATGTAGGGCAATGGCTCTAGCAGTGGTGGTTGAGTTTCGAAAGATTGTTCTATTTTCCACAATGGGTCGGTCAGTGGCTTACCCTCTTCGATGGCATCGTTAATTTTCTTATTAAAGCCAGCCAAATTACGCACCCCCATTGCAGCCATTAGCTGATAGCGGCGCTCCATTTCGGCCACCGACCAACGCAGTGCGCTGGCGGCTTCTTTCATGTCGGTAACCACCGGAGTAAGCAAGTGCGGTATGCCTTCGTACACTGATAGTTCTAGCATTTTGGGGTCGACCAAAATAAGGCGCAGTTCATCGGGCGTGGCCTTAAACAGCAGGCTAAGTAGCATGGCGTTTACGCCCACCGATTTACCTGAACCAGTGGTACCTGCCACCAACAGGTGTGGCATTTTCGCCAAATCGGTAATGACTGGGTTGCCACCGATATCATGGCCAAGTGCCAAGGTAAGGGGAGATTTTGACTTGTCGTAGTCTTGCGAAGACAGCACCTCAGAAAGAGAGACAATGGCACGATCTTCGTTGGGTATTTCAATACCCATTACCGACTTGCCGGGAATCACCTCAACCACCCGCACACTGGGCATGGCCATAGAACGAGCAAGGTCACGAGCAAGGTTGGATATTTTGCTGGCCTTAACACCAGGCGCAGGCTGAATTTCAAAGCGCGTAATTACCGGGCCTGGGGCTACGGCCGTTACCTCTACTTTTACGCCAAAGTCGGCTAGTTTTTGCACCAATAAACGCGAGAGTTCTTGCAGCCGCTCGGCAGAAAATCCACCCACCTGTGGGCGTGGCGGCGTTAGCAAAGCAATAGAGGGCAAGGGTTCCATGTCGTTGAATAAGCCACCCTGTAGCTCGCGTTGAGCGCGCTCACTGGGAGCCGATTCACGCTTTTCTAAAGGCTGAATAGGAATATCAACTGCGGCTTCTGCTACTTTGGCTGGCTTAGTGTTGGCAAATTTAGTAGGCGCTTTAGCGGCAACCTGTGAGATAGGGAGAACAATCTCGGTGTCGTTTTCTTGCTCGAAATGAATGTCTTGCCAAGGAAGGTCGTCTTTCGACGTAAAATTAAAATCCAGCTCTATCTCATTGTTAGATGAGGCATTATTAACCAAAGCAGGCAACTTAGAGGTACCTTCAAGGCTGGGGCTTTTAACTTTAATTTCGCCTATTTGCTTCAGCCAGCGATCTTTTTTGCCATAAAGCGACAGCGCCCATTCTCCTACTCGCTCAAACACAGTTAGCCACGAAAATTCAAAATAAAGCATAAGCCCTAGTGCAAGCAAGCCAACCATCACCAACACGGTGCCTGCAAAACCAAATAACGGCAACAGCAGCCCCGTTAAAGCACTGCCTAAAATGCCGCCCGCTCCAGCCGGAAGATGAGAAGCATCTATTACACTGAGTTCAGCAAACACGCAGCACATGGTAATGGTCAAGATAAAGCCTAAAACCCGAATGAAAACGATGTTCTTTTGTAAACTCGGTGTGGTTTTGATTAGCAACGCCAATTTGCCAATCAGCAAAACCGGCAAAATATAAGACAGATAGCCAAAAGCACTGAAAAAGAAATCGGCCATAAAGGCCCCTACTTTACCCGCTGCATTATGTGTTGCTTGGGTGGAGCTTACGGTGAGTGATGGGTCTGTTGGCGAATAAGTAAACAACGCAATAAAGAGTAGAAGACCAACAGAAAGCGCCACTAAAAATATAATATCGAGCCGACGACCAGGGCGAGATTCGACTTCCTGTGTGTTTTTTTGCAAATTTTGCTCCTAGAATAATAGGCAAAGACGCAGTTTATCATGACTTTAAAGGGTCTACGAAGATGAAGCGATGGTTAGACCAATTTTCCATGCCAGATTTCCCCCCAACCAGCCAAGCAAGAGATCCTTTTGGCTTGCTGGCTATTGGTGGCCCAGTAAAACCACTCTGGCTAGACCAGGCCTATCGCCGTGGCATATTTCCTTGGAATGGCCCTAATGACCCAAGATGCTGGCACACACCCAACCCTAGGGCGGTTATTACCGCAAACAGTTTTCATATTCCCAAAAGCGTGAAGAAGCTGCTAAAAAAGCCTCATCGAGTTACCTGCAACCTAGCCTTCACTCAAGTGATGCAAAATTGCGCTGCACCAAGAGACAAAAGCAGATCAACTTGGATTAGCCAAGAAATGATTCAATCTTACTCTAGGCTGCATGCAGCCGGGCGTGCATTTAGTGGCGAACATTGGAATGCTAATGGCGAGTTAATAGGCGGTTTTTATGGGCTGATAATTGGCCGGGCTTTTTTTGGTGAGTCGATGTTTTCCCACGAGAGTAACGCCTCCAAAATAGCCTTTGCTACCATTGCGCCATTATTGTTTGAGCAAGGCATTGAGCTAATCGACTGCCAAATGAAAACTCCTCATTTAGCTCAGTTTGGAATTGAAATGCTAGAGCGAGAAAAGTTTGAAAGCATTTTAAAACAAGCTGTTAGTCAACCTTCTTTAAGCCCATTGATAAGCGTAGTGGCATGACTCAGAAATCCTTTATTTTATTGCAGCCAGAAGAAACGCATCCTTGCAGCTATCTTAAGGGTCAGCAGGCGCGCAGTGTTTACATTAACCCTAAAAGCGAGCTAGACGACCTAGATTTAACCCTGCTTAGCCAAAACGGCTTTCGCCGTAGCGGAAAATTGGTGTATCGCCCCAACTGCCCTAGTTGCAATGCTTGCCAGTCGGTGCGCATACCTGTGCACAAATTCCAACCCAGTAAATCGCAAAAAAGAATTAAAAAGAAAAATAAAGATTTAACTTTAAGCGTTACAGCGCCAAGCAAACGCTTTTATCCTTTGTTTGAAAAATACATCCGCACCAAGCACCAAAGCGGCGATATGTATCCTGCTAATGAAAAGCAGTTTGATGATTTTCTTTGCAACGATTTTGGTAATACAGGCTTTTTAGTTGCCCAAAAAGGCCAACAAGTTCTTGCTTGCATGGTGTTTGATCTATTACGAGATGGTCTTTCATCTGTGTATTGTTTTTACGATACAGATTATATCGAGCGTTCTTTGGGCACTTTTATGATTCTAACGCTAAACGATTTGACTAATTCAATTGACTTAAAATTCAATTACTTAGGCTACTATATTAAAGATTCACCACAAATGAATTATAAAAATCATTTTCATCCAATTGAATTTTTCAACGGCCAAGTCTGGCAGGATTTAACGATTAATTAACAATGGCTTTGCTTATTGGTCGCTTTTCAGGCAGAATGCGCGCGCATTATTGCTCGGTTTAAATAGGTGACGAATGGCAAAAGATGATCATATTGAAATGGAAGGCGAAGTGATAGACACACTTCCTAACACCATGTTCCGCGTACGTTTAGAAAACGGTCATGTGTTAGTAGCACACATTTCTGGAAAAATGCGTAAAAACTATATTCGAATCTTAACGGGCGATAAGGTTAAGGTCGAGTTAACGCCTTATGATCTAACCAAAGGCCGAATCACTTACCGCGCACGTTAATTTGCGGCAAACATGCCAGCTTAAGCTGGCATGCTCTCTGGAACGTTTAAATCAATCTCTCCTTTCTTGATTGATATATCCACTTCCCCCCCCTGACTTAACTCACCAAAGAGAATTTTTTCAGCCAAGGGCTTTTTGATTTTCTCTTGAATGAGTCGTGCCATTGGGCGTGCGCCCATTTTTTCATCATAACCGTGCTCAGCCAACCAAAAACGAGCGTCGTCATCTATGTTTAGCAGTACGCGTTTCTCATCTAACTGACCTTGCAGTTCAGCCAAGAATTTATCCACCACATGCAAGATAGTGTCTTTAGACAATGGCGCAAACTGCACCACACTGTCTAAGCGGTTACGAAATTCTGGTGTGAAAACTTTCTTTAGCGCCTCCATTCCGTCGGTACTGTGATCTTGCTGAGTAAAACCAATACTAGAGCGGCTCATTTGTTCTGCCCCAGCGTTAGTAGTCATAATTAAAATCACATTACGGAAATCGGTTTTGCGGCCATTGTTGTCGGTTAAGGTGCCGTGGTCCATAACCTGTAACAGAATGTTAAACACTTCTGGGTGCGCCTTTTCTATTTCATCAAGAAGCAGCACACAATGCGGGGTTTTATTAACAGCTTCGGTTAATAAACCACCTTGATCAAAGCCAACATAGCCGGGTGGCGCACCAATCAAACGAGATACTGTGTGACGCTCCATGTATTCCGACATATCAAAACGTATTAGCTCCATGCCTAGCACAGCAGCTAATTGACGAGTAACTTCGGTTTTACCCACCCCTGTTGGACCAGCAAACAAGAACGAGCCAACAGGCTTGTTAGGAGCACTCAAACCTGCACGAGACATTTTGATTGCCGTTGACAGAGTTTGAATGGCGTCGTTTTGGCCAAACACCAGCATTTCTAGTTTATCTTCAAGTTTAAACAGCAGTTCTTTATCGGACGAAGAAACCGTTTTAGACGGAATGCGGGCAATCGAGGCTACCACTTGCTCAATTTCCGTCACGCCAATGGTTTTCTTACGCTTGCTTAAAGGCAACAACTGCTGCATAGCCCCAACTTCATCTATCACGTCAATGGCCTTATCAGGCAGATTGCGATCGGTGATGTAGCGTTCGGATAACTCGGCTGCTGCTTTAAGGGCTTTGTCGGTGTAACGCAGATTGTGGTGCTCTTCAAAGCGTGATTTCAAGCCTTTTAATATTTTGTAAGTGTCTTCTACAGAAGGCGCGGACACGTCGATTTTTTGGAAACGGCGAGTAAGCGCACCGTCTTTTTCGAAGATGCCACGAAACTCGGTAAAGGTAGTGGAACCAATACAACGAATTTCCCCTGAGCTTAAGAGCGGTTTAAGCAAGTTGCTGGCATCCATCACCCCGCCAGAGGCGGCACCTGCGCCAATAATGGTGTGAATTTCATCAATAAACAAAATGCCGTGCGGCTGTTTTTTTAGTTCGGCCAATAAGGCTTTAAAGCGTTTTTCAAAGTCGCCACGGTATTTAGTGCCGGCCAGTAACGCACCCATATCGAGGCTGTAAACTACAGCATTTTCTATAATTTCAGGTACTTCGCCGTCAATAATGCGCTTGGCCAAGCCTTCCACAATGGCGGTCTTACCAACGCCTGAGTCACCAACCAGCAAAGGATTGCTTTTGCGGCGGCGTGCCAAGGTTTGCACTAAACGATTAACTTCGTCTTCGCGCCCGATTAATGGGTCGATTTTCCCCTCACGAGCCATGCGATTTAGGTTAACAGCGTAGCCTTCTAGGGCATTACGTCCTACCGATTCTTGTTCTTCATCAGAAGATTCAGACATGCCCATAGAAGAATCGTCAGGCCCAGAGACTTTTGATATTCCATGAGAAATGTAATTAACCACGTCGATACGAGCAATGCTCTGCTGCTTTAAGAAATACACAGCTTGGCTTTCTTGCTCTGAGAAAATGGCGACCAAAACATTGGCCCCAGTCACTTCGGTTTTTCCTGAAGACTGAACATGAAACACCGCACGCTGTAGTACACGCTGGAACCCTAAAGTTGGTTGGGTTTCACGTTCACGGTCGTGGTCTGGAATAAGTGGTGTGGTGGAGTTAACGAACTCTTTTAACTCTTTACGCAAACGTTCAACGTCGGCGCCACAGGCTTGCAGAACGGTGCCAGCGGCTACGTTATCTAATAGTGCGAGCAGTAAGTGCTCGACTGTCATAAATTCATGACGCTTTGAGCGAGCATCGCGGAAGGCGTCGTTCAATGTTTGCTCTAATTCACGATTTAACATAGTTGCCCCCTAGTTTTCATTACTCATCTGCTTTAGAAATTTCGCACACTAATGGATGCTCGTTTTCTCTAGCATATTGATTCACCATCAACGCTTTAGTTTCGGCTACATCTTTAGTATAGATGCCGCAAACCGCACTACCCTTGGTATGAATGGTTAGCATGATTTGCGTTGCCTCTTCTAACGTTTTGTAAAAGTAGTTTTGCAAAATTTGTACCACAAACTCCATTGGTGTGTAGTCATCGTTAATCATTATGACGGCATACATAGAGGGTTTCTTGAGTTCAGGTTTAGCATTTTCAAGTGCCAATCCTGACTCAAAATCACCTTGTGTATTTTCATCATCTTGAGCTGAGTTTAGCTGAGTATTTGATATATAAAGCATAATCTATCTAATTTTGGTGTTTTCTCTATCATAACCGTACAAAGTTGCTCAGTCTGTAACTGTTGCGGCTGTTTTTTGTTACACAACAATGCAAAATAACTATTGACATTCAAAAATTGGCTTAATTTGCAACCTTGACGTAATAATTTCTTACGAGTAAGTTAGCTTACAACCATTATTTATATGGTTATTCATTCCCTAATAACAACAGCGCAGTAAAGGAGAATCCGTTATGCAAACAGGGAAAGTCAAATGGTTCAATAATGCTAAGGGCTATGGTTTTATTTTAGCTGATGATGGCAATGAAGATTTATTTGCCCATTATTCAACCATTCAAATGGATGGCTACAAAACGCTTAAAGCTGGCCAGACAGTCGAGTTTGATACTAAACCGGGCGATAAAGGCACTCATGCAATTAATATCCGCACCCTTGAAATAGCAGCCTGTTAATTTTAAGCCACTGTAAACAATAAAACCCGCTATGCGGGTTTTATTGTTTGTGCGTCTTAGCAATGATGACTATTAATTAAGCCATTTAAGGTTTGACTGGGGCGCATTACGGCCTCAGCCTTGGCTGGATCGGGGCGGTAATAACCACCGATATCCACTTTGCTTCCTTGAACAGCCATCAACTCTTGCATAATTTGGGCTTCTTTTTCAGTCAATACTTTGGCCAAGGGTGCAAAGCAAGCTTTTAGCTCTTGATCTTGATCTTGTGCAGCCAAAGCTTCAGCCCAGTAGCGAGCCAGATAGAAGTGACTACCACGGTTATCAATCTCACCCAGTTCACGGCCAGGAGACTTGTGGTTATCCAAAATATTTCCGGTGGCAATATCAAGCGTTTCAGCCAAAACGGCGGCTTTCTTATTGCCTTGAGTTTCAGCCAAGTGCTCTAAAGAGGCAGATAACGCCATAAACTCACCTAATGAGTCCCAACGTAAGAAGTTTTCATCAAGAAGTTGCTGCACATGCTTAGGCGCTGAGCCACCAGCTCCTGTTTCAAACAAGCCACCGCCAGCCATTAAAGGTACGATAGACAGCATTTTGGCACTGGTGCCTAGTTCAAGAATTGGGAATAGGTCGGTTAGATAGTCACGCAACACGTTGCCGGTAACAGAAATAGTATCTTTCCCTTCTTTCAAGCGCTGCAAGGAAACACGACATGCCTCTTCAGGCGATTTGATGCTGATATCTAAGCCAG
>JBASZG010000330.1:0-5071 GCA_049277875.1 Venatoribacter sp.
CAGCATGTGCGCAAAACCGACCCCATTGGCCGCTATGGTGGCGAAGAATTTGCCATAGTGCTGCACGATGCCAGCGAAGAGCAGGCGAAAAAAATCATGAACAGCATTCGTGAAGGATTTGCTAAACTCGCGCACAGCAACAACGGCTTAAAAGCCACCTTTTCGTGCGGTTTAGCTCAATGGCAAGGCCAGTCTGCCAGTGAATTAGTGGCCCTAGCCGACCGCGCGTTATATCAATCCAAACACAATGGGCGCAACCAAGTAACCGGAGCCAGCGAGCTTACTTACAGCGCGTCAAATTAACCAAAGGTACGTTAACATGGCCAGCATTCTTGTTTTACAAGGCCCTAACTTGAATTTACTTGGCACTCGTGAGCCAGACATTTACGGCCATACCACCCTTGCCGATATCGAACAAACTCTTACTGGCCAAGCCAAGGCTCAAGGCGCAAGCATCGAGCAATTTCAAAGCAACGCCGAACACGAGCTGATTAACCGCATCCATGCCGCGCGCAGCGACGGCACACAATTTATTTTAATCAACCCAGGTGCCTTCACTCATACCAGCGTGGCTTTGCGCGATGCCTTAGCTGGCGTTGCCATTCCCTTTATCGAAATTCATATTTCTAACGTGCACAAACGCGAAACCTTTCGCCATCATTCTTATTTTTCCGACATTGCCGTTGGCACCATTGTTGGGCTGGGCGTGCAAGGATATGAATTAGCATTAAGTGCTGCCTTAGCTCAGCTTAAAGGAGGCCAATAATGGCTTGGATTCAAGTTCGCCTACACGCCAAAGCGGCTCAGGTTGAAGCCAGCGAAAATGCCCTACTGGCTGCTGGTGCGCTGTCGGTCACACTGCAAGACGATGCCGACCAACCTATCTTAGAACCCGAACTGGGCACTACCCCAATATGGGACGACACCCAAGTTATTGGCTTATTTGAAGCTGGCCTAAACCAAGAGCAGTTACTGGCCGACATTCAGCAAAACTTCGCCCTTGAAGGCGGCAGTGAGTTTCCTAATTACAAAATTGAAATATTGGAAGATAAAGACTGGATTCGCGCCTGGATGGACAGCTACCACCCAATGCAGTTTGGCGAACGCTTATGGGTTTGCCCAAGCTGGCGTGAACCACCAGAACCCAAAGCCGTAAACCTAATGCTCGACCCCGGCCTTGCTTTCGGCACTGGCACCCACCCCACCACCGCGCTGTGTTTAAAATACCTAGACCAAGCCGTTAAAGGTGGTGAATTAGTAGTCGATTTCGGCTGCGGCAGCGGTATTTTAGGCATTGCAGCATTGCTATTAGGTGCTAAAGAAATGGTGGGAATAGACATTGACCCACAAGCCTTAACGGCCACGAAAGATAACGCCGAGCGCAACCACATTGCCCCAGAAAGCTACGCCGTGTACTTGCCAGAAAACCAACCTCAGGTAGAAGCCGACATCACTGTGGCCAATATTTTAGCTGGCCCACTGGTCGCCTTAGCACCACAAATAGCGGCATTAACCAAAGCGGGCGGTAAATTGGCCTTATCTGGCCTTTTGGCCGAGCAAGCCGAAGAAATTTCCGCTTGCTACAGCAAATGGTTTACCATGCAGCCCCCTATCCAACAGGAAGACTGGGTCGTTTTGACCGGCATTAAACAATAAGGAAACCTCATGGCTGTTTTGGCGTTACGTTGCCCGCACTGCAAAATTCGATTTAGCATCAAAGATACACAGATCGACGCCCAAGGCATGATTCACTGTGCTTCTTGTAACCAATCCTTTGTTGCAGGCGAGCACAGCCTAGAGCCAGAACATAAAAACGATGAGTTTCTGATTTACGATGACATGGATGAAGAACTCATTCATGACGACATGGACGAAAGCTACCTTGACTCGCTTGAAGACGACGATGTGCTTATCCATGACGATATGGATACCCAGCCGTTACAGCGCCATAACGATGCCATAGCTGAAGTAAAACCAGAGCCAGCGCCAGAACCCAGCATTAAGGTAGAGGCGCCGAAAAAACCGTTAAAAACTCAAATTAGTGTGCCAAACACAGCCAAAAAAGCCGTGGCCACGCACCAGCCACCTAAGGCCCAAGCACAAAAACCGCAAAAACCGCAGCCGCCACAAAAAGCCAAAGAGCACAGCACAGAAAGCCAGACCGTGGCAAAAACCAGCTTGCTCGACCGATACTACGACGAGCAAAGCCAGCCAAAAGATCAAACCCAAACCTGGCTATGGAGTGGCAGCATTGGCCTGTTGGTTTTTTTGATTCTATTTCAAACTCTATACTTCAACTTTCACACTTGGAGCCGCACCAACGTTCGCCCAGTGTATGAAGTTATTTGCGCGGTAGTACGCTGCACAGTGCCGCCCATTCAAGACGTTAATTTAATGTCGACCCAGCATTTGGTGGTGCGCACCCACCCCAAATTCAAACAAGCGCTGATGATTGACACCCTAATTATCAACAACGCCGAATTTGAACAACCCTTCCCCGATTTACTCTTGGTCTTTCGTGATAATAAAGACTGGGTTGTTGCCAGCCGCCGTTTTAAACCCAATAAATATTTATCGGGTGAATTAGCCGGTGAAACCATAATGCCAGCCCAGATTCCTATTCATATTTCTCTGGAAATTCTCGACCCCGGCCCCCAAGCCGTTAACTATGGCGTGAGCTTAATGGCTAACCAATAACGGCTTTAAAGCGAATTTAAGTCTGTCTTGATCATAATTCCCCTTTATTCGCAGGGAGGTTATGAGTATCATACCGCTGCTTTTTTGACCGTCTATTTTTTAACCAATTTAAGCTTGTTTTCATGCCCAGTATTGGCCCTTACGCCCTACCCAATCCCGTGGTGCTTGCACCTATGGCGGGAGTAACGGATCGTCCGTTTCGCCAGCTTTGCCGCAAACTAGGAGCAGGTTTGGTGGTAGGCGAAATGGTGGCTGCCAATCCTAGCACGCGTAATTCACGCAAAACCCTGCAGCGCATTAACCACACTGGTGAGCCAGAACCCATTGCCGTACAAATTGTGGGCGGCGACCCTGAAATTATGGCCGCTGGCGCACGCTTTAATGTTACAAATGGCGCGCAAATTATCGACATCAACATGGGTTGCCCAGCCAAGAAGGTCTGCAATAAGGCAGCAGGCTCAGCGCTTATGAAAGACGAAGCCTTGGTTAAAGATATTCTGCAAGCCGTAGTAGAAGCGGTTGAAGTGCCTGTTACCTTAAAAATTCGTACAGGCTGGGACTTAAGCAACCGCAACGGCGTACGCATCGCCGAAATGGCGCAGGCGGCAGGCATTGCCGCATTAGCTGTGCATGGCCGCACCCGCGCTTGCAAATTTGAAGGCCAAGCTGAATACGACACCATTCGCGCCATTAAACAAAGCATTGCCATTCCTGTGTTTGCTAATGGCGATATTCACAGTGCCGAAAAGGCGTTTCAGGTAATGCAGTACACCGGTGCCGACGGCGTGCTTATTGGCCGCGCCGCACAGGGCCAGCCTTGGATATTTCGTGAAGTGGCACATTACCTTGCCACAGGTGAAAAGCTTCCGTGCCCAGAGCTTGAAGAAGTGGAACACATTTTAACAACCCATCTTGAAGATCTTTACGATTTTTATGGTGAGTTTTTAGGCCCAAAAATCGCGCGCAAGCACGTTTCTTGGTATCTCGATAATTATAACGATAAGCAATTTCGCTGCGAATTTAACCGCCTAGAACTAGGCGAACAGCAGCTACAGGCAGTACGCCGTTGGTTTTCGAACCAAGCAAAAAAGGAGGCAGTAGCATGATAAGCCCAACGTTGAACAACATTTTAGATTTAAATAGGAAGAGTGAAGTGACCCCCTCTCAAGATTTACAGCAGTTTTTACGCGCCCCCTTAGAACCCACCCATACCCTGCGTGACAGCGTAGAGAAAGCCCTGCAAAACTACTTCGACCACCTAGATGGCCAAGACGTAGTGAATGTTTATGAGTTGGTGCTCTCTGAAATCGAAGCGCCTTTGCTTGAAACCGTGATGAAATACACCCGCGACAACCAAACCAAAGCCTCGGAAGTGCTGGGCTTAAACCGTGGCACATTGCGTAAAAAATTAAAGCAGTACGGAATGCTGTAATTTCGTATTGGCTGCTGGCTCTTGAGCTTAGATAAGCCGCTTGTTACTTACGAAGGTTGGGCATGACTTCAGAAAAACGCCGTAAATACATCCCTGTAGGCTCTCATTTGCCAGTCGTGGCAAATGAAGTTTTCTTCAGTCACACCCAACCTTCTTTAGTAAGTAACAAGCTCTTGCTAAAGCACATGACCACCAGCCCAAGATAAACCAACGCAGCAAGCAGCACAGCAAAAACAGACCAGCCTTTAAAATTTTAAAACAGAAGCGAAAGTAAAATGAGTACACATATTCCCGCCAACGATATACCCGCCGATATTACCCCAGTACGCCGCGCCCTAATTAGCGTTTCAGATAAAGCTGGCATTGTTGAATTTGCTAAGACCCTACACGAAAAAGGCGTAGAGATTTTATCCACAGGTGGCACTTACAAACTTCTTATCGACAACCGCATTCCTGCCATTGAAGTATCCGATTACACCGGTTTCCCTGAAATGATGGATGGCCGTGTTAAAACTCTGCACCCTAAAATTCACGGCGGTATTTTAGGCCGTCGCGGCCAAGACGACGGCGTGATGGCCGAGCACGATATTGGCGCGATAGACCTAGTCGTAGTCAACCTTTACCCCTTCGCAGCCACCGTGGCCAAACCCGACTGCCACCTGCCACTGGCTATTGAAAACATCGACATTGGCGGCCCGACTATGGTGCGCTCTGCCGCCAAAAACCACGCTTATGTGGGCATAGTGGTGTCTACCGCCGACTACAACCGCGTGCTTAACGACCTGAAAGAAGTAAGCGGCCTGCGCTACAAAACTCGTTTCCATTTAGCCCTGCGCGCCTTTGAACACACGGCCGCCTACGACGGCATGATTGCCAACTACCTTGGCACCATCGACCAAGAAGCCGAAACGCTTAGCGCCGACAGCCGCGTAGAGTTCCCTC
>JBASZG010000331.1:0-9661 GCA_049277875.1 Venatoribacter sp.
GAGTAAGTGAATATGACCACTAACGCTCAGATAGACCGCCAACAATACCCAGAATTAAACCTAATTTTGTGGGACACGACACAACGCTACCTCAGTGAAGAACGGGCTTTTAATACCTATGAAACACGCTGGAAATATGTAGACGAAACCAAGTTGTGCGAGGCGGAAAAAGCCTTGATAGCTAGGCTAATAAAAGAAATAGGAAAAGGATTGTTTTTGGTAGCATGAAAAACTTTATACGCCCACATCACCAACGAATTGCCGCTGTATTGCAATGTTTCGATGCTGATTATTTAAAACAGCATGGCATTTTATTTGGCGGTGGCACTCGTATCGCAATGGCGCTAAATGAATATCGAGAGTCAACCGATATTGATTTTTTTTGTCATTCAAGCGGAGCTTACCGCGCAGTAAGAAGCCAAACCACTCAACATTCTTTAGGTGAGCTAATTAAGGCCAATTATCCCTTTCATTTACTAAGAGAAGTTCGTGCTGATCGCGATGCAGTGCGCACCTTTGTAAAATCACCAATAGACGAAACTGCAATTAAATTGGAGTTTATCCATTTTGATATTCCAATTAATCAAGAACAGCAAGATGGTTTTGACATTCCTTTAGTGAGTAGAGAAAGCTGTTTTACTACTAAATTGTTAGCCAATGCTGACCGTTATATGCAAGGTGTTCCGAAAGATATTTTTGACCTATGCATGATGAGAAAAGAGTGGGGCGTGATTCCTACTTCATCATGGCAGCTTGCTGCAAATTGTTATGGCGAAAGCACTATCGCTAACGGTTTAACTAATGCGCTCAATCTCTTTCTAAAAGAACCAGAAAAACTGCTTAATCTGGCTATGGAAAATTTAAAAGTTGAAGCCGAACTGGCGTATCAATTGGTGCATGAAATTGCACCTGATTTTTTGAAAGAAATATAAAAACATACAGAAAGAGGCTCTATGGAAGATTTATCGCCGTCTGATTTAAAAACAATACTGCACTCCAAGCGCGTTAATCTGTATTACTTGCAATACTGCCGTGTGCTGGTCAACGGTGGGCGAGTTGAATACGTAACAGATGAAGGAAAAAAGTCGCTGTATTGGAATATTCCCATTGCAAATACCACTACCATTTTATTAGGAACGGGCACTTCTGTAACGCAAGCGGCTATGCGTGAGTTGGCAAAAGCTGGCGTATTGGTGGGTTTTTGTGGCGGCGGTGGCACTCCTCTCTTTAGCGTTAATGAGGTGGATTTGGATGTTCTTTGGTTTTCTCCGCAAAGCGAATACAGGCCAACCGAGTACTTGCAACAATGGTGCTCATTTTGGTTTGACGATGAGTATCGTTTGCAGGCAGCGCAAGAATTTCAGCAATACAGGCTTAAAAACATTCACGAGATTTGGCGCAAGTTAAGCCAGCAAAAAGATCTCGATTTCTCTCTTCCAGTTCAAACTCTGGAAAACATAACCCAAGCATTCGCTGACAAGCTGGTAGAAAGCCACAGCCAAAACGATATTTTGGCGATAGAAGCAGTCATGACCAAAGCTCTGTATAAGCAAATATGTTCTGCTACTGGTTATGGTGAGTTTGTGCGAGCCAAGCATGGCTCTGGCACGGACTTCGCGAATCGCTATTTGGATCATGGCAATTATCTCGCTTATGGATTGGCAGCAACGGCCTGTTGGGTGCTGGGCTTGCCGCATGGCCTTGCTGTACTGCATGGCAAAACACGCCGTGGCGGCTTGGTTTTTGACGTGGCAGATTTAATAAAAGATGCAGTGGTGCTGCCCGCCGCATTTATATCAGCCATGCGGGGAGATACTGAACAAGAGTTTCGGCAGTACCTAATTATGCTTTTTCAGAAATACGAAGTGCTTGATCGCATGATTGAAGCTATTCAAGCGACCGCCATGAAAGTAGCGGAGTGTGCCAAGTGATTGTTAGCATTAAATCGCAGTGCGATAAAAAAGCATTAACTGAAACTAGACGCGTTCTTGATCATTTTTTTGAACGGGCAGGCGATCGTTGTTGGGAAGGTGCAATTACTGAATTAGGGTTAACTACCGTAAGAAAAATGCTGCGCAAAACAGCGCGTAAAAACACGGCGGTTGTTTGTCATAGAGTTCATGGCACTGGGCGTCTAGAGCTTGAGTGGATTATCGGTAAACGTGAAAAATTTAATTTTTTAGGCAAAGTGCCAACCAATAGCACGAGTAGCGATGTATTACGCCTAGAGTCAGAAAATCAGTGGCATAGGTTAGATAGCATTGCGTTGCTGGCCGCTATTGCGGGGTTGTTTCACGACTTTGGCAAAGCCAGTGTTCTGTTTCAGCAAAAACTTAAAGGTCTAAGAGGAAGCCAAGAACCGCTTCGTCATGAATGGCTTTCTTTACTGGCTTTTTCAGCATTTATTAAAAATAAAACAGATCAAGAATGGCTACAGAAATTAGTCACCATTTCAGAGGAAGATGAAGCCAGTGTTCAAAAGGCTTTGAAAGAATATCAACAAGATAAAAATAAAGCCTTAGAAAACCCCTTTGTGAACATGCCAGCTTTAGCCAGAGTAATAGGTTGGCTTATCGTTAGTCATCATCGCTTACCCATTTACCCCAAAAAATACGGCGATCAAGAAGAATTTAAACTGCCAGAGATTAAACTAGAGAATCTTCATATAGCTAATAAAAACTGGGATGCCAGTTGGAATTCTAGGCAATGCACCAACGAGTGGAGCGATAAGGATTGGCACGATGTATTTGTATTTCCTGCTGGCAGCCCAATCAAAAGCCAAGCATGGCGTGCGCGTGCAAAGAAAATGGCGCAGCGAGCGTTATCCTCCACTCAACTGTTAACCTTAGATTGGCTCTTAGACGATAACTTTAGCAGCCACCTTGCACGGTTGAGCCTGATGCTGGCAGACCACAGTTTTTCTGCGCTGCCTCCAACTGCTGAATCCACGCACCAAGGGAGTGATTATGCTGCTTATGCCAATACCCATAAAAATAATCAAGGCCAAAGACAGCTCAAGCAACGACTTGATGAGCACAACATTGGTGTAAGCAGTAATGCTTTTTTATTGGCTAAACAGCTTCCTAAAATTCGCCAAGAAATCCCTTCTTTGCTTATGGTTAAGGCGTTAAGTAAACGCACCACTCATGCCGATTATCTTTGGCAGAACAAGGCTTACGAAGTCGCGCAAAGCGTGGCCACGCGCACAGAACAGCAAGGTTTCTTTGGTGTAAATATGGCATCTACGGGCAAAGGCAAAACCTTTGCTAACGCTCGAATTATGTTTGGTCTAAGCAATGAAAAACGCGGTTGCCGTTTTAGTGTTGCGCTTGGCCTTCGCACATTAACCTTACAAACTGGGGATGCTTTACGCGAGCGTTTAAAACTTGACACAGACGAGCTGGCTGTCTTGGTTGGCTCGCAAGCCGTGCAAGAATTGCATGAAATGCGCCAAGAGCAGGTGCAAGAAGAACATTCAAAACACTTTGGTAGTGAATCTGCACAAGAGCTAATGGATGAGCAGCAAAATGTTTTCTACGACGGCACTTTAGATAGTGGCCCTCTTAGTCGCTGGCTAAAAAGCTCGGTACATGGAGCACAGAACAAAACATTAAAAATGCTGAGTGCACCAGTGTTGGTATCCACTATTGATCATCTAATCCCTGCTACCGAAGGTGTGCGTGGCGGCAAGCAAATTGCGCCAATGTTAAGGCTATTGACCTCAGACCTTGTGTTAGACGAGCCAGACGACTTTGATACGGCAGACCTTCCAGCCTTGTGTCGGCTTGTTAACTGGGCGGGGCTTTTGGGGAGCAAGGTGCTGCTTTCTTCTGCCAGCTTGCCACCCGTTATGGTGCGTACAGTATTTGAAGCCTATCTTGAGGGTCGCCGACAATACGACCGTGCTTGTGGCGTTATGGGCGTGCCAACGCGGGTTTGTTGTGCTTGGTTTGATGAGTTTTACAGCACTGCCGCAGATTGCTCTGACTTGGAAGAATTTAAAACAGCAGATCGCGAGTTTGTTAATAAGCGCCTTAGTAAACTAGGGCAGTCTAATCTGCCCAGTAATGCTTTGCGCAAAGGCGATTTAATTAAGATTCCTTCTACAGAAAAGCAAGCCGATGCTGTTATATCTACCTTAGTCTCGGTACTAGACGAGAACATTAAAACGTTACATTTAGCGCACCATGAGCTAGATCCTAAAACCAACAAAAAAGTCTCCTTAGGGCTAGTTCGTATTGCGAATATCAATGCGCTAACTGCGTTAGCGCAAAAGTTTGCTACTTTGCAGCTCGAAAAAGACTGGTGTTATCACCTTTGTGTTTACCACAGCCAGTTTCCACTCTTGGTTCGCTCTCATATTGAGGCTCGTCTAGATAGCACCCTCAGCAGGCACGACGAACAAGCATTATGGCAACAGCCCGAAATTCGTCAGGCGCTGGATAACAACTCAGCTCAGCAGTACGTATTTATTGTTTTAGGTTCGCCGGTAACCGAAGTTGGACGCGACCACGATTACCACTGGGCAATCGCTGAGCCAAGCTCTATTCGTTCTGTTATTCAGTTGGCGGGGCGGGTGCAACGACACCGAAAGCAGGTTCCAACTGTGGCTAACGTGCTGGTGCTGGAAAAAAACATCCGAGCTTTGCAAGAAAAAGAGCTGGCTTATTGCAAGCCTGGGTTTGAAGCTAAATCCTACGGTAACAACAGTTCCAACGGCCTAATGTTAGATACTAACCACCGTTCGTTATTTAAATCGTTATCTGAAGCGGATTTAAAAAGCATCTCATCCGTTGCCAGAATAGAACAGCGCAGCCAACGTAACCCCACACAAAATATAGTGGACTTAGAACATGCGCACTTAAATGCAGCCTTGCGCCAAGCAAGTAAAATCCATTTGCAGGGAAGAGTCGCTGCAGATTACTGGTGGAAAAACCCTTATTCACTCACTTGGTCTGCAGAGCTGCAGCGCCGCACCCCGTTTCGACAGTCGTCGCCGGATGAAGGTTATGTGCTTTATCAGGAAGATGAAAATGAAGCGGCTTACTTTTGCTCTTTTAATGAACAAAACCAGCTAATTTCTAGGCATAACGATTTTGAATACTCAGAAGTTGTTTTTTCTACTTCAGTGCAGCCTTGGCTTGAAACAGAAATGACCGCATTGCTGGCAGACTTGGCGCAAAGGCGAGAGCAGGGGGTAGATGCTCTTAGCGAACGCTTTGGTGAAACTCGCCTGCGCGTACCAGCCAAAGGAAGCCTAAGTAAGTGGCAATACCATCCTTGGCTTGGCGTTTATCAACTATTGAAGTGATGCTACCTGTACGGTAGTGAATACCAGATAAATATATTTCTGAGCTCCCTGTCGGAAGTGCCCGCAGTATAAGAGGGTTTCTTAATTATTAAAATCAGAAAAATAACTAGATACATATAGGTTGATTTTGTGGAAATATGACATTAGTATGTTTTTCACAGGTTGAGTGATACGGATTTTTTGTAAGGAAAAAAGAATGAAAGACAAAATTATTGACTTCATCGCAAAGCGAAAAACGGATCGGCTAGAAAAATTTGATAAAGAAGCCGAAAAAAACATGCAAACTCTTTCAGGCGAGGACTTGGTTGTTTTTGAGTTGGAGCTGCAAGAAAAGCGAATGGTAGAAGAAAAAAAATATAGTGTTGGGAGCTGGTTGGAAGATGCTTCGGCGCGGGCGAAACAAATCAGCCTAGTTAACCATGCACTTAAATACACCCACTCAGATGCAAAGGGCACCAGTTTAATGCTAACTGGGCATGCATCTTCTGAATATGTTGGCAGCCGAGCAGTAAATCATTTAACCGCAGATGTTGTTGGTAATGCAGCGGCTTTAGACGTGGCCAATTTCTTACTACTCGAAGCTGGTAACAAAAAATTGCTAGATTATATAGCCGCTGCCGATAGTAGCCCTTTTGTTGGTCTTGGTTCGGATGGACAGATACAAAATTGGCTGCAAGGCTTCGCTAAAGCCTTAGAAGTATCTGCACCAGCCAGCCACACTTTGGCTAAACAGCTTTATTTCCCCTTGCCTACAGAGGGGTATCATCTTTTAGCCCCTCTTTCTGCTACGTCTTTTCACCAAGAATTATACGAGCGTATACAGCATTATCGTTTCAGCGATGATGCAAAAGAACAGCGTGAGTTTAAAAAGAAAGGGTTGTATGGCGGCGGTACAACCCGAGATTTTCCTCATTTAGCTACCCAAACTTACGGTGGCACTAAACCGCAAAATATATCGTTATTAAACAGTAAAAGAGGAGGCAAGCTTTATTTGTTTAATGCCCAGCCGCCAAACTGGAAAGCGCAGACGAAACCGCCCCAAAGTAGTGAGATTTTTTGGCGAGAATATCGCTATCGCATTCGTAAAACAGTAAAAGAGCTGCAAGTATTTTTAGAGAAAGTACAAGAATCAGATAAAAACAACCTAAGCATTCGTAATAAGCGTGCTGCTTATTTGGAGCAAATGGTTGATGAGCTGCATAACTTGGCAGCAAACATCTGGCAATTTCCTGAAAACTGGAGCGCTAATAGTGAGATAGACCTAACTCTAGCCGAGCGTTGTTGGCTAGATCCGCGTTCCACCGCGCCAGAGGTGATAGATGCTCGTACCAATAAATCTTGGTGCGAAACCATTGCCGAGCGTTTTGCCTATGTTTTAGCCCAAGAAATCAAGACCAATAAGCTATTGATCGCTGATGATGAGCAAAGCTTCTTAGCCAAACAACTGCGTAAAGAAAAACAAAGCCTATTAATGGATTTGGAGGGGCTGTAATGAGTCAGTACATTCTTCTAAAAGATATCAAAGTAGAAAATGCCAATGCCATTCAGGGTATTACCTATGGCTTTCCTAGCCCGACTAATTTTTTAGGCTATACCCATGCACTATCGCGGGCGTTGCAACAACAGTTTGGTTCAGTCGCTTGCTTAGGGGGTGTTGGTATTGTTTGCCATGAACATCAAGTATTGGCTCAACGCATTGGCTATGAAACGGTATTTGCCCTTACACGCAATCCCATTACCCATGAGGGAAAAACCGCACCATTCAACGAAGAAGGCCGCATGCATATGCGTGTTAGTCTGCTTATCGAATGTGAGTTTGATATTTTGAGCTTAGAGCTTGGTGATGGCACGCCAGAGCAGCGAGAAAAGCTATTTTGCGATTTGCTTCGCAATAAAGCAGTTTCACAGCGTTTGGCTGGTGGCACCATTACCCAAATTGGACTGGTTAAAGCATTAACTTTTAACCCAGCCAACGCTGATTACGAGCGTGAGTTTCGCCGCTGGATGTTACGCTTAATTCCTGGCTTTGTGCTGCAAGATAGGCACGATGCACTACAAGCCCACCATCAACAACGCCTTGAGCAAAATAACAAAGCCGAGCTGCTAGACAGTTGGCTGGATTTTATAGCGCTCGATTCGCATGCGACTTTAGCGGATGACTTTGAGGGCGAAGCGGTTGAAGGTGAAAGCTCGGCATTATGGCAAATTAAACCTAAGCCAGAAGTAGGCTATTTTGTGCCTTTGGCTATTGGTTTTACCTCTATCTCCGAACTTTATAGCCCAGGTGAAGTCGCGCGAGCACGGGACAATTCTGTGCCCTTTGGTTTTGTTGAAAGCATTTACAGCTTGGCGCAATGGGTTGGCCCGCACCGTATAAAAACACCAGAAGATATGCTTTGGCATTATCACTACCAGCAAGACGAACACAAGAACACAGATTATCTGTGCCGCAATAAAAAACGCATGACCAACACTGCTTTGGCAGAACAAGACCTTAACGATTTTGATGACGACTATTAATAAAACAGGGAGAACCTATCATGGCTAAATCCAACTTAAAAACCGCTTCAGTACTGGCCTTTGAACGTAAACACGCTAACTCCGACGCTCTGATGTATGCCGGAAATTGGCAGGATCGTAGTAACCCGAACGGCTGGGAGCCTATTTCTGTGCTAGAAAAGGCCGTGCGCGGAACCATTTCAAACCGCCTTAAACCCGCCATTGCTAATGACCCGCTTAAAGTTGACGCTGAAATAGACAAGCCCAACCTGCAAAGGGTAGACACGGCCAGCTTATTGCCGAATACCGATACTTTAAAAGTTAGCTTTACTTTGCGAGTGCATGGCGACCTGGTAACACCAAGCGTTTGCAATGACCAAGATTACCAAGAAGCATTAACAGCAAAAATACAAGACTATATTGAGCGCGAACAGTTTGCTGAACTGGCTGCCCGTTATGCTGAAAACTTGGCGAATGGCCGTTTTCTATGGCGTAACCGTGTTGGAGCCGAACAAATAGAAGTGCGCGTTCACCATATGGTGCAGGGAAGTGCTCAACAAACTTGGGTATTTGATGCACTGCAATTTGATATGCGCCAGTTTGGTACTCAAGCCGATTTACTAAAACCTCTGGCAGACCTAGTTCAACAAGGTTTGCTTGGTGATAACTTTGTGCTGCTAAACATAGAAGCCTTCGTACGCATGGGAGAAGGCCAAGAGATTTTCCCATCACAAGAGCTGGTTTTAGATAGCTCTGGCAGCAAAAACGGCAAGAAAAGTAAGTTTTTGTACCATGTAAACAATGTTGCAGCTATGCACTCCCAAAAAATCGGCAATGCTCTGCGCACTATTGATACTTGGTATCCAGAAGCGGCTACTTGGGGGCCTATCGCTATCGAGCCCTATGGCTCAATGACTAATCGTGGTACGGCCTATCGTCAGCCAAAAGAAAAACAAGACTTCTACAACTTGCTAGATAAATGGATTTTAAAAGATGAAGCGCCAACCTTAGAAAACCAACACTATGTTATTGGTGTACTTATTCGTGGTGGTGTCTTTGGCGAAGCAGGCTAAGGGGAACGTCATGGAATATTACCTTGATATTCAACTGCTGCCCGACCCAGAATTTGGTGAACAAGAATTGCTTAATGCCTTGTTTGCTAAATTTCACCGTGCCATGAACCAGCGAGCACCGAGCAGGGTAGCCATTAGCTTTCCCCAGGCTGCACAGCGTTTGGGCAATGTATTACGGCTGCACGGCAGTGCCGATGCTCTTGCAACGCTTATGGAAGAAAATTGGCTGCAAGGCATGAAAGATTACTGCCGATGTGGCTCTATCATGCCGATTCCTGCCGTGTGCCAATATCGTACGGTAAAAAGAGTGCAAGCTAAGAGTGCATACAACAAACGCAAACGCTCAGTCGCAAAAGGCTGGTTGACAGCGGAAGAAGCTGAAAAGCAAATTCCAAACGGACAAGAGCGTCGGTTAACACTGCCGTATTTGGAAGTTAAAAGCCTGTCAAATGGTAATCGAATGCGCGTGTATATTGAACATGGGCCACTGCAGGCAACCCCTGCTCAAGGGGAACTCAACAGTTATGGCCTAAGCGGTGAAGCCACCGTTCCTTGGTTTTAACCCTAAAACATAAGCAGATTATAAGCCTTTGATTTTCAAAGGCTTATTTTTAGCTATAAAAAAAGGGTTTTATACCAAAGCTATGAGAAGCTCTTTAAAAATCAGAGAAATAGCTGTAGATTGCAACAGTTCACTGCCGCACAGGCAGCTCAGAAAACCACCAGACAAAGCGAAAATCTGCAAAATATGTTCACTGCCGCACAGGCAGCTCAGAAA
>JBASZG010000332.1:0-2682 GCA_049277875.1 Venatoribacter sp.
CGTTAATGGCCCATTCACGCACTTTAAACAGGCTTAGCAGAATAAAAATAACACCCGACAAAAACACCGCTCCCAGTGCGGTTTGCCAACTGTAGCCCATGCCCATCACCACGCCGTAGGTGAAGAAGGCGTTTAGCCCCATGCCAGGTGCCAAAGCCACAGGCAAATTCGCCCAAAAGCCCATAATAAAACAGCCAAAAGCAGCGGCTAAGCAGGTGGCCACAAACACCGCGCCGTGATCCATGCCGGCTTCGGCTAAAATAGCTGGGTTCACGAAAATAACGTAAGCCATGGTTAGATAAGTAGTAATACCGGCCAGCAGTTCCGTGCGCCAATTTGTGCCAAAGCGGCTAAGGTGGAATAGTTTTTCCAACATAAAAGGACCTTTACGACAAGACTTTTTGAAGGTGGCGATTATAATGCCCCCTTTGATATTTCCAATGTTATTTATGAGGCCACCATGAGCGCTTATCGTGACGAAATCCGTAATGCCATTCGTACTATCCCTAATTGGCCGACCGAAGGCGTGATGTTTCGAGACATTATGCCGCTACTGCAAGACTCCAACATTTTCCATAAATTGATCGAAAGTTTTGTAACCCATTATCAACACATGAACCTAGACGCCATCGCCGCCATCGACGCTCGTGGCTTTTTAATTGGCGCACCGCTGGCCTACGAACTGGAACTTAGCCTTGTACCCGTTCGCAAAAAAGGCAAACTTCCCTACAAAACCCTTACCCAAAGCTACAACCTAGAATACGGCGAAGCCGCTATTGAGCTGCACGAAGACGCTTTCCCAGCAGGCAGCCGCGTAGTGGTAGTAGACGACCTTATTGCTACTGGCGGCACTATGCTGGCTGCTTGCGAGCTAATTAAACGTATGGACTGCGAAGTGGTAGAAGTGGCCTCGATTATCGACTTGCCCGCGCTTAAAGGCAGCCAAAAACTGCGCGAAGCCGGCTTCGATATTTACAGCATTTGCGAATTTGAAGGACTGTAATTGCCATGAGCCTAGCGCATTTTGTTACCCATAAAATCAGCAAAGAACTGCAAGACCCTGCCGCCACCTTGGTGTGCAGCGAGCAGGAGGCCGATTTAAACAACGATGCAGCGGCTCATTTTTACGCTCAAACTGCCGCGCAATTAAAAGGTGTTTTTACTCAGCGTTCGGGCAAACGCTACGGAGCATTTCACCCCGAAATCACCTATGTGCGCGCACAGGTTCAAGATTGGCTGGGCGAACGCCAATCTTTCTTGGCCTTAACTCGCCGTATTTCTAAGCACTTGGCCGATAGCCTGGATAACAGCGAACACGAAGTAGAAGGCTATTTAGCCTTTTTTATGGAAAAACTGGCCGACCACGACCGCTTTTACTGTTTCCTATTGCGCCGCAAAAGCAGCGTGATGATTAACTCCGACATGAGCCTAACCGAAACCCATTACCTCGATTTTTCAAATACTGGGCTTGGGTTTATGTTCAATATCAGCGACTTTCAACTGCAAGACGACAGTAAGTATTTAACCTTCTCTTATGGCCGTGGCGACAAAGCCCTGCAAAACCATTGGGCCGACGCCCTTGGTTTTACCGACACCCTTAACACCAGCGCCGAAACCGAAGTGTTTTTAGACATAGTGGACGAGTTTAGCCACACCCTGCCTGCCGAGCAGAGTTTTGAATACAAAACCAAGGTAGTGAACTACTGCCTTGAACAAGACCTGCGCGGCGAGCCTGTGGTAATCGACGAACTGGCCGATTACCTAGCCAACGAAGTAAAAGCCGAACCCGCCCAAGCCTTCTCGCACTATTTTATTGACAAACAAAAAGAGCGCCTGCAAGCCGCCCAAAAAAACCTAACCCCAGAACAACTGGTTGCCCAAGGCACACACCCACAAGACCTAGCCGAAGCCATTAAAACCGAGCTAATCCCCGACCGCAAAAAACTACGCGGATTTATCCGCTACAGCGGCAAAAACAAAGACCTTAGCCTGAGCTTCTCCGCCGACTTACTCGACAAACAAGACATCACCTTCGACCCACACAGCAACGAACTGCGGATACACAAAATACCCGAATCGCTGCTGAAACAGTTGAAGCCTTAGGGCTTTGTCGGGAGTCGAGGGCCTAGACCCTCGACCCTCGACCCTCGACTCACTACCCCTCTGCTATTTTCTGTACGACTCGCGCAGCGGCGACGAAGCCGAAGGTGCCGGTTACCATGGTGGCGGCGCCAAAGCCGCTGGAGCAGTCGAGGCGGGTGCTGTCGCCAGTGAAGTTTTTATCGGTAGAGCAACTGCCGTCGGCTTGTGGGTATTTAAGTTGTTCGGTGGAATACACGCAGGGCACGGAGAAGTTGCGCCCAGGGCTGCGGCTAAAACCGTATTTGCGTTTAAGCAAAGAGCGTAGGTTGCGTGCTAAGGGGTCGTTGGTGGTTTTATTTAAATCGGTGATTTGGATTTGAGTGGGATCGAGTTGCCCGCCGGCTGCGCCTGTGGTGATGATTTTAATTTTCTGGCGTTTGCAGTGCGCCACCAAAGCGGCTTTGCTTTTTAGGCTGTCGATGCAGTCAATCACATAACTAAAAGCTGGAGTAATGAGCTCGGCGACGTTGTTTTCGGTGACAAACTCCATAACCGCTTGCACTTGGCAGTCGGGGTTTATGCGCCTAATGCGTTCGGCAA
>JBASZG010000333.1:0-6308 GCA_049277875.1 Venatoribacter sp.
GCACAAAAACAACACCAATTACACCGGTTTAGACAACAGCGGCAATTCGCTGCCTAAATGGTCTGAAACCTACCGTTAATATGGGTGGCCTTGCCACCTAAATTAAGCCAGTAAAAAAGCCAATTTAGTTGTAGCTAAATTGGCTTTTTTATATGGAAAAATAAAGAGTTTATAGCCCTTAGAGCGTGCGAATGGTTTCGATATGTTCTGGAAGACTATTTGGGAAACTGGCTTGGTTATTTACCGCGCTTAAGTGCTTGAGTGCACTAAGTTCAGCAACAAAGTTTAAATCGCGTAGCTGGTTATTATCGGCAAACAAAGTGGTGAGTTGGTTAAGTGCACCAACGTTATCCAAAGACTGTAATTGGTTGTTGTTAAGGTTCAGCTTTTTTAAGTTGTTTAGTTGGCTTAAGGCACTGGCATCTTTAAGTTGGTTGGAGCTTAAATTCACTACGGTTAGGCTTGTTACTTTGCCTATGTCATTGGCGTGGGTTAGCTGGTTGCCTTGTAGGTTTAAAACGTAAAGAGTAGGGAATTGCTCTAGGCCTTCGGCACTGGTAATGCCAGAGTCGATGCAGTTAAGAATTTGCAGTTCGGTGGTGTACTCGATACCTTTGCTTTCAATGCAAGCAGAAAGCTGTTGATCTTTGATAAGGCCATAGTTAACCGCAACTTTGGGCAATGGTGCTTTTAAACCTGGGGTGACTGTTTGGGTTTTGTTGCTGCTGCTTGTGGTGGTGCTTTTGTTGTCAAAGCTTGAACCATTACAGCCAGTAAGAACAAGGCTAATCGCAGCGGCAAGGCCTAAAGTTGTTAAGGTCGATTTCATAGAATCCACGCCTATTATTATTTTTTTAATGGCAACATCGTACCATAGGGATTTGACTTGCTCTACTTATCGCAGTGTAAAGGGGGGTTAAATCCCCCCTTGGTTTTTTGCTTATTCTGCTTGCACTAAGCTGCGCAAAATGCTTTGTCGCAGCGAGCCATCAAGCAGTTGTTCTAAGGCGCTAACCAGTTCGGCAAGTTTTTCGCCGTAGCACAGGGTGTCGTCACGGCTTTCAATAACTTGTTCTTTGATAAGCTGTTGAATTAGTGTGCGAAAGAGTGATTTGTCGAAAAACTCTGGCGCGTTAATGCCGTACAGCAGGCTAATACGCTGGGCCAATAGCGCGCTTTGCTCTTCCAGTTTTTTGGCGGTTAAGGTGCAAACTTCGTGGCTGTCGAGAATGCTGAGCGTTAAAAAGTAACGTTCCAGTGTTTGCATTAGATTGGCCGCCAAGCTTTCTAAAAAGGCGTGTTTTGGATCGTGGGCAGGAACCGAGTGGTAGCCTTTTTCATTAAGGATGAGATAGCCTTTTTCAAGTAGAATATTAAGCCAGGTTTCTACTTGCAGGGTCAGCTCTTCGGGCGTCCAGCGCAGGAACAGTTCAGCTTGCAAGTAAGGATAAATTTGCATTACCACTTTCTGCACTTGCTCTAGGTTATAGCGCTGGTTGTTGATGAATACGCAGGCCAATAACGAAGGCAGAGACAGCAAATGCAACACGTTATTGCGGTAATAGGTAAGGATAACGGCTTGGCGCTCATTGGTTTGAATTAAATCGCCAAGTGGGTTTTTGGTGCGTGAAATGGTGTCGAGTTCTTCGACGTATTTAACCCAATCTTGGCCGTTGCCTTCTGGCAGCACGGTGAGTTGGCTGTATGGGTTGGCGGCCATGAGGTTACGGTAACATTCCATATTATGCACAAGCTGTTGCTCTTCTAAGGCCTGGCGTGGTGCCGCAAGCAAAGCCAACGCAACTAGGTTTACTGGGTTAACTGAGGCCGCTAGGTTAATGCCAGTAACCACTTGATGGGCGAGCTTATCCACAACCTCTGGTGCCCAATCTGGGCGGTAGTGGTTTTCTTCGTAGTCTTGTTTTTGCCAGTTGGGCTGATTTTTATCTAAGAAGTCGGTTAGGTGAATCGGATCGCCAAAGGTTACGCTGACTTTGCCAAATGAGCGCTTAAACGAGCGTAAGGTACCAAGCACCCCAAACAGGCTTTCTTGTTTTTTCGCTGCACCACGCAGCTCGCCTAAATAGCTGTTGGCTTCAAATACTTTTTCATAGCCTGTGTAAACGGGCATAAACACGATGGGTTTGCGCGAATTACGCAAATAGCTGCGCAGGGTCATAGCCAGCATGCCTGCTTTGGGCTGCAGGGTTCGGCCTGTGCGCGAACGGCCACCTTCAACAAAGTATTCGGCGGCATAACCGCCGGTGAAAACGGAGTGCAGGTATTCATCAAAGACCGCCGCATACAGCTTGTTATCACGGAAGGTTCGGCGCATAAAGAAGGCTCCGCCACGGCGTAAAATAGAGCCAACAATTGGCATATTAAGGTTAATGCCTGCGGCAATGTGCGGTAACTGCAAGCCGTTAGTGAACAGTACATAAGAAAGCAATAAGTAGTCGATGTGGCTGCGGTGGCAGGGCACATAAATAATTTCGTTGTCTTTGCTTACTTCGCGCAGCACGCCAAGGTTGTTGACGCTAACGCCGTTGTAAATTTTGTTCCACACCCAAGTAAGAACGACGTATAAAAACCGCACGTTGGTGTAAGAAATGTTCGAGGCAATTTCATCGGCGTACTTAAGTGCCTGCTTGCGGGCTTTTTCTTTGCTGATGTTTTTGCTTTTGGCTTCTTCTTCAATGGCCTTTAGCACCAGTGGTTTGTTGGGGAGCTGGTGCACCAGTGTGCGTCGATGCGATAGGTCAGGGCCAATAACCGATGCAGAAAGCTGGCGATTATGCACTCGCAGAATACGCGCTACTTTGCGGGCTAATACTTCTGAGCTTTGGTTTTCTTCTAGCAAATCACGCAGTGAAATAGGGCGGCTAAAGTGCACGAATGTATCTCGACCATTCAGTAATACCGCCATTAAAGTAGAGAAGCGACCGCCAAAGGTGCCGCTTATTTGCAGCCATGTTTTTAAGAAAGAACGCTCTTTGGCTGGTTCTTTACCCCAAAAAACACGAGCTGGAATGATTTGAATGTTGTTGTCTGGCGATTCTTTAAGCCAGTCGGCGTATTTCACTAATTTGCGTGAGACTACAGGTGTTGGGCTGTGTTGAAAGAGCGCGCGTGAGCGGCGATAAATACTGAAAAAAGGGCGCGAGGAGGGCGAGTTCTGCAATCGCTGCTCGGCAGGGCTTGGCCAACCTAAGGCCAAGGCTTCTTTGTCGATAACTAATTTTTCTGCCAGCGAAGGATAAAGCATGGCATAAACAATGGGTTTGCTTAAATCGAGGTTAAACTCGCTAATATCTGGGCCAATATGGCGTGTTTTAACAAAGCGGTAGAGCAGTTTTTGCAAAAGATGAAAAATAGATTTGCGAATCTTTTTTATAAAAATCATGAAATATCCTAAAAGAGGTAAATAGCAATACCCCGCAAGTTTAGCGTGCCTTCTTGGTAGTTAAAATGCTTTTGCCGGTTAGTTTTTTTAGTAGTGTGGAGGCGGTGTTTCTTCGTTTAGATCTTTTACCCCACCTTGAATGCTTTGAACTTGCTCTAAACGTTGATACATATGCTGCATGGCTTGCTTAGCCAAAAGAAATTCTTGGGTAAGAGAATTGAGTTGCTGGTTTAGCTCTTCGATATTTTCTTCTAAAAAAGCGATTTTAATTTCAAGTTCTTCAATACGTTGGGTCATGAAAGATCTAAGCTCCGTGGCTATCGTGTTGATTTTTTGGCAAAATACGCTTTTCTAAGCCGTTTTAATAGGTTTGCTTGGTTGAGTTTGTACCGCGAGCCTAGTTTAAAACAAGTAAAAGAGTCTAAGTGATACGAGAGAGAGAGTATGGGTAAATTTATTGTGCGTAAAATTTTAGCCGCCGTGTTAAGCAGCGGTGTTGTAACTTTCATTGCGGCCATGTTGTTTGCAAGTGTGGTGGGTGATTTAAAACTGGAAAATGGCAATGTATTAAAAGCAGGCGATCTTCAAAGTTTCTTTATTGCTTTGTTTGTTTTGGGTGCTGTGGTTACAGCGGTCACTTTTATTGTTACACCAATGCGTCGTCGCCGTGGCCGCTTAAGCGGCACCATTGTTGAAAACGACGTTGAAGATGGGCGTGAACGCGGCACAGTGAAATGGTTTAATATGAAAAAAGGCTTCGGCTTTATTACTTGGGAACGTGGCAGCGACCGAGAAGATGTGTTTGTGCACTTTCGCTCGATTCGCGGCCAAGGCTATCGCACTCTAACCGAAGGCCAACGTGTTAAATTCACTATTGTTTCCGGCGATAAAGGCCCGCAAGCCGAAGACGTTTCTGCTGTGCGCTAAGCTTTTTGCGTCAATCTAAGGCTCCTTCGGGAGCCTTTTTTTGTTAGTGGCTATAAACCCAAGAGCAACAACGCCCAGCATCCAGCAGTAAAATACATTTGCGGCAATCGCCAAAGGCGAGGCGGCAGACAGCGATGACGCTAATAATATCTGCGCCCCATAAGGTAAAAGCCCCTGCATCACACAGGAAAAAATATCTAGGATACTGGCGCTGCGCGCGGGATGAATGCCGTGGCTGTCGGCAAGATCTTTGGCCACCGGGCCACTAATTAAAATAGAAATAGTGTTGTTTGCGGTAAATAAGTTGGTAAGTGAACTTAACGCAGCGATGCCTAGCTCTCCTGTGCGGGGGCCTGCGTTCTGCCCTCCCACTTTGGTAATAAGTTTTGCCAGCCAAGTTAGGCCGCCTTGCGAGCGCATTAAAGCGGCTAGGCCGCCAACTAAAATAGAAAGCAGGGTTATTTCGGTCATTACTTCAAAACCCTTCCACATATCCTCGGTGAGCGTCACCAAGCTGTACTGAGGCGTGAAAATAATGCCTGTGATTCCTGCGCAGACAATGCCAATTGTTAGTACCGCTAAAACATTCATGCCTGCAACCGCCAAAATCAGCACCACTAAATAAGGTAAGGCCAGCCATGCGGATACCGCGCGTGGGGCCACCTCTGACTGCCCGGCTGAAAACCACCAGAGAATAGCCACAGTAAGCAGCGCAGCAGGCAGTGCAATCCAAACGTTTTGCTTAAATTTGTCACTCATCTGCGCGCCTTGGGTGCGGGTTGCGGCAATGGTGGTATCCGAAATAACCGATAAGTTATCGCCAAACATGGCACCACCTACCACAGCTCCCACGGTTAAGGCTAGGTTTAGGTCGGTGGCCTGAGCAAAACCAATGGCAATGGGGGCTACCGCTGCAATGGTGCCCATTGACGTGCCCATCGCTAATGAGATTAAGCTTGAAACAATAAACACGCCAGGCAGTAAAAAAGAGGCGGGTAAAAAGGTTAAGCCCAAATAGACGGCTGCATCCACCCCGCCAATTTGGCGTGATACGCTGGCAAAAGCGCCGGCGAGCAAAAATATCAGCGCCATCAACATAATATTTGGCTCGCCCATCCCTTTCAAAAGCGTGTTAAGTGCTTCTTTTTGGGCTCGGTAGCCAAGCCATAAAGCCAAGGCAATAGCGGGCAAAATCGCAATGGGAGCGCGCATGTGATAGAACCCCATAGCATCGCCTTGCAAGCTGAAATACAGACCAAAGCCAAAAAATAATAATAAAAACAAAACCAAAGGCAGTAAGGCCTTTGCGGAAGGAGTGGGCTGATGCTGCATAAAATATCTGCTGTGCTGAATGAAAAGGCGAATTGTAGGGAATGCGCGCGAGTTTGTCAGTAAACCGGCTGGAGTGCGAAAGCCTGCTTGACTAAATAACAGAAATAAAAAAAGCGGGCTTAATTTAATTAACCCGCTTTTTATTAAGGTAAGATTATTGGCCGCCGCAAGAACCGCAGCAAACGCCATCTTCACCGTGCATTGGCTTAATTTCATAGCCAGCATCGCGAATCACTTGCTTTAAGGCGTCAACGTCGGTGTGTTCGCGATTAAAACTGATGTCGGCGCGGCCATTGATGAAATTAACGCTGGCGCGTTCTACGCCTGCGGTGCTGGTTAATGCATTGGTGATGGTTTCGGCGCAGCCATCGCATTTCATGCCATTAATACGGATAGATGTAAGTTCCATAAAAGCCTCGATAGGTATAGGTGATATAGGTAAAGTTAAGCCGTAGCTGGTTAAATTCATTGCGCGCATTATACCCGACCAAATTACTCAAGCAATAATAGCTGCAAATTCATAATAGGTAGCAGAGCAAATCCGCAGGAAGCTGCTATGCTGTAGGCACTCGTTAGCAAACCAACCGCGCACAGAACTCAAACACTATGAAGTTTTTAGCCAGCTTAATGGGGTTTCTCGCCTTCA
>JBASZG010000334.1:0-12295 GCA_049277875.1 Venatoribacter sp.
TGCAGCGGTTGTGCTGTTTGTTTCCATCCCGGTTTTAAACTGGTTTGTCATTCCATCGGCCGTGATTGGCGCAACCATGCTTAACCAAGAACGAAAATTACGTGCCATTCCTTAAGCTTCGGCTATGATAGTAGCAAGTTTTTAAGAAGATGATGATGAACTAATGGCAGGATTTAACATTTTAGTGGTTGACGATGCTGCGTTTATTCGTGATTTAGTAAAGAAATCCGTGCGTGAAACCTATCCAAACGGAACCTTGCACGAAGCAATTGATGGCCGCAAAGCCATCAGCATCATGAACCAAAAAGAAATACATCTAGTGCTGTGCGACTGGGAAATGCCCGAAGCCTCTGGCCTTGATGTGCTGAAGTGGATGCGTTCAGACGAACGCTACAAAAAAACGCCCTTTATGATGATTACCAGCCGTGGTGAGCGCGATCATGTGGTTGAAGCCGTGCACGCTGGGGTGTCGGAATACATTGGTAAACCTTTTACTAGGGAACAGTTTGCCGCCAAATTAACCAAGCTGGTCTGGAAACACTTGCGGATAAAACCGCACGAAGGCGAGCGTCCAGCCGACCCTCGCGCTGCAGGCGCACAGAATGCTTTTGGCGCCGTTAATATTGCAACCAACAGCCCCAAAGGCGGCGATTTAAGTGGTGTGGGTGTGTTAATGGGCGGAGGCAAAGGCAGCAAAGAAACGGCTGCGCAAGCGCTTACTGGCGATGCTCCCAGCGCACCAAGCGTACCCAATAGCAAAGCTTCTGGCCGTGCCAAAGGCATTGCCGATGTGCGTTTCGCCTCTGGCGCGCGTGCCAAACTGGTGATTAAAGACATTAGCCTGCAAGAATTAATTGGCGTATTTCGACGTGAAGGCGATCTGCCTGCGCTGCTAGAGCAAGCGGTGCTCGATATTGCCGACAAAGACTCTGGCGATGTCGCACGCATCAATGGCTATGTACGAATGATGCAGGCACAAGAACCCACTCCCGATGCTCAAACCATTCAGATGGTGTTGCGTTATGTGGACGACGACCCAGTTAAACTGGAAACCTTATCGCGGTTTATAGCCAATGTTCGTTAGCCATATTTAGAACGAGGCATAGTTAAGTGCCAGCCCGGCCCAAACCAAGATTCCGAACCAGTAATTTTGTAAGAATGCATGGAAGCAACTCTCACGAGAGCGCGAGCGCGCAGACCACACCAAATAACCGATGTAACCAAGCCCAGCCACCAAGCCAAGATAAGCCCAGCCACCCAAGCCTAAGGCCGTAAACACACCGGCCAGCACCAAACCAACCGCAACATAAAGCAGGCTGATGATTTTAAGGTCGTTATCTGCGAACAAAATAGCCGTCGATTTAATTCCTACTTTTAGATCATCGTCGCGGTCAACCATGGCATAAAGCGTATCGTAAGCCACAGTCCACAGCAGGTTGGCAATAAACAACAGCCAAGCAACCACTGGCACCTCGCCAGCTTGTGCGGCAAAGGCCATAGGGATGCTCATGGAATAAGCCGCCCCTAAAAAAAGCTGAGGCAAATGCGTAAAGCGCTTGGTAAATGGGTAAAGAGCGGCAAAAAACAAAGCCAAAAAAGACAGCTTAATTGTTAAAGCATTTGTAAAAAGCACCAACCCAAAAGCCACCAGCACCAAAACGGCAAAACCCTGTAATGCTTCTTTTGCGCTTAAGCGCCCAGTCACCAAAGGCCGGTCAAGCGTGCGTTTTACCTCGCCGTCCCATTTTCGGTCGGCAAAGTCGTTAATCACACAACCCGCAGAACGCATAACAAAAACGCCAACCACAAAAATAAACAGTAAATGCCAATCGGGCCAGCCTTGCGCCGCAATCCACAACGCCCAGAGCGTGGGGCCAATCAATAAATACGAGCCAATGGGGCGGTTAAAGCGCGTTAGTTGCACCCAGTCATACCACTTGGGCCAGCGCTTATTTAAAAACTCGGTGACCTGCGTCATTGTTTTACCTATTACAAAAAATCCAACAGTTTGCGCGAAAACGCCTCAGACACCAGCAAGGGTTTATCGCCTAAGAAGAAGATAGAACGGCGCGACCAAGCTAAGTTGAGAGTGTTAGGAGCACAACGGCTGGCGCGCAGCTCACCGCGTTTAAGATTGGGCTGAACAAACAAATAACTACCTAACGAACGGTTTCCCAATGCCTGCAAGCACTTTTCTTTGCCCGTTAACGTTGTCACGGGAATAGCCGTGCGTGCATACACCAAAGGCTCATCGGCAACCAATAACTTTACTTCGCGCACCCAAACCTTTTGGTTCAAGCCTAAGCCCATTTCCGCCTGTTCAACGGGTGTGGCTTGGCCGTAATACTGTGCTAATACCTCAACTCGAAACTGCTCTGGGCTTAAGGCGGTTAAGCGCGCGGTTAATGAACCGGCATCAAAAAGCCAATCTTGCCATACCTCTGGCAGCGAAAAAGGAAGCACAGAATTAGCACCAGACCAAGATGGTGCAAGCGGGTGTAAAAGCAGTGCCAAGTTCGGCATAAAGCAACAATCTGAATAAAAAGTGTGCGCGAAGGATGCGCTAAATTGCCTTCTCAGGCAAGTGCGCCAGCCCAGCCCCAGCAATAATTGCCCTTAATTAACCGTTGCTTTTAACGGAAGGCATGAGTAACTTTGCTACTCTCTTTTGGGTAATTTTGTTTTCCCATATTTTTATTAGAAGGTTTTAAGCAATGAAGAAATGGCAATGCACCGTTTGCGGTTGGATTTATGACGAAGAACTAGGCGCACCAGACGAGGGCATTCCTCCCGGCACACGCTGGGAAGACGTACCCGATGATTACATCTGCCCCGACTGCGGAGTGGGCAAAGAAGATTTCGAAATGGTTGAAATCTAACGACAGTAATTTGAGAAACAGATATGAATTCACACGCTCCAATCGTCGTTATTGGCACAGGCTTGGCCGGATATCACCTCGTTAAAGAGTTGCGTAAGCTGGCTCCTGAGCAGGCCATTTTGATGATCACCGCCGATGATGGCCGCAGCTATTCCAAACCCATGCTTTCAACGGGTTTTAGCAAAAATAAAAGTGCCGATGAACTTGCTATCGCCAATGCCGCTGAAATGGCTGCGCAGCTCAATATTACCGTGCGCACCCATACCTTAGTTACGGCAATCAACCCAGCCGCTCATACGCTCAATATCAATGACGAAGTTGTGGCCTACAGCAAATTGGTTTTGGCTATGGGTGCCGAGGTTATTAGGGTGCCAGTTGCAGGTGATGCTCAGGATAAAATTTTCTCTATCAACGACCTGCAAGACTATGCCACTTTCCGCAAGCACGCCGATGGCAAAAACCGTGTGGTAATTATGGGTGGCGGCCTAATTGGCTGTGAATACGCCAACGACATGCGCGAAGGCGGCTTTGAAGTTGACCTAGTATCGCTGGATAACCACCTGCTGCCAGCACTTTTGCCAGCACCCGCTGCCGATGCCCTGCAACAAGGTTTAGAAAACATTGGCATCCGTTTCCATCTTGGCCGCACCGTGCAAGCCGTTAATCATGGTGACGATGGTGTTGTGGTGGAAACCAGTGCCGGCGACAAACTCAACGCCGATTTGGTTGTTTCTGCCATTGGTTTACGCTCTAAAACAGCCATCGCAAAAGAAGCAGGAATAGCCATAAACCGTGGCATTCAGGTAAATCGCTTGCTTGAAACCAGCCAACCAGACATCTACGCCTTAGGCGATTGCGCCGAGGTAGACGGTCTAGTGATGCATTTCGTATTGCCATTAATGACCTGTGCGCGTACCTTGGCTAAAACCTTGGCAGGAACTCCAACGCAAGTAAGTTATGGGGTAATGCCAGTTACCATCAAAACTCCCGCTAACCCAGTGGTTGTATCGCCGCCCGCTTCGGGCAGCGAGGGCAATTGGCATATCAATGCCGATGGTTTAGATTTACAAGCCGAATTTCGAGACAATAGCGGCCAATTACTAGGCTATGCTTTGACCGGAAGCAAAGGGTTGAATAAAGTAGCGCTCAATAAGGAGCTGCCTGCCATTCTCCTTTAATATTTTACCGCCTTGGAAAAGGGCACTATAACCATAAGGATAAAATCCATGCGTAAACCCGAACTAGCCGCAGCCATCGCGGAAAAAGCTGATATCAGTAAAGAAAAAGCCGGTGAAGTGATTAACGTAATCACCGACCAAATTGCTCAAGCACTTAGCAAAGGCGACAGCGTTACTTTAATTGGCTTTGGCACTTTTGAAGTTCGCAATCGTGCTGAACGCCAAGGTAAAAACCCACAAACTGGCGCGGTCATTACCATTCCAGCAGCCAAAGTGCCTGCGTTTAAACCCGGTAAAGGTTTAAAAGACGCCGTTAAGTAAGCGTCATCTAAGCTAAAAAGGAGGCTTGCCTCCTTTTTAGTTTTTCTTTATTTCTCATTCTGGCACAATCGCGCCTCATATTTATTCTTCTAAATTGAGGTTCACTTCATGAAATTTCGTGCGTTATTATGGCTTTTAAGTATTTTTATGAAAAAAGCCGCGCGTAAAAACCCTGATTTTCAAAAGCAATTAAAAGATAAAGATTTTGCTTTCCAAATAAAAACGGAAGATGGCAGCGCCATTCGTGCCTATAAAATCAAAGACAACCAAGTTTATAGCAAGCGCAGTGGCTTAAATCACCCTGCCTTCACCATCAGCTTCAAAGATGCCGATACTGGTGTGCGCATCTTAACCTCGAAAGACAAAAATGCCTTTATGCGTGGTATTCAAGAAAAAGACATTGTGATTACTGGCGATTTATCCTTAGTTATGTGGTTTCAAAGCATCAGTAAATACTTAAAACCCCAAGGCAAAAAGAAAAGATAACAACGCCCAAGGCAAAGCAAACAAAGCAGGAGAAAACATTGAAAAGTCTGAATCAACTGGTGTTAGTCGGTTTTATGAGCTTGGTTTTACCTGCTTTGACCTTAGTTCATGCCAGCACCGACGAGCAAAGCGACGAAATTATTCGCATGAGTGGCTTAACCGGCCTAAGTCTGCAAGCGCGCAATTTAGCTCAACAGCTTATCAATGAGCAGCAACTCACTGTTGGCAAACAATATGAAGTGGTTAATGCGGTGGCCGCACAGTGGGCGCCTGCAAAGGTTGAACAAACCCTGCAGCAACTACTGCAGAACTTTAATGCCGAGCAGCGTGAACAACTATGGACTGTGCTCAGCAGTCAAGCCCTGCGCAGCGCGCATTATAAAGAACAGCAAGCCATCGAGGCGCAGCACAGCGAACGCTATCAAAGCTATTTACAGCGCTTACGCCAGCAATCTTTGATGGAGGGTAGAATGCAGCTTATTCAACGACTGGACCAGTCGATGCGTTTTTCTTCTTTATTAGTGCAAACTCGTCTAGACGTTTATCAGCGTTTAGAAAAAGCCGTGCCTAATTGGAAAGCGCCAGAGCAATGGCAGCAGAAAACAAAGGACGATTGCATTGAATTTTTGTTGTATGCCCATCGCACTACACCCAATGAGCAGCTGGAAGAGCTAATCGAGCTGTATCAGACTGCGGCGCTAAAAAACTGGTTTACCCAAATTCAACGCCATCTGCGCAGCTAAAACAGCAACGGTAGGATAATCGCGTGCAAGGTGCCGGTTAAGGTCATGGCCATAGCCGCGTAAGCCGATTGTTGCTGGCCATACTCCAATGCCTGAGCCGTGCCAACAGCGTGCGCGCACACACCCAATGCAACCCCCATTGACTGCGGCTGATCTAGCTTGCAAACCTTTAGCAAGGTAGGAATCATAAGCGCCCCCAGCAGCCCAGTAATCATCACAAAAGCAGAAGACAACGCAGGAATACCTCCCATTTGCTCGGCAATGGCCACAGCAATAGGAGTGGTAACCGATTTGGTTAAAATCGTTTTAGTCACAATTTCATCGCCCAACAACCAATAGGTTAAACCGCCTGCAACCGCGATAGTCAGGCCACTGCCAACGCTCACCGCCAACAGGATGCGCAACCATTGACGGCGCATGGCATGTAAAAACGCCACCATAGGCACCGCCAACATCACCACAACCGGCCCTAACATTTGGTTTAAGTAATCACCACCGCTCATGTAGGTGGCGTAGCTGGTATCGGTTAACTCTACTACCGCCACCACCAGAAACAGCCCAACCAATACCGGCTGCAAAAAAGGGTTGTTATGGCTCAGTCGATAAACCTGTTGGCCAAAAACAAACGTGGCAATAGTTAAGGTCGCCCAAAACAAAGGAGAGGCAAGCAAAAAATTCATAGCTCGGCCTTGCCTCCTTTCATAATCCAAGCGGTTACAATCGCACCAGGAATTAAGCTAAGCGCAAGAATCCCAACCAACAGCAGGCCATGCTCAGCCAGCAAGGCTTTTTGCGTAACCAACCCCACACTCACGGGAATAATAAACAGCGGCAGCAAGGGCGAGAGTGTTTTGCTGATGCTGGCCAAGCTTTCTGGTGTTTTGCCGCGAATCAACAGGGTGATTAGCAGTAAAATCATGCCAAGAATGGATGCAGGCAAAGGAAGGTGAAATAGCTGCTGCAGAACGCTGCCAAGCACGAGAAAAATAAGAAGAATGAGTAAACCAAGCATGGTTAATTAAACAGGTAGTTCAGGAGAAGGCATTTTATCAGCGTCTTAAATGAAAGAAATAAGACCATTGCCTAAAGACTTTAAAGAGTGGTACGGAAGGAGAGACTCGAACTCTCACGCCTCGCGGCGCTGGAACCTAAATCCAGTGCGTCTACCAATTTCGCCACTTCCGCATAGGCCGCGCATAATATAGAGGTTTATGATTCTTGCCAAGCCCCCAACTCAAATTTTTTATATATTTCTCACTTTAAACTTTTCATGGCTCAGGTAATCTTAGCCCTCGACTTTTTAAACGGAATCTAAGATGTTGGAAAATAAGACTAAATCGACTCATATTCTGGTCGTCTTGGCCTCCACAGTCATTGTGGTGGCAGGGCTAAAACTGGCGGCCGGCATCCTTATTCCGTTGCTATTGGCTTCTTTTATTGCAATTCTGGCCATTCCTTTTATGCACTTTATGTCGCGCCATCGAGTGCCAGAAGCCATAAGCGTAGTTGTGGTACTGCTGGTGCTTATCGCCTTGGTGATGGCCGTAGCGTCTTTTATTGGTGGCACAGTGAACGCGTTTTACCATGATATTCCCTTGTATGAGCAGCGCTTTCACTCATTAACCGGGCAATTTGTTGGCTGGCTTAACGCTCATGGTTTTGAGGTTTCCAACAGCGCTGTTCGCCAATTGTTTAACTCTGGGCAGATTATGAGCACCGCCACGGCTATTTTAAATAGCGTGCGCGGCATGCTAACCAATACTCTGCTTATCTTGCTGATTATTATGTTTATTTTGCTTGAAGCCTCAGGCTTTCCAAACAAACTAAGACGTGCCTTTGGCGAGCAAACACAGATGCTCAGTCATTTCAAAGGCGTAAGCAAAGGCGTGCAGTTTTACCTAATGCTAAAAACCATTATCAGCCTTGTCACCGGCCTGCTTGTTTGGTTCTTTCTATGGCTGCTGGACGTTCCATACGCCTCACTTTGGGGCGTAACCGCCTTCATTTTGAATTACATTCCTACGGTTGGATCCTTCGTTGCCGCAATTCCGGCAATCTTGATTTCGCTTATCATGATTGACCCTTTTACTGCTGGCCTGGTTGCCATTGTCTATGTGGTAGTAAATACTCTCTTAGGCAGTGTTTTAGAGCCGCGCTTAATGGGGCATTCACTGGGCATTTCGCCTTTGGTGGTGTTTTTATCTTTAGTGTTCTGGGGTTGGGTGTGGGGGCCAATTGGCATGATTTTATGCGTCCCCCTAACTATGGTGGTAAAAATAGCCTTAGAAACCAACCCTAACAGCCGCTGGCTGGCGGTGCTTCTGGATCGCTAAATCGACAATCAACGAGAATTATTATGGCCGCTATCTTATTAATTGATGACGACTATGAGCTGGGAGAGCTTTTACAAGAATATTTAGCAATGGAAGGCTACAAACTAACGGCTAAGCACGATGGTGAATCTGGGCTTGAAGCTGCTTTATCTGGCCAATACGACCTAGTATTGCTGGATGTTATGCTGCCCAAGCTGAATGGCTTTGAAGTGCTCAAACGCATTCGCCAAGCCTCCAGCATTCCAATTATTATGCTGACCGCTCGTGGCGACAGCGTAGACCGCGTTCTTGGTTTGGAACACGGCGCCGACGATTACATTCCCAAGCCCTACCACCACCACGAGCTAATGGCACGCATTAAAGCTCTGTTTCGCCGCATAAATTTATCCCAAGAGCCTCAGCCCAATGCCAGCATTTACAACATTGATGAAATGCTCATTAACGTTAACAAGCGCGAAGTGTTTATTAACAATAACGAGCTGATTCTTACTGGCGCAGAATTTAGTGTGCTGCAATGCTTGGTTGAAAATCTAGGCGAATTGGTTGGCAAAGACGCCCTATCAATAGCTGCACTAGGACGCAAGCTCACGGCCTACGACCGCTCAATTGATATGCACGTTAGTAACCTAAGAAAAAAATTAGGACAACGCAAAAACGGTTCCGATTGGATTAAAACCGTGCGCTCACGCGGCTATATGCTTGCTGGTTAAGCACCATGGCGTGGCGCAAGACCTTATTTTTTAAGCTGTTCCTATGGTTTTGGCTGTCCTTTTTATTAGCCATTGTGGTGGGCGTGCTCACCAGCAATTGGCTTGAAAACGATTTCTTTCGTGAAAGCAAGGCCGAAGAAACCCAGCAACTTATTACACTAATTAGCCAAGAGCGCCCAATCATCGCCGAAGGCCGCAAGCTGTGGCGCAAGATGAACCCCGGCTGGAATCTAGTTTCTGTGCACCAGAACCTCACCAGCCAGCTCCCTCATAACCTTGAAGATTTTGTTGATCATGCGGCTCACACCGGCCAAGTCATGTTTGGCCAAGACAGCGGTTGGCTGATGATTGGCCCGATAGCCAAAGACGGTTATCTCTACATAGCTGTTTCGCACAGCCGTTGGTTGGGGTTATTTGAAACGCACGACCGCTTACTGGTGCTGCTGTCGATGATGGCCGTTATCACCTGTTTATGTGCGCTATTTGCATGGAGTTTGTCTGCCCCGCTGCGACGTTTACAGGCAACCGTAACCCGCTTAGGCCAGGCCGATTTCGATACAACCCAAATTCATGCCGTGCAATCTCGTGAAGATGAAGTGGGTGGCTTGGCACGCGAAGTGGTCAAGATGGCCAGTTCATTGCAACGTTTGCTGCACAGCCACGAACAACTGCTGCGTGACGTTTCTCATGAGCTCCGCTCACCTCTAACTCGCTTACAAATCGCCCTCGCCATTGCTCGCAAAAAAGACCAAAACCATCTGCTTGATAGTGAACATGATCGAATTGAACGCGGGGTCAATCAAATTAATAATTTGATCAGTCAAAGTCTCGATCTAGCAAAACTGCAGCAAGACGATGAACACCTGTTGCAACGCAAGCCAGAATCCTTGCTGAACAAGCTGCGTATCTGGATAGAAGATGCCGATATGGAGCTAAAGCAAAAGCGACTAAATGTCGTTTGGAATACGCCGCCGCACGATATTATTTGCACTTGGGATTGGCTTTTAATTGAACGTGCCTTCGATAATTTAGTGCGCAATGCCATTCGCCATGCACCTGTCGCATCGGCCATTACCATTGGCGTTGCGGCAAAACAGAAAAGCGTTGCACTTTGGGTCGAAGACCAAGGACAGGGTGTAGCCGATACGCAACTGGAAGAAATTTTTAACCCTTTTACTCAAGCGGATGCCTCGCGTGATCACGCTCAAGGTGGCTATGGCCTAGGCCTAGCTCTGGTAAAACGGATTGTGGAGCTGCATTCAGGAATAGTGCAAGCAAGCAATGAATCCACTGGTTTTCGTATGCAAATGTTAATACCTGTTAGCCAAAATCAATAGACCCATCTTTTTACGGCTTAAAGCACTGGAAAACGCAATAGCTTTTTGGTAGAAAGGACGACCCTTAATTGTATCTGTCTTGAATTGACACATTTAAGGGAATTTCAACGAGTTGACACTGGACGAACACATTATGTCTCAAGATTTAAAACAAGCTGCTCTGGATTACCATCAGTTTCCCAAGCCAGGCAAAATCAGTATTGAGCTGACCAAACCTGCGCAGACATCCCGTGATCTGTCATTGGCGTATAGCCCAGGTGTCGCCGAGCCAGTCAAAGAAATTGCCGCTGACCCCGAAAACGCCTACCGCTACACCGGTAAAGGCAACCTCGTGGCCGTTATTTCCGACGGTACTGCTATTTTAGGTTTGGGTGACTTAGGTCCTCTCGCCTCTAAGCCCGTTATGGAAGGCAAGGGTTTGTTATTCAAACGCTTTGCTGGCGTGAATGCCATCGATATTGAAGTGGAAGCAGAAAGCCCACAGGCTTTTATTGATACCGTGCGCCGTATCGCCGTTACCTTCGGCGGAATCAACCTTGAAGACATCAAAGCACCAGAATGCTTCGAGATTGAGCGTACTCTTATCGAGCAATGCGATATACCGGTTTTCCATGATGACCAACACGGTACAGCCATTGTGACTGTTGCAGGCGTATTAAACGCACTCGACATTATCGGCAAAAACATTGCCGAAGCGAAGATGTGTGTTATTGGTGCAGGCGCTGCAGCAATCTCTTGCTCCAAACTGCTGATTTTGGCAGGTATGAAGCCAGAAAATATTTTTATGTGCGACCGCAAAGGTGTGATCCACTCTGGCCGCACAGATTTAAACCAATACAAACAAGCCTTTGCGATTGATACCGACAAACGCACTGTGGATGATGCCCTAAATGGCGCCGACATCCTGCTTGGTTTGTCCGGCCCCAACATGGTGACCGGCGAACAAATCAAAGCGATGGCCAAAGATCCTATTATCTTCGCCTGCGCTAACCCAGTTCCAGAAATTATGCCAGAAGTAGTAGCCGAAGCCCGCCCCGATGCCATCATGGCAACTGGCCGTTCCGACTACCCCAACCAAGTGAATAACGTGCTTGGCTTCCCCTTCATTTTCCGTGGTGCACTAGACGTACGCGCTCGTCGCATCAACGAAGAAATGAAGTTAGCTGCCGCCAAAGCGCTGGCTGGTTTGGCAAGAGAACCTGTTACTCAGGAAGTATTGGATGCCTATGGCTTAACCGAGTTAAGCTTTGGCCGCGAATACATTATTCCTAAAGCCGTGGACACCCGCTTGTTAAGCACCGTGGCCGCTGCCGTAGCGAAAGCGGCGATTGATACGGGTGTGGCACGCAAGCCTTACCCAGCCAACTACCCGCTGACCTCTTTGGCTGACCTTTAAGCCACAAGCTTAAAGCCAAAACAAAACCGGCCCACAGGCCGGTTTTTTATTCGCCAATATTGGCAAAGCCGCTTAGTTAGCGCCAACTTCTTTTAATAAATCAACATAGTGCTCAGAACGCGAGTGGCCACTGATATATTCGGTAATGGTTTGGCCTTTGGCGTTTTTAGCGTTGATGTTTTTGCCTTCGGCAACAAACATTTCGAGATAACGGTGAAATTCCCATACAGGAATAAACTGATAAGCGCGAATTGCTGCGTCAAAATCTGGATCATTCTCGTCACCCACGCGGCGCTCAACATGCAAAAAGCGCGCAATCATTTCGTCGGTCCAAGGGGTGTTGTACTGCGGGTCTTTTTCTTTTGGCACGATAATTCCTCTAATTCGCAAAAATTGGGCGCAAAATACGATTTTTGCTTATAACAATCCAATATAAATTGGTCATATCGTTATAAGCATAATGACGTATGAGCTAAATCGTGCGGTACATTAAATCCCACACGCCATGCCCTTTGCGCTCGCCACGTGCCTCAAACTTGGTGTGCGGGCGAAAATCGGGACGCGGTACGCAGTTTCCTTTTCCGGCAATATTTTCATAGTTGCTTTGTGCGTCCATGATTTCCAGCATGTGGTCTTTGTAGGGCTCCCAGTCGGTAGCCATATGAAAAATACCGCCCGGTTTTAAAATGCGGTGCAAGGTGTCGGCAAAAGCAGGCTGCACAATGCGGCGTTTGTTGTGCTTTTTCTTGTGCCAAGGATCGGGGAAAAACAACTGCACCGTATCTACACAGTGGTCGGGCAACAGCTTAAGCACTTCGATAGCGTCTTCTTTATAAGTACGCAGGTTGGTTAGCTCGTTTTCTTCGGCCAAAGCCAAGAGCGCGCCGACACCGGGCAAGTGCACTTCAATAC
>JBASZG010000335.1:0-2039 GCA_049277875.1 Venatoribacter sp.
CTGTCGGGCTACATGAACCACCGCGACGCCAACCAAGGCTCTTGCACCAACGCTTGCCGCTGGAAATACGATGCCCACGAAGCCAAAGAAACCGCTGGCGGCGACTACGTTCCTGTTGGTGTAGACGAGTTCAACCCAGAACACTTTGCTGGCGGCAATATGCAAGTGGAAGAACCAACCCTTGGCGAAGGTGCACCTTCTGAAAAAGTATTCTTACTACAAGAAATGAACCGTCCTAACGACTACATGCCCACCTTTGAAGACCAGCATGGTACATACATCATGAACTCCAAAGACCTGCGCGCCATTCAGCACGTAGAGGCACTTATCAAAATGGGCGTGCATTCCTTAAAAATTGAAGGCCGTACCAAATCGCACTACTACACCGCTCGTACCGCTCAAGCCTATCGCCAAGCCATTGACGACGCCATTGCTGGCCGCCCTTTCGATATGAACCTAATGGACGTTCTCGAAAACATGTCTAACCGTGGCTTTACCGAAGGCTTTTTCCGCCGCCATGTGCACGACGAATACCAAAACTACGAGCGCGGCACCTCCATTAGCACCAAACAACAGTTTGTGGCCGAAGTGGAAGCCGACAACGGCGACAGCCTAGTGCTGAACGTAAAAAACCGCTTCCAAGTAAACGACTCGGTAGAGCTAATGACCCCAGAGGGCAACCTCAGCTTTAAACTCACCGAGATTAAAGATATGAAAGGTAAGACTCGTGATGACGCGCCCGGCTCTGGCTTTGTGGTGCAAATCCCCAAACCCGCCAAAGCCCAAGGCGTAGACCTAAGCCGCGCCATGCTTATTCGCAACCTGCCCGAAAACCTTGCCGTGAATGTGGGCTAATGACTGGCTCACTCACTCCAAGTATTTTGCATTTAGACAAGCATATTGTGGTGGTTAATAAGCCAGCAGGGCTACTTAGCGTGCCTGGCTTATACAACAAAAACAGCGTGGTGGCTCACCTAGAGCAAGAGTTTGGCGAAATTCACGTTATTCACCGCCTCGACCAAGACACCTCTGGCATCTTGGTGTATGGCCGCAGCAAAAAAGCCCTTACCGGCGTGCAGCAGCAGTTTGAAAAACAGCAAACACGCAAAGTGTACGAAGCGCTGCTTATTGGCCAGCTACGCGGAAACAGAGGCTGCATAAACTTACCTATTTGTGTGGACTGGCCCAACCGCCCACTGCAAAAAATTAGCCACACCGATGGCCGCTACGCCCTTACCCGTTGGCAGCGTTTAGAGCAAACCAGCAGCAACACTCGTGTCGAGCTTTACCCACAAACTGGGCGCTCGCATCAACTGCGTATTCATATGCTTAACCTTGGCCACCCCATTGTTGGCGACCCCTTCTACGCCCCACAAAGTGCAATAGAAAATCCACGTTTAATGCTGCATGCTCGTGAGCTGGATTTTGCCCACCCCATCACGGGCAAAGCCATGCAGTTTGTACTGCCCACCCCATTTTAATTTTTACTATTAAGTTGAGTGTTAACTATGCACGTTCTTGGTGAATTAACCGTTGAAGAATTTCTACGCGATTACTGGCACAAAAAACCCGTTTTAATTCGCAACGCTTGGCCCAACTTTAAGCCGCTATTAAGCCCAGAAGAACTGGCCGGCCTAAGCCTAGAAGAAGAAATTGAAAGCCGCATAGTACAAGAAGAAGGCCCGGACGAGCCTTGGCAAGTTGGCCTTGGCCCATTCACCGAAGACACCTACCAAGCTCTGCCTGCAAGCAAATGGACGCTTTTAGTGCAAGCCGTAGACCACTGGATTCCAGAAGCCGCCGACCTGCTTGAACACTTTCGCTTTATCCCTAGCTGGCGCACCGACGACCTAATGATTAGCTACGCCGTAGACGGCGGCTCGGTTGGCCCCCACTACGACCAATACGACGTATTTTTACTGCAAGCCCAAGGCCAACGCGAATGGCGATTAGGGCAAATGTGCGACGAAAACACCGCCTCGGTGCCTGGCCTAAAAATTCGCCTAGTGGAACACTTTGAACAAAGCGCCAGCTACGTT
>JBASZG010000336.1:0-6544 GCA_049277875.1 Venatoribacter sp.
CGACCTTATTTTAGGTGCGGTGGGTGTGTTGCAATTTGATGTGGTACAGCAGCGCTTGCGCGATGAATACAAAGTAGAATGCATTTATGAGCCTGTTAGCGTGTATAGCGCGCGCTGGGTGGAATGCAAAGACAGCAAGATGCTGGAAGACTTTAAGCGCAAAGCAGCGGAACATTTGGCCATCGACGGCGGCGGTCATCTAACCTACGTTGCCCCTACGCGAGTAAACCTAAGCCTAACGGAAGAGCGCTGGCCTGATGTACAATTTTTCGCCACCAGAGAACATTAATAGCTGGTGGTATTTTTACTTGCTTTAGAGGGTCGATTTTTATAGAATGCCGCCCTCTTTATAAATCACTGCCCTTTATAGGCGAGAATTTTGATGAAAACTTACAGTGCGAAACCCGAAACCGTGAAGCGTGAGTGGTTTGTTGTTGATGCAGCAGATCAAACTCTGGGTCGCCTGGCTACTGAAGTTGCTTTACGTTTAAAAGGTAAGCACAAGCCAGAATACACCCCACACGTTGATACCGGTGATTACATCGTTGTAATCAATGCAGAAAAAATCCAGGTAACTGGCAATAAAGCAAAAGATAAAGTGTATTACCACCACACAGGTTATGTTGGCGGTATTAAATCCATCACTTTTGAAAAGCTGATTGCTGAAAAACCTGAGCAAGCAATTGAAAAAGCCGTTAAAGGTATGCTTCCAAAGAATCCTTTAGGTCGTGCTATGTTCAAAAAAATGAAAGTGTACGCTGGTAGTGCGCATCCACATGCTGCACAACAGCCACAAGAACTGAAGCTGGGATAAGATTATGGCAATCACTCAATACTATGGTACTGGTCGCCGCAAGACCTCTACAGCTCGTGTTTTTCTTCGCCCAGGTACTGGTAGCATCGTTGTAAACGGTAAAACTTTAGATGTTTACTTCGGTCGTGAAACCGCTCGTATGGTTGTTCGTCAGCCTTTAGAGCTAACCGAAAGCTTAGAAAAATTTGACGTATTCGTTAATGTCAATGGTGGCGGTGGCAGCGGTCAAGCCGGTGCAATTCGTCATGGCATTACTCGTGCTTTGATTCAATACGATGAAACCTTGCGTTCATCATTGCGTGTTGCAGGTTATGTAACTCGTGATGCTCGTGAAGTTGAACGTAAGAAAGTGGGTCTACGCAAAGCTCGTAAGCGTCCACAATTCTCCAAGCGTTAATTTTCGCTTGCAAAAGAAGCGCCCCTTGTCGCAAGTCAATGGGCGCTTTTTTTTATACCAATTACGGGGCATGGCGTGGCTTTTTTGTTGTCTCAAAGGGCTATTTTCTTTACTATGAGCGCCGCTCTATAAACTCTGCTTAATTTGATTAAAAAACATCCAATAGACAATTAATTGGGCGAGTTGCAAAGATTTTTTTTTGATGGGAGAAAAATGGTAATGAGTCAAGACGGCGTGAATAAGAGTCGACGTACTCTGCTCGTAGGCGCCACTACTGCTGTTGGTGCAGTAGGCGCGGGCTTCGTTGCAGTTCCTTTCGTTAAGTCCTGGAATCCCAGTGAACGTGCGAAAGCTGCAGGCGCTCCGGCAAAAGTTGATGTGAGCAAAATCGAGCCAGGCGCTATGTTAGTAGCTGAATGGCGTGGTAAGCCTGTGTACGTCACCAAGCGCACCGAGCAAACCCTATCTTTGTTAGAAGGCTTAAACCCTAAGCTTAAAGATCCTGGCAATGATAACAAAGACCAACAGCCTGCTTATGCTGACAACATTTATCGTTCACGTAAGCCTGAATTGTCCGTTATTTTAGGTGTGTGCACTCACTTGGGTTGTGCGCCTAAGTACCACCCAGAAGTAAAACCAGAGCCATTTGATCCAGAGTGGAAAGGGGGCTTCTACTGCCCTTGTCACGGTTCTCGTTTTGATATTTCAGGCCGTGTTTACAGCGGTTCTCCTGCTGCTGACAACTTGGTTATCCCACCTTATTCATACGAAAGCGACAGTATCATCGTTATTGGTGTCGATGAGGAGAACTCCTAATGAGTAAATTAGCCGATTTAATGGGCTGGGTTGATGCGCGTCTGCCTGTAACTCAAGCCTATGAAAAGCATATGTCTAAGTACTATGCGCCTAAAAACTTTAACTTCTGGTACTTTTTCGGCGTGCTCTCTATGGTCATGCTGGCAAACCAAATTCTTAGCGGTATTTGGTTAACCATGAACTATGTGCCAAGCCAAGAAGGCGCGTTTGCCTCCGTCGAATACATCATGCGTGACGTGGAATGGGGCTGGTTATTGCGTTACTTGCACTCAACTGGTGCCAGTTTCTTCTTTATTGCTGTGTACCTGCACATGTTCCGTGCCCTAATGTATGGCTCATATCAAAAACCACGTGAACTTATCTGGTTGTTCGGTATGTTTATCTACTTAGCGCTTATGGCTGAAGCCTTCATGGGTTATGTATTGCCTTGGGGCCAAATGTCTTACTGGGGTGCTCAAGTAATTATTTCTCTGTTCTCTGTTATTCCTTTTGGTTTAGGCGATGCTTTAACAGAGTGGATTCGTGGTGACTTCCTAATTTCTGGTGCCACTTTAAACCGTTTCTTTGCATTGCACGTTGTAGCTGTTCCTCTAGTAATTGTAATGCTAGTGGTATTGCACTTATTGGCCTTGCACGAAGTGGGTTCAAACAACCCAGACGGTGTAGACATCAAAAAAGTAGTTGATGAAAACGGTAAGCCTTTAGATGGCGTCCCCTTCCATCCTTTCTACACTGTGCACGATATGGTTGGCATCGTAGTGTTCTTAATGGTGTTTAGCGCTGTATTGTTCTTCTTCCCAGAAGGCGGCGGTTTCTTCTTAGAAGCACCAAACTTTGAACCCGCTAACGGTCTTAAAACCCCTGATCATATTGCTCCTGTTTGGTACTTCGGTGCGTTCTACGCCATCTTGCGTGCAGTACCAGATAAACTAATGGGTGTGGTTGCTATGGGTGGTGCTATTGCTGTGCTCTTCGTATTGCCTTGGTTAGACCGCAGCCCAGTAAAAAGCTGGCGCTATAAAGGCATGATCAGCAAAGTGTTCCTACTGCTGTTTGCTGTAGCCTTTGTATTGTTAACTTGGTTAGGCACTCAGCCTGCAACCGCAACTTACACCCTGTTGGCTCGTATTGGTTCGGTGGTTTACTTTGGCTACTTCTTAGCTATGCCATTCTACACTCGCATGGAAAAAACCAAACCAGTGCCAGAGCGTGTAACCGGAGGCCACTAAGATGAGAAAACTATTCGTATTAATCGCTGCTTTGTTGCCCACTATGGCCATGGCGGCATCTAGCGATGTAAAACTAGATAAGCACATGACCGATGTAAGCGACACTGCTTCTTTGCAGCGTGGTGCTCAAACTTACATGAATTACTGCATGGGCTGTCACTCGCTAGAGCACGCACGCTATAACCGTGTTGCTAAAGACTTAAACATTCCAGAAGACTTAATGATGGAAAACTTAGTATTCGCCGATAAAAAATTCGGCGATCTAATGACCAACGCAATGCGTCATGCTGATGGTAAAAAATGGTTTGGTGCTACACCTCCCGATTTAACCTTGGTTGCTCGTGTGCGTGGCTCAGACTGGCTTTACACCTATCTACGCAGCTTCTATGCAGACCCAACTCGTCCTTATGGTGTGAATAACACTGTATTTAAAGATGTGGGCATGCCTCATGTGTTGGCCGAGCTGCAAGGCTGGCAAGTGCTAGGTTCAGCTCAAGCCAAAGTAGGTTTGGACCCACTAACTGGCAAAGAGATAACCGCAGAAAAAGACGGCGTATTGAGCTTGGCTAAGGCAGGTAAACTAAATGCTGAAGAATACGACGGCTTAGTTTATGACTTGGTTAACTTCTTAGCTTACATGGGTGAGCCTATTGCACTAGAACGTCAACGTATTGGTTGGTGGGTGCTGTTGTTCTTAGCCATCTTCTTTATTCCTGTATATTTCATGAATAAAGAATTCTGGAAAGAAGTTAAGTAACATTTTGCTGTTATAATGATGCAGCCCGTGCACGTTCTGCGTGTTCGGGCTGTCTCTATTTAATGGATTCGAAATTTAAGGTGAATGAATAATGGGTATTGTAGCTAAACGCTCTTCCATGACTTTTTTTTCTGATGCGGCAGATCATTACAGCCATCGTGTACGCATTGTACTGGCAGAGAAAGGTGTGGCGGTTGATGTATATAACGTTGATCCAAATAACACCCCAGAAGATGTTTCAACGCTCAACCCATACAACTCTCTGCCTACCTTGGTTGATAGAGAATTGGTGTTGTATGAACCTAACATCATGATGGAATACTTGGATGAACGTTTTCCTCATCCTCCTTTATTGCCTGTTTACCCTGTTGCTCGTGCACAAAGCCGTTTATGGCTGTACCGCATTGAGAAAGACTGGGGCGATTTAATTCGCACCATTTTGACTGGCAAGAGCAAAGACGTTGAAGCGGCTCGTAAAGAACTAACCGATAACTTAGTGGCTATCACTCCAATTTTTGTGGATATGCCCTATTTTATGAGCGAAGAATTTTCCATTGTAGACTGCGCTATTGCTCCCATTTTGTGGCGTTTGCCTGTGCTGGGTATTGAGTTGCCTGAAAAGCAATGCAAGCCATTATTTCAATATATGGAACGTTTATTTGAACGTGATGCTTTCCAAGCAAGCCTCACCGAAGCTGAACGTGAAATGCACGACAAATGAGCATGAGTCCTAGCCGTCCTTATTTGGTGCAAGCCTTGCACCAATGGATACTTGAAAACGACTGCACTCCTTACCTGCTGGTTGATGCAGGCATTCAAGGTGTGGTCGTGCCAGAAGAGTATGTAGACAACGGCCAAATCGTTTTAAACATCAGCACCAGTGCCGTAAAGCAGCTTTTGATTGATAACGAAGGTGTGTCTTTTCATGCTCGCTTTGGTGGCGTGCCAATGCAGGTGTTTGTGCCTACTGTGGCCATTCTGGCAATTTACGCCAAAGAAAATGGCCAAGGCATGGTTTTTGGTGCCGAGCCAGGTGCACCTAGCCCAAGTGATCCAACACCCTCTGCGCCTAAGCCTGATGGCAAGCCAGCCCTGCGGGTGATTAAGTAACTCTAAAGGTGGCTTTGCGCGGTATCTTGTATGCGTTTCACCATAGAACGAATACCGTTGCCGCGCGTTGGGCTTAGATGCTTAAGCAAATCGATTTGGGTGAAGTAGGCTTCAGCATCAAAATCTAAAATCTCTTTGGCACTTTTACCGTTATAAGCCGCCAACACCACCGCCAGTAAACCGCGCACAATATGGGCGTCGGAATCGGCTTCAATCTGGAGCTGATTATTCTCGTAAAGACTGTCTATCCAAACCTGACTTTGGCAGCCGCGTAATAAATAGGCTTCGGTTTGTTTGTTGGCAGGGATAGCAGGCAGTTGCTTGCCTAAATCAATAATATATTTGTAGCGTTCTTCCCAATCATCGAAAAAGCCGAGCGTGTCTAAAATGTCGGCCGTGGTGATTTCAGTACCAAACGGATTGGCAACCAAGGTAGTCATGTGAGTATCCTTATTAATTGGATAATGTAACGTTGCTTTCGACTTGAATCAGTGCATTTAAGCCAAGCTGTAGATGATCGCCAATAGCAAGTGGGCCAACTCCGGCTGGCGTGCCAGTCATAATAATATCGCCGGGGTTGAGAGTGAAATGCTGGCTGATATGAGCAATAAGCGGCAAGATGGGGAATAACATGCTTTGGCTGTTACCCGCTTGCACCAGAACGTTGTTTTTAAACATTTCAATTGAAATATCTTGCCAGTCAAACTGGCTATCAACGCTGACAAAATGACTAATAGGGCAGGCGCCATCAAAGGCTTTTGCTAACTCCCAAGGTTGGCTTTTGCTTTTAAGCTGATCTTGCAGGTCACGCAGGGTTAAATCCAACCCCAGCCCCACGCCAGCAATGCTGTTGCGCACTTGCTCTAGGTTTGCTTTAGTCAGCTTTTGACCAATTAGCACCGCGATTTCCAGTTCATGATGCACCGCACCATACTGCTCTGGGATGCCAAAGGTTGGCGCTAGGTTAACGGCTGCGTCGCTTGGTTTAATAAAAAGAATGGGACTTTGTGGGATGGGGTTGTTCAGTTCTTGGGCGTGGGCTGCATAGTTGCGACCCACGCACACAAATTTGCCAACGCTATAAGCATAGGGTTGATTATCTAAAATAGGTGTAAACATGGCAGCATCTTAAAAGAAAATGCCATTCTACCTAACAAGCTCAGATAACTCACGGTTAAGTTCGTCGGCATCGGCGAGGTTTAACTCTAAGAGGCGGCGTAGTGATGTGAGGCTGTCTACGTCCATTTTTAAACTTTCGCAGCCAACAACTTCGTCATCTAGATGGACTAGGCAACCTTGCATAACTATGACTTCTTCAGGAGAAAGCACCAAAATAACTTTGATGGCGTCTGCAATGTTAAAATCACTGTTTTCAGGGCGTACTAGCAAAATGCCTTTCAGGCTGATGTCTAAGCAGTGGG
>JBASZG010000337.1:0-3650 GCA_049277875.1 Venatoribacter sp.
ACAAAACCCATTCTTCTGCCCAGACGCCAGCAAAGTGGCGGCTATGGAAGAATATATGATTGCTTTGCGCGCCGAAGGTAACTCGGTGGGTGCAAAAATCTCGGTGGTGGCCACAGGGTTAATGCCAGGCTTAGGCGAGCCTATTTTTGACCGCCTAGACGCCGAGTTGGCCCACGCCTTAATGAGCATTAACGCGGTAAAAGGCGTAGAAATTGGTGACGGCTTTGATGTAGTAGCCCAAAAAGGCACAGAACACCGCGATGAGCTCACCCCAGAAGGCTTTGTAAGCAACCACGCAGGTGGTGTCATAGGTGGCATTAGCACTGGCCAAGATATTATTGCCCATATCGCTTTAAAACCGACCTCTAGCATTACCATTGCTGGGCGCTCTATTGATATTGACGGCAACCCCATAGAAGTTATTACCAAAGGCCGCCACGACCCCTGTGTGGGAATTCGTGCGACCCCAATCGCTGAAGCCATGATGGCCATTGTGCTGTGCGACCACTTGCTTCGTCATCGTGCCCAAAACGCCGATGTGGTTTGCACCACCCCACGGATTTAACGAACCCACTTATAAGGATAGAAATATGAAAATAAACGTAACATTCGACCTAACCCCAGAGGAATTTCGCAAAGCAATGGGCTGGCCCGATGTGCAGGAATTTCAACAAGAGTTCTTTAATACCATGCTGGAAAAAGTGAAAAATGGAGAAGACGGCTTTGATGCAATGGGGCTGTATCAAAGCATGCTGCAAGGCAGTATGAACAGCATGAATCAGTTTCAAAATATGTTCTTCTCTGGTTTAAACGACAAAAAGTAGCCTTCCTTACCCTGGCCGGTAAACTGGCTTCGCGGTGCGAAGCCAAGGTCAACTCAATTGTTATAATTTTTCTTTATTTACAGAATTATTAATTCCTACTGCTTATATCAATAAACCTTTGCTTAAAATTACATAATCTTAAGATAACAAAATTCCTACCTATAAATAGGAAGGTTAATTTAAGAAGACATAAGAGTAAATGCTCTAATAAAAACAATAACTCTATATAAATCAATATATTAATATATTTATAAATAACGGTATTGGTACGTTAGTGCTTATATATTTAATGCTGATTTCGTACAGTAGTTAACTTATAAAAATATTAATAAGGATATATGTCTTGGCTTGTATTGAAACAATACTAAAAAGGTCTACAATGGCGTCTCTCTTGTAGCAATTAGACTTTCGAAGGAGCAGAGAAAACTATGCAAGACAATATCCTGAATGCATTCGCAGACCAAGCTAAATCTATGTACGCCCCACTAAGCAAATTCAACAGCTTGTTTGTGCAAAACGTAGAAAAAATCACTGAGCTGCAATTAAATGCAATCAAATCTTATGCCGAAATCGGTATTGACCAACTGAAAAAAGCTGCAGAAATTAAAGATGCCGACACCGTTCGCGCTTTCACTTCTGCCCAAGCTGAAGCAGCAACCAACCTAAACAAAAAAATCATGGAAGACGTAAAAGTATTCTCTGACATGGCTAACGATTTCAAAACCCAAGTTGAAGGCCTGATTGAAGAAACTCGTGCTACCGCTACTAAAACTGAAGCTAAACAAGCTCCAGCAGCGAAAAAAGCCTAATTTAATTTGGCTTTAACGCATCATTAAGGCCACGTATGTGGCCTTTTTTCTATTCACCATTTCTTATTTTGATGCAGGTGTCGCATGATTTTACCAAAGGAAAGCATTGAAACTGCCGTTAAAGACTACTTTAACGTGGCAGGCCAAATAGCCGAGCAGTACGGTAATTTACTCCAAAAAACCATTCAACAGCCGACCACAGCCGAAGACCCATCCGCGTCTGTGTTAACTGATTTTAGTGAAGCCTTTCGTGAGCTTGGCGAGCAGGTATTAAAAACCCCAGAGCGCATTCCGCTCATGCAGCTTGATTACCTTAAAAAGCAGCAAGAAATTTTTCAAAGCACAGTTTTACGCTTTTTAGGCAAAGAAGCTGAGCCAGTTATCGCCCCAGAAAAAGGCGATCGCCGCTTTAAAGACGAAGAATGGGAAAGCAACCCAGTATTTAGCTATTTAAAACAGCTTTATTTGCTGCAAAGCAAAACCCTAACCGACTTTGTAGAAAACACCGACGGCGTAAGCGAGCATAGCAAGAAAAAAGTAGAATACTTTGTGCGTCAATTTGTAAACGCTTTGTCGCCCACTAACTTTGCTTCACTCAACCCAGAAGTAATTCGCAAAACCTTAGAAACGGGTGGTAAAAACCTAGTAGACGGTTTCAACCAACTGCACAAAGACTTTGAAGACAGTGTAAAGGGCGCATTAAACATCGCCATGACTGACACCAGTGCCTTCCAAGTAGGCCGCAACCTGGCTACCACTCCTGGCAAAGTAGTGTATCAAAACGACTTGATGCAGCTTATTCAGTACACCCCAACCACCAAGGACACCTTTAAACGTCCACTGTTGATTATTCCTCCCTTTATCAATAAGTACTACATCCTAGATATGCGTGAGAACAACTCATTCATTCGCTGGGCGGTAGAACAAGGGCACACAGTTTTCTGTATTTCTTGGGTAAACCCAGGCGCTTCATTGCGCGATAAAGGTTTTGATAACTACATGCTAGAAGGCCCATTGGCCGCTATCGAAGCCATCGAAAAAGAAACTGGCGAAAAAGAAGTAAACGCTATTGGTTACTGCCTAGGCGGTACTTTATTAGCGGCTACCTTGGCTTATTTGAAAAAGAAAAAGCTCGACCCAATTAAGTCAGCTACCTTCTTTGCTTCATTAACCGACTTTTCTCAGCCTGGCGAAATTGGCGTGTTTATTAACGAAACCGCTATTTCTGGCCTAGAGAAGCAAATGGACGCAGTTGGTTATTACGACGGTCGCCAAATGGCCTTTAGCTTTAATACTCTGCGTGAAAATGACTTGTTCTGGTCGTTCTTTATTAACAACTACCTCAAAGGCGAACGCCCAGCGGCATTCGACCTGTTGTACTGGAACACCGACGGCACCAATTTGCCTGCTCGTATGCACTCTTTCTACCTACGCAATATGTATTTAGAAAACAATCTAATTAAAGAAAACTGCATTGAGCTAAACGGCGAAAAACTAAACCTACGCGAAATTACTGCGCCTACTTACTTTGTGTCTACCGCGCTAGACCATATTGCCCTATGGCAAGCCACTTACACCGGCGCTAAGTTAATGGGCGGCAAAAACCGTTTCGTGTTGGGTGGTTCTGGCCATATTGCTGGCATCGTTAACCCTCCTTCAGCCAATAAATACGGCTACTGGACTAACGAAAAACTACCTGAAGACCCACAAGAGTGGTTTAAAGGCGCAACTCAAAACGAAGGTTCTTGGTGGACCGATTGGCAAAATTGGATCGAAAAACAAGGCGGCAGCGAAAAAGTAGCCCCTCGTGATCCAGCCAAAAGCAAAAACGTTATTGAAGATGCCCCAGGCAGCTACGTTAAACAAAGCATCTTAAGCGTAACCGCTAAGGTGTAATTTAGCTTTAGCTAATAAGAAAGGTGCTACAGCGCCTTTTTTATTTCCTGTGCGGCTTGCAGGAATTTAAGTGGTGATAACACTTACAATATCCAAAAATTTAAAGTAGTAAGCCATATGT
>JBASZG010000338.1:0-2996 GCA_049277875.1 Venatoribacter sp.
CACGTTGAGCACTTGCAAACGTTTTAGCGTTAGTTGAAACAGTGTGTCTGTATCGCTATTAAATGCTAAAAATTGTTTGGGGTAAGAGGCACGTGAAAGCGGCCACAATCGAGTGCCAGAGCCTCCAGCCATAATAACAGGTACTATTTTCATTCTTTTTTCTGCATTTGAGATTGTATGATGGTACAGATATTTATGCCAAAGTGTTGCCATTCAAATGATGATGCAAATACTTTGCAGTTATCCCTCCAAGATGTCTTGTTTAGCTGCAATGCTTCGATAACTTTCTTGCCAAGCTCATTATAATCACCACTCTTTACAAGATACCCTGAGTATTCATTTTTTACTGCATCAATAACTCCACCTGTTGCAAATGCTATCGTAGGCAACCCATGTGCAGCGGCTTCAATAGCGACCATGCCAAAGCCTTCGGGGTCATCTTTTATATAACGAATTGGAAAAATATGCAGATGTGCTAACTCGAAACAAATATTCAAGATCTGTTCATTAACTTTTCCCAAAAATACAATATTATTACTTATATGGTTTATATGTGCAGCTTTCTCTATCTCATCACGGGTTTGTATGCCAGCCCCCAGTGAGTTTTTTGGTGCTTCACCTACTACCAACAACAAAGCATTAGGTACTTTTTTAACGATGTTTGGCAGGGCGTTTTCTACAAACTCTTTTAAGCCCTTGCGTGTGGTTAAACGGCCAACGCTGAGTAATATCTTTTTGTCTTCTAATTGGTGCTTTTGTTTAAAGGCTTGTATGGCTTCGGCTGGTTGCGGGGCATTGGGTATTTCAACACCTGGGTAGACGATGCCTATTTTTTCTTCTTGAATGCCTGCATTAAGGGCAAGCTGCTTGGTCGGTGTGCTGTTTACAATAATGTGGTCGAGGCGTTTAAAGAATGGCACCCAGATTTTTTGATAAGGCTTGCTTTGCACTGTGATGTCTAGGCCGTGTAAATAAGCGGCCGACTTAGCCCCGGCCAGTTTGCTGGCAAGCCAAGCCAAAGGCGCGGTTAGGCCACTTCCTGCTAAAACGGTGGTGGGTTTGTAGGTGAGTGCCAGCCAAATGGCTTTGCATAGGGCCACCAGCATAAAAAGAGGCAGGGGTTTAAGCGGGCATTCGGTTATCGTTACGTTTTCGGGCTTTAATGCGGCAGAGCCTTTGGGGGCTATTATTTTTACTTCGGCGTATTTGCTTAGCTCGTCGGCCATGTGCCAGTTAAGGCGCTCCATGCCGCCCACCAAAGGCGGCAGGTTGCGGGTGATGATTAAAATGCGCTGGTTATTCATTGTTTCTTTTTTCCACTACGGCCTTGCCTAACTCTGTGAGTTTGTATTTTTGCAGGCGGCTGTTGGGTTTGTCGGGGATGGTCATTTCAATTAGATCGGCTTCTAAGGCTGGATATAAATAATTAGCTCTAAACGTTGGTCTATGTTTTAAGCCTAAATCGGCTTGCATCACACTTGGCGCCTTAGGCTCGCCAATAAGCGTTTGCAACAGTCGAAGAACTGGGTCGGTTACTGGGTCGGTTACTGGGTCGGTTACTGGGTCGTTTTTTGAAGGCAGCACTTGGCCAGCGACTGTTTCACCAGCACTAATGCCAACAGGTTCAATTACTTGTGTTTCAGGCTCTGGTCTTGTCAAAATCGCTTTGAATTCATTGCCATTTTTGTGATCTTGCAGTTCTATATGTGGCCACGCTGCCAACGCACGATGAATACCGCTGCCTAAACCACGAAAAGGCAGCAGGTGTGCTGCATGCTCACTCAGCACAGGATTACGACGCTTGGTTTTGCCTTGTTTGATTTCTTCGGTACTGATGTTGTCAGGTAGGTGTCCTGGGCTAATAATTTCAATGCGGTCACGAAACACCAACACTCGAATCGAAGCACTATCAAAATAATCACGATGCATTAGGGCGTTTACCAGCAGCTCTTCAATAGCAATGGATGGTATTTCAAGCTCGCCTAAGGTGTTAAACCCACGCTCATTTTGAACATGGTGCAGATTGCGCTTAATAAAAGAGAATGCACGCTGATACTGCTCAATTAAGGTGCCGTAAATATCTTCACTGTCCTGATAATGAACATCGGCAATTGATGTGCCATAAAAGGCGACGGCTTTAATCATACACACAGGCAACCAACGCTGGGGTTGTTTAGCAAAGAACAAGGTACCTGCGACGGTCATTTGAGTATCTTTTGCTAACCCCATATTTATAAGTGCCACAGGTAGCTGTTCAGGTGTGCATTCATAGCCATAACGTTTATGAAAGTACTCAGCAAAGGCTTTGTTATCTATATCGCTTAAGGTGCTGTCTGGTATCGCTAAGGTGTCTGCTTGAATTAAGCCGGCATTTAAAAACATGCGCTGCATTTCTTCACGCGAAGTGACGTGGCGTTTGTCTGAACCGTTTTTGACCCAGACACGACCCTGTAAGTCCATGTAAGGTTTGTTTAAACCATCTGAAACTGAGACGACAACTACGATGCCGTGCTCTGTAGTAATGTTTTCGGTTGTTGGGTGAATAGGTGGGCGAACATTGTTAGACGCAACATTGCTCAGTTTCTGGTTCAACTGGCGTACTTGTTCAGAGTTAAGGCCGCTGACTCTTCCATCATCTTCAACACCAATAAATACACGTCCACCACCGCTGTTAGCAAAAGCAGCCAGTTCTGCCGCAAGGCTTTCAAGGCGTGTAATTTCACGCTTAAACTGATGCTTGCTGTCTTCGCCATTAGCCAGAATTCTTTGCAGTTGATGTGCGTTCATATCTATCCCCTAAGCCGATACCACGTTGCTGTGCCCTAGTAATCGTCCACGTGTATCAACAATAAGCTTGGCGTGTTTGAGCAGTAGCTCGTAATCGTAGGCGTCGTGGTCGGTGGCGAGCACTAGGGCGTCGTAGCTGGCGATGTTGGCGGCGGTAAGTTCTACCGAGGTTAAATCAAAATGGTAGTCGCGCTTTTGTGGGAAGCTGG
>JBASZG010000339.1:0-1656 GCA_049277875.1 Venatoribacter sp.
TGGTGGCTAGGTGTGGAGCAATCAGTTTTTGGCCGTCGAGTTTGGCTTCACCAAAGTAGTTGTTGCAGCCAGCTTTGCCATTAATACGAAAACCCTCGCCAATTTCTAAATCGGATTTAACATCCTGACTAATCGCTTGGCCGTCAATGCTGACAAGGTTCCAGTGGCGGTGTTGTAAGTCTTCGGTGGTGACAGTGCCTAATACGCTACAGGCAGACAGCGCCACTGGGGCGGCAATAAGGGTAAGTTTGGTGAATGTGTTTTTCATAATTAAAGCTTTGATTAATTTCGCGGTGCGTAAGTAAAGACATCCGAATGCATGTTTTGTTCGCTTAGTCCTAAGCCAGCCAGCTGGTCTAAGGTGCCATACACCATGTTAGGTGAGCCACACACAAACATTTGATGTTGGCTAAAGTTGGCAAAATCTTCTTTTAGCACTTGGTAGATCCAGCCGCTGCGGCCAGTCCATTCTGCCTTGGCTTCTTCAAGCAGTAAGTGATAACGAAAATTTGGGTGTTGCTTGGCCCATTGTTCTATTTGTTCGGTTAGATAGAACTCGCTCTGTTCACGAGCCGACCAATAAAGATGAATTTCTTGCTTTGGGTTGAGCATCAACGCGGCTTCGGTTAGGCATTTGATTTGTGAGAACCCGCTGCCAGCAGCCACCATAATAAGTGGTTGGTTGGGATGATTATCTAAGAATCGCTGATTGATAATACAGTCACCCATTGGCAGGGTAAGGCGCACCACAACGGCTGCTCGCAGGAAGCAGATCACGCATTGGGCTTTTTCACCGGAACTGGCAATGTATAGGTCTATTTTGCGTGGGTCGCCGCCCATAATGCTTGTAGGTGCGCTGCCAATGGAATAAGGCACTTGTTCAATGATGCCGTTTGCGTCTTTTATTTCTAACAGCAAATGTTGGCCTGGCCAAAAGTCGGCGGTTTTGCCAGCAGGCAACAGCAGTTGAACATGCCACATCTGTTCGGCAATTTGCGTCATGCTGGCTATTTGGCAGGCATAATTGCGTGCTTCTTTATAATCGGCGTGGTGAACAGAGGGCATGTAAAGCTCGGCATTGGAAGTGGGTTTGGCAATACAGCATAATACTCTATCTTCGCTAGTAAGTAGCTCTTGGCCCAATGTGTTGCGAAATTGAAATGTGCCAGAGATGCGCTCGCTTTGGCAGATAGTGCAAACGCCGTTGTCGCAGCCAATAAAAATATCCACCCCTTGCTGTTCAGCCGCTTGCGCAATCGTTTGATCAGCTCGGCACTTAATGCTGGTATTGCTTGGCTGAAAGGTCACCTTAAAAGATTTCATTTGGCTTTAGCTTATTGGGGTGGGACTCATTATAATTCGCTCATTATATAACGAGATTTAGAAATAGGTTGAACGTGACAGAAAATATTGAGCATCGCCGTACCATTAGAAGCTTTGTAATTCGTGCAGGGCGCTTAACTAAAGGCCAAGAAAGTGCGCTAGAGCGTCAGTGGCAGAATATGGGGTTGGAGATAGCCAGTGGCCCGATTCAGCCAGCCGAAGTGTTTGGCCGCCAAGCCCCGCTGGTGTTGGAGATTGGTTATGGCATGGGGCATTCGTTAGTAGAAATGGCTCTGGCTGCGCCAGACAAAGATTTTATTGGGGTGGAAGTGC
>JBASZG010000340.1:0-2173 GCA_049277875.1 Venatoribacter sp.
CGCTTACCGTTTTCGCGGTTGACTTGGCTGGGGGCGGGTTCTAATACCAAATCGGCAATTTCATTCAGTGGCACATAGCCTTGAGCAAAGGCGATAGGCAGTTGATTAAGCTGCGTTGGGTTGGTACGCAATGACTCTGGCAAACGCACCACTAGGTTAAAGCGGCGATCACCTTGGTAAATAAAGCCTGAGTGTTGGCCACCAATGGCGGTAGTGACGGTGTTTTGCAGCGTCTCAAGGGTAATGCCGTATTGCGCCAGTGCATGGCGCTTGGGTTTTACCACCAGCATAGGCTGTCCGCTTAGCGCTTCGGCCTTGGCGTCAGCAGCACCTGGCACTTGGTTGACCACTTTCAGTATTTTTTGCGCGTATCTTTCTAATACGTCTAAGTTATCGCCATAAAGCTTAATGCCCAAATCCGAGCGCACACCAGAAATTAGCTCGTTAAAGCGCATTTCAATGGGTTGGGTAAACTCGTAATTATTGCCAGGAATGGCCTCAAGGCTGTGCTCCATCGCTTCAACTAAATCGTCTTTGGCAAGCTTAGGGTTCGGCCATTGGCTGCGCGGCTTTAATATCACAAATACGTCCGCGACGCTGGGTGGCATGGGGTCGGTGGCGATATCGGGGGTGCCGACTTGGGCAAACACCTTATCGACTTCAGCAAAGGTTAAAATATGCTTTTCTAATTGCTCTTGCATTTGCACCGATTGCTCAAGGCTAGTGCCATTGATGCGCATGGCATGTAGGGCTATATCGCCTTCATCAAGCTGTGGCACAAACTCTGAGCCTAGTGTGGTGAGCAGCCATAAACTAAAGATAACCAAGCCACTGGCAGCGCCTAGCACCAAGGCTCGTTTATGTAAGAAGAACTCCAACACCGGCAGATATAGACTTTTTGCTGCATGAATTACTTTGGGTTCGTGGGTTTGCACCTTGCCGGTCATAAAGAGGGCAACTGCAGCGGGCACCAAGGTAAGTGACATCACCATCGCCGCCAGCAGTGCCATCACTACCGTAGCGGCCATGGGGTGAAACATTTTCCCTTCCACTCCAGTAAGCGAAAAAATAGGCACATACACCAGCGTAATAATTAGCACCCCAAACAGGCTTGGGCGGATAACTTCTGCCGTGGCTTGATACACCAGCTCAAGGCGTTCTTTCAGCGGTAAACGCGCATTGCCTTGCTGTGATTCGCCTAAGCGTCGAATGCAGTTTTCAACAATAATAACGGCACCATCGACTATTAGGCCAAAGTCCAACGCCCCTAAGCTCATTAGGTTGGCAGAAACCCCAGTGTGCAGCATGCCAAAGAGGGTCGCCAACATACTCAAGGGAATAATCGCGGCGGTAATCATAGCGGCACGAATATTCCCCAATAATAAAAACAGAATCAGAATGACCAGCAAGGCCCCTTCAAACAGGTTCTTTTGCACGGTTTTAATGGTTTTATCGACCAGAGTAGTGCGGTTATAGACCACCTCTGCTTGCACGCCTTGCGGCAGTGTTTGGTTGATTTGCTCAAGCTTGGCCGCCAAAGCAATGGCGACTGTGCGTGGGTTTTCGCCAACCAGCATCATGGCCGTACCCAATACGGTTTCGTGCCCATCACGAGTGGCGGCACCTGTGCGCAGCTCTTTACCATAGGCCACTTCTGCAAGGTCTTTAATTAGCACGGGCGCATCGTTCATTTGCCCAACGACCACCTGTTCTATGTCTTTCAGGGTTTCGAGCTGACCTTCGCTGCGCACCAAAATTTGCTGGCCATTACGTTCAATAAAACCCGCGCCTTGGCTGTTGTTGTTCGCCATCAGAGCTTGATTAATGCTTTCAAGACTGATGCCAAATTGCAGCAATTTGAGTGGGTCGGGCAGAATATGAAATTCTTTATCAAAACCACCCACGGTATTAACTTCCACCACCCCTTTTACCTGGGCAAGTTGCGGTTTAATAATCCAGTCTTGGATTTCACGCAATGCCATAGCGTCGTAAGGCAAGCCATTGGCCTGACGTGCTTTGGGGCTTGCTTCCACGCTGTAAGTAAAAATCGCCCCAGAGCCAGACGACAATGGCCCCAGTTCAGGTACAACTCCCAACGGCAGTTTGCTGCTGGCACTACTGAGGGTTTGACTGATGAGGGTGCGCGCTGCGTATAGATCGGTGCCTTCCTCAA
>JBASZG010000341.1:0-2106 GCA_049277875.1 Venatoribacter sp.
ATTTACGCATTGGCCTACCCAAACAATCACTCTTTGACGGCAGCCACTGGCGTCACGAACCCCTGCGCCAAACCACTCTAATCGCCGCTCCACAAGCCGCCATTGACGCAATTATTGCCAAACACCCGGTGCTGCAACAGCTAGTGAATAATCAGTGGTTAAAGATTTATGCAGTTTGATTACCAACTCAAGCGCAAGTTGCTATGCACTTCATTCTGCAACGCTACAGGCACTTGCCATTCTTTTGAAAGCTTTGGCCATTGGCTTACAGCAGCCAGCACTTCGGCTAACACCGCATCTATTTTGCTGCGGCTAAATAATGGACTAAGCCGCTCTAGGCTGTATAAATCGGCCCGATTAAAACCATCACGTTTGCCGTTTAAACTCATCCAGTGGCTATTTACCCAAGGGCTACCCGGTTTGTAGCTATAGGCCAGATCATAGGCAGGCGCTAAACGCCAGCGCCCTTCCTTTAACATAAAGGAAAAGTTTTTGGCGTGATCGTCGTGGTTGCGTGCCACTAAGTTAAACACCAGGCGTTTCAATAGCTGCTCGGCATCGTAAGCAGGCAATTTTAACTGCCGTGCTAAGGCAAATAGTTCTGCATAGGAATAGCTGCCCGGTCTTTTGTAATCAACGTGCGCTAGGCCAGTAAGAGTTTGCACATGAATTTTGTTATTTTCTTCGCGGTCAAAGCGCTGGGTCAGAAAATGGCGGCGCGAGCCTTCTTCCAATAAATGACAGGGCATCATATCAATGCCGCAACTTGTCGCCATCAGGTAATACACATACTCCATCACGCCAAATCCCAAAGGGTCACCAAAGGTTTCTTGGTTGCTATTCTTATCGCTTACGCCATCAAACTTTAATAAATAATGGCTAAAGCCTTCTGCCGCCTCCACCTGCCCAGAGCGCACTTGAGTAAAGTCTTGATTAAAGGCCAAAACGGCCTTAGGGCGCGCACCACCTGCACTGGTACCCACCGACAATAATGCCAGCATGGCTTCGCTGTCGGCCCGATTAGGCACAATGCTCTGGTTAAAGTCAGCGCGTTCATTCAACACTTGTTGAGCCGTTTCTAATAGTACATCTAAGGCAATTTTCTGCGCAGCATTTAGGCTTTTTATCTGCGTAGCAGGACGATATTCCAATGCTCCCATACCACGGCTGCCTGTATATTGCAGACGTTGCAGCGGTGTAATTTGGCTGGCGCTCATACCCTGCGCCGCAGCCCAAGCATTAAGCACCGCATTACCGAAATCGTCGGGTAGCGAATCGGCCAAGAGGCCAGGCAAGCCCTTAAAGGTTTCTATATTCAGCCCAGCGAAGCTATAAATGCGCGGCGACAACGGCATAGTAAGCGGCGCTAATTCTAGGCCGCTAGCCAGAAACTTAGGCGCATATTCGAAATACCCAATACCGGTTGAGCTATCAAAGCTGGCCGCTCCTACTTCATGCTCGTGGAAGTGCACGCTAATAACTTCAGTTACCATGAGCTGTCCTCTTCCACACCAGAATAAGTATTATCAGGCAAATTACCCGTGGCGCGTTGACGCTTGCTGCCAGCAAGCTTAGCCAACTGAATAGGAGATATTGGCTGTTCAGGCAGCAAGTTATTTAACTGCTCGGTTAAGTTAAGCACCTGCAAAATAGCAATGAGATTTTCAAGAGTAACCTGCCCTTTTTCAGCATTCACAATGGTGCCACGGCTCACACCAATACGCTGCGCCAACGCCTCTTGAGCAATATTTTGATTAAGCCGCGCTCGCTTTAGGCGCAACCCTAACTGCTCGGCAGCGACTCTGGGAGATAAATCAGCGAACTCTCTAATGTACATTTTATTAAACCTTGTTGGCTAATTTAGCTTGAATGTAGATTAAATTAAACATTAAATCAATGCTATATTTAATGACTCTATTCATACACACAAACAAAAAAAACTCATATAACGTATAAAAATATAAACACTGTATAGCGCACACACCACTTACAGAATCATTGTTATAAATTACTCATGAAGTACAATAAAGCGATTAGTTTTACTCATAGGTAAGCCATGATTGACCGCAGCCATCTTCGTATTCTTCGTGCTATCGAACAGCAAGG
>JBASZG010000342.1:0-4954 GCA_049277875.1 Venatoribacter sp.
AGGCCTGTGGGTTAGGCTCGCCGTATTTTTTCAGCAGCTCTTTTTCCAGTGAGCCTGCGTTTACACCGATACGAATAGGGATGCCATTATGGCGAGCGGCATCCACCACGGCGCGCACGCGGTCGTCACTACCAATGTTGCCAGGGTTAATACGCAAACAGTCGGCACCCAATTCAGCCACACGCAAAGCAATTTTGTAGTCGAAGTGAATGTCGGTAACCAGCGGCACGCTAACTAATTTCTTAATTTGGCCAAAGGCTTCGGCGGCTTCCATAGAAGGCACCGATACCCGCACAATATCTGCGCCTGCGTCGGCAGCAGCATTAATTTGTGCCACGGTGGCTTGTACATCGCAGGTTTCGGTGTTGGTCATGGTTTGCACAGAAATCGGAGCATCACCACCTACCGGCACATTGCCAACCATGATGCGGCGTGTTTTGCAACGTTTTATTGGGCTTTCGTAATGCATTATTTCGCTCCGTTTAAAGATTCCCGATACAGCCTGTATTCCTGCGACTGTGGGAATTGTTGTTTTAAACTGCTTGCCAAGTGAATTACGCGTTCCGTATTTTGCGCAATGCTAGCAAGACGAATTCCTAACCATAGGCTGTGTGGCGTGTGTGTCGCTTGGTCGCTTTGAACTAAACGATCAAGACGATCAAAGTATTTTTGCGACTCGTCGTATTGCTGCGCCTCGAACTTAAGCGTCGACATATTTACCAGCGCATCAACGTTATAGGGCGACACTCTAAGGGCATTATTGTAGCTATCCATGGCGGCAGAGGTATCGCCCATACGATAGTAAGTAAGCGCCATATCGTTGTAGGCGCCCACGCGGTTATCGTAAAAACGGTCTTCTGCTGCAAAGCTCAGCTCTTTGATGGCCTTCTTAAATTCTTTTTGCTGTGAATACAAACGACCTAAATGATGGTACGCCTGAATATTCTTCTTATCGTCTTTAATGGCTTTTTTAAACGAATCTTCGGCTAAATCGTATTCGCCTTCACTTTGCCACAACAGCCCCATAGCGTCGTTGGCGGGCGAGTAGTCATTATTAATATTTAAGGCTTTAACCAAGCGGTCACGCGCCATATGTGGGTGGCCAGTGTTTAAATAGCCAAGCCCTAAGGCGGTGTAGTTTTCTACGGCTTTTTCAGGCGATTTCTTTTGGGTTAACCGACTTTCAGTTGTGGTTACGCAAGCAGATAATGCTAGGCCAAGCAGCCCCACTGTTATTAATTTCAGTCCTTTCATCACTCGTCTACCCCTTGCTTAGGATCGTGAATTTCAACCATTTTAATGTAACGCGAGCTGCGTTTTGTACGGTCTTGCACGCGCCCAACCAACTGGCCGCAAGCCGCGTCGATATCGTCGCCGCGAGTGGTGCGAATGGTAACCACATAGCCTTGGTTCACCAAATAATCGCGAAAACGGTGCACGCGGTTATTACTGGGGCGTTCATAGCCAGAATTTGGGAATGGGTTAAAAGGAATTAGGTTAATTTTGCAGGGCGTAGTGCGCAGCAGCTCGGCCAACTGTTTGGCGTGCTCCATTTCATCGTTTACGCCATCAAGCAGTACATATTCAATAGTGGCTTTGCGCTTATCGGGCAGCTTATTTAAATAACCATTAACCGACTTCAGCAGCATTTCGATGTTGTATTTGCGATTAATAGGCACCAGCACGTTACGCAGCTCGTCGTTAGGGGCGTGCAAAGATACCGCTAAAGAAACATCGGTAACATCGCCCAATTTATCGAGCATAGGCACAACACCAGAGGTGCTTAAAGTAACGCGGCGTTTAGACATTCCATAAGCGTTGTCGTCCATCATTAGATTCATGGCATCGACGACGTTATCAAAGTTCATTAATGGCTCGCCCATACCCATCATTACGACGTTGGTGATGGTGCGTTCACGGCGTTCGCCAGGTGCATGAAAGCTCATAAAGGCCACATACACCTGGCCAATAATTTCGGCGGCAGTTAAATCGCGGTTAAAACCTTGTTTGCCAGTGGAGCAAAAACTGCAATCCAACGAGCAACCAATTTGCGAGCTAACGCATAAAGTGCCACGGTCTTTTTCGGGGATAAATACGGTTTCAATGGCGCTGCCGCCATCTACCTTCATTACCCATTTGCGCGTGCCATCTTTTGAGGTGTTTTCATACACTATCTCTGGCAATTTAATTTCAGCCATGTCAGCCAGTTTTTCACGCAGAGCCTTGCCCATGTTGGTCATGGCATTGAAATCGGCTTGGCCAAACTGATGAATCCATTTCAGCATTTGTTGCGCGCGGAATTTTTTCTCGCCCAGCTCGGCAAAAAAAGCTTCCATCTTGGCGGGAGATAAACCAAGTAGGTTAATTTTTGAATTGCTATCGGACATCAGAAGGGTGCTCAGAGATGAATGGTGGTGCAGTGGGCAGAGGGCTAACGCCCCCTGCCAAGACGCTTAATTAGCGTGGGCAAACTTCGTTAGCGGCGAAGAAGTAAGCAATTTCACGAGCGGCAGCATCAGCACCGTCTGAACCGTGAACTGCGTTAGCGTCGATGCTTTCTGCAAAGTCGGCACGGATAGTACCAGCCAAAGCTTCTTTAGGGTTAGTTGCGCCCATTAGCTCGCGGTTTTTAGCAATGGCGTTTTCGCCTTCTAACACTTGCACTAAAACAGGGCCAGAAGTCATGAAAGAAACCAAGTCGCGGAAGAAAGGACGTTCTTTGTGCTCAGCGTAAAAACCGCCAGCTTTTTCGCTGTCTAGTTGCAGCATTTTAGCGGCAACAACTTGCAAACCTGCGTCTTCAAAACGAGACAAAATGGCACCGATTTTGTTTTTAGCAACAGCATCGGGCTTGATGATAGATAAAGTACGTTCTACGGCCATGATTTAACTCCAAAAAGGTTATAAAAATTTTGACTGCCGGATTATACGCAGCTTTTTTACCTTGGGCTAGAAGTAAGACATAAGTCGTGTAAACACAGTTGCCGCTGCGCTTGGTTGTGGTTATAGTTCAGACCCTTTACACACATGCACACGGAGCATCTGGTGTCTCTTACAGTAAAACCACTTTATGCGTGGCAGCAAAATAACGTTCGATGGTGAAGCTCGGCCCCTTCCCGACCGCTTTCTGTATATCTATTTAAGTTTTTTGCGCAAGGTTTACTATGACTCCCGAACAATTCTCTGCATTGGCCGCCCAAGGCTATAACCTCATTCCTGTCGCTCGCCAAGTTCTGGCTGACCTCGACACACCATTAACCACCTATTTAAAGCTGGCCAACACACCCTACAGCTATTTGTTTGAGTCGGTGCAAGGCGGCGAAAAATGGGGGCGCTATTCCATGATTGGCCTAAGCGCCAAACAAATAGTGAGTGTGCGCGGCAACCTAGTGCAAATTTTTACCGACGGCAAACTAACCGAAGAACAACAAGTAGCCGACCCACTGGCCTTTGTTAGCGAGTTCCAACAGCGCTTTAAAGTAGCCGAACTGGATGGTATGCCTCGTTTTAATGGCGGCTTAGTTGGCTATTTTGGCTATGACGTAGTGCGCTACGTTGAACCACGCTTGCAGAAGTCTTGCCCCAAAGACGAGCTAAACACCCCAGACATTCTGCTAATGGTGTCGCAAGAAGTCGTAATATTCGACAACCTAAGCGGCAAAATTCACTTTATCGTACTGGCCAACCCAAGCGACGAAAATGCTTTAGCGAAAGCCGAAGCCCGCCTTGATGCGCTGCGCCACCAGCTTAGCCAGCCTTACAACGGCGCCATCGGCAAGCCACTGGCACAGCCAAAAACAATAGATGAAAGCGATTTTAAATCGCTCTTTGGCGAGCACGAATTTCAAACCGCCGTTGAAAAAATTCGCCAATACGTTCTAGCTGGCGACATTATGCAATGCGTTATTTCTCAGCGTATGCAAGTGCCTTACAGCGGCGACCCAGTCAATATTTACCGAGCGCTACGCACCCTTAACCCCTCGCCTTATATGTACTGCCTAAACATGGGCGATTTTCATATTGTTGGCTCTTCACCTGAAATTCTGGCGCGCTTAGAAAACGGCGAAGTTACCGTGCGCCCCATTGCTGGCACTCGCTATCGCGGCCAAACCGTGGAAGAAGACCAAGCCCTAGAACAAGAGCTATTAAGCGACCCCAAAGAAATTGCCGAACACCTAATGCTTATCGACCTTGGCCGCAATGACGTGGGTCGAGTTGCGCAAACAGGCCAAGTAACCGTTACCGACAAGATGGTGGTTGAACGCTACTCGCATGTAATGCACATAGTCTCGAACGTAACAGGCAAGGTAAAAGAAGGCATAAGCGCCATGGACGTGCTGCGTGCGGTGCATCCGGCTGGCACATTAAGCGGCGCGCCCAAACTGCGCGCCATGGAAATTATCGATGAATTTGAAAGCACCAAACGCGGTATTTACGGCGGCGCAGTAGGCTATCTAAGCTGGAACGGCAACATGGACACCGCCATTGCCATTCGCACCGCCGTGATAAAAGATGGCTATCTTAACATTCAAGCTGGCGCTGGCGTTGTTGCCGACTCCATCCCGCGTCTTGAATGGAAAGAAACCATGAACAAAGGCCGCGCCATGTTCCGCGCCGTGGCAATGGCTGAAGCGGGGTTAGATAACTAACAAAGCCGCGCACCCTTGTTTATGTATTACTGCCAAGCGCTTTTTGAACTGTAATGTAAAAACAGCTAAAAATGCATTGTTGCATCGTATTGTATTGGGCTTACCACGCCACTCGATGATCTGTTCTAACGTTTGTATGCTGCGACCACTGACTAAGCCGTCTGATGTAAAATCCATAAACCATACTTGGCTTAATGAGTAAGAGCCAGTTGCAAACGTTCTCCCACTGCCATACTGGCGCGGGTCAAAGTAGCCAAAGTTACACTGGTATCCTCAGAATCCAGCAGGCGGCGTACCACGGTAAT
>JBASZG010000343.1:0-5687 GCA_049277875.1 Venatoribacter sp.
TTGCGTCCTGGCGACGGTATTATCCACTCTTGGTTAAACCGTATGTTGCTTCCTGACACTGTAGGTACTGGTGGCGACTCACACACTCGTTTCCCTATGGGTATTTCATTCCCTGCAGGTTCTGGCCTAGTTGCTTTCGCAGCCGCTACTGGTGTTATGCCGCTAGACATGCCTGAATCTGTAATGGTGCGCTTCAAAGGCAAAATGAACCCTGGCATTACTCTGCGCGACCTAGTACACGCTATTCCTTACTATGGCATCAAAAAAGGTCTATTAACCGTAGAGAAAAAAGGCAAAATCAACGAGTTCTCTGTCCGTATTCTTGAAATCGACCTAACTGGCATGGAAAACAAGCTAACTGTAGAACAAGCGTTCGAGCTATCCGACGCCTCTGCAGAGCGTTCTGCTGCTGGTTGTGCCATCACTCTTTCAGAAGAATCTGTAAAAGAATACTTGCAATCGAACATCACTATGTTGCGTTGGATGATTGCTGAAGGTTACTCAGACGCTCGCACCTTAGAGCGCCGTGCTAAAGCCATGGAAGCATGGTTGGCCAACCCAAGCCTAATGAAAGCCGATGCCGATGCCGAATACGCTCACGTTATCGAAATCGACTTGGCCGACATCAAAGAGCCTATTGTTTGCTGCCCTAACGACCCAGACGACGCCAAACTGCTGTCTGACGTTGCAGGCAACCATGTAGACGAAGTGTTCCTTGGTTCATGTATGACCAACATTGGCCACTTCCGCGCGGCTGGTAAACTGCTAAACGCTTACGAAGGCGACTTGAAAACCAAATTCTGGATGGCTCCTCCCACCAAAATGGACGAAGCTCAACTGCGTGATGAAGGTTTCTACGACATCTATAAAGATGCTGGCGTTCGTACTGAAATCCCTGGCTGCTCATTGTGCATGGGTAACCAAGCTCGTGTTGAAGCGAAGAGCACTGTGCTTTCAACTTCAACCCGTAACTTCCCTAACCGTTTAGGTGATGGCGCTAACGTGTACTTAACTTCTGCAGAATTAGCCGCCGTTGGCGCTATTTTGGGTCGCATCCCAACTGTGGAAGAGTACATGCAGTACGCTTCTAACCTAGACAGCATGGCGGCGGATATTTATAAATACTTGAACTTCGATCAAATGACCGAATACACCAAGAAAGCCGCTACTGCCTTGATTGCATCTGATAAATAAGCCAAAAGCTTAGTCTTCAGGGAAAACCCAGCCACAAGCTGGGTTTTTTTATGCTTTTTAAAAAGCAAAAAAATAGGAGGCTTAGCCTCCTATTTTGTTTAAGTGCCTAATTTATTCAGGCATTTTTAGTGCTTGAGGGGATACCACTACACCGTTGTTGTCGGCATAGACAAAGTGGCCGGGAATAAACTCAACGCCACCAAATTTAACTGGCACGTTTACATCGCCAATATCGCGTTTGTCGGTTTTCATTGGCACAGTGCCAAGAGCTTGTACGCCAAGTTCGGTTTCCATGATGGCGTCTACGTCGCGGATGCAGCCATAAATAATCAAACCTTCCCAGCCATTTTTTGCGGCTTTTTCAGCCAGCATATCGCCTAACAATGCTTTACGCATTGAGGCACCGCCATCTACAACCATGACTTTGCCTTGGCCTGGAGTGCCAACCAATTCTTTTACTTTTGAGTTGTCTTCGTAGCATTTAACGGTCACGATTTCGCCACCAAAAGATAAGCGACCACCATAGTTGCTAAACATTGGCTCAACCACTTGAACTAATTCTGGGTAAGCGTCGCATAGATCTGGAGTAACGTATTCAGTCATTTTTAATCCTTATCAGGGTTAGTAAGTTAACGGCAATGTTTTAATAACCACTCGCCTACCTGTGGCCACACTTCTTTAGCAGCGTTTTTACTCACTACCATATTGACGTGGTCATAATCTTGGCTGTAGCCCTTATTTTTACCGAGTAAAACAATTTCTTTATCGCTGCCGCCGTACAGGCTGGCAAAACGCATGCAATATTTGGCTGGGTCGGTTTTATCCGCCGCTGCCGCAAAGGACAGCAATGGAATACCGCTTCCTTCTTTCCAAGCAGGCATTAGCTTTTGCTGGGTAGATTTGAATTGCCAAGAGCCAAAATAACTGTGGCGGGCAAGGTATTCATTGACCAATGAAGCAGGTTCATTTTCAGGGCCAATCTTTAGTTTGCGACCATCGAGCTCACCGCGCAGATTAATCGACATACGCACCAGCGTGCTGCTTAACGGCAGCCATAGATAAGGTGGGCGACGAATAATTTGTGTGCCAAAAGTGACCATGCCGGCGCAATTATCTGGCGTTAATATGCCTGCTGCGCAGGCCGTGTTAATCATGATGCCGCCAAAAGAATGACCTAGCCAAAAGGGTAATTGCCCGGTTTTTTCCTGCACAAAATCATTCACAGCAGGCACATCATGCAGCACATAACGCTCTAGAGTGTTTTTACGGTAGTCGTGGTTGCGTGGAGAAAGGCCGTGACCACGATGCTCCATGAGCCACACATCAAACCCAAGATCAACCAGATAACGCGCCAAACCTAAGCCTTTGCGGGTAATCCAAAAGCCTCGGTTGCTAAAGCTGCCATGCACCATAACCACAGCGCCTTTTTTGCCTTGCTCGCCATGTTTGCTGATATGCGACAGCGCAATTTGCACCGATTTATCGGCATCTTTGTTGTGCTTAATTAAATACACATCTTCGGTTAAATCGCCCAGTATCTCGACTTTATGCAAACTAACCGGAAAGAGTTCACTGCTGCTTTTCATCTGTACCCATTACTTGTCGGCTAGGAAGAACCAAGTATCCATTACCGAATCTGGGTTCAAAGAAATGCTGTCTATGCCATGCTGCATTAGCCACTTGGCAAAGTCTGGATGGTCTGATGGGCCTTGGCCGCAAATGCCAATGTATTTGCCAGCTTTTTTACAGGCATTAATGGCATTTTCTAAGAGCGCCAAAATGGCAGGGTTACGTTCATCAAACAGGTGGGCAATGATGCCGGAGTCACGGTCTAGCCCCAGTGTTAACTGAGTTAAGTCGTTAGAACCAACTGAGAAGCCATCAAAGTGCTCAAGGAACTGTTCGGCCAAGATGGCGTTAGCAGGAAGCTCGCACATCATAATTAAACGCAAATCGTTTTTGCCACGTTCTAAGCCGTTTTCTTTAAGCAGGCTTACAACCTGCTCAGCTTCGCCGACAGTGCGTACAAAGGGCACCATGATTTCGACGTTGGTAAAGCCCATTTCGTTACGCACTTTTTTCATAGCGCGGCATTCAAGCTCGAAGCAGTCGCGGAAGTTTTTCGAGATATAGCGCGATGCACCACGGAAACCCAGCATGGGGTTTTCTTCATCGGGTTCGTACAAACGGCCACCAATGAGGTTAGCGTATTCGTTCGATTTAAAGTCTGATAGGCGCACAATCACGCGTTTTGGCCAGAAGGCGGCGGCCAAAGTAGCAATGCCCTCCACCAGCTTTTCTACATAAAACTCCACTGGGCCAGAGTAACCGGCAATACGACGCTGCACTGTGGGTTTTACTTCTTCGGGCAGGCTATCAAAATTCAGCAGTGCTTTAGGGTGCACACCAATCATGCGGTTAATAATGAACTCTAAACGCGCAAGCCCCACCCCCTCGTTGGGCAAACCTTGAAAATCGAAGGCGCGGTCTGGGTTGCCTACGTTCATCATAATTTTGAAAGGTAAGTCAGGCATTTGCTCGATGCTGTTGGTGCGAATATCAAAATCGAGCGCACCTTGGTAAACAAAGCCGGTATCGCCTTCGGCACAAGACACAGTTACCTCTTCGCCGTTACGCAGGCGGTCGGTAGCGTCTTCGCAGCCCACCACCGCAGGTACGCCCAGTTCACGCGCGATAATGGCAGCGTGGCAAGTGCGACCACCACGGTTGGTTACAATGGCCGAGGCACGTTTCATTACCGGTTCCCAGTCTGGGTCGGTCATATCGGCTACCAGCACGTCGCCATCTTGCACCTGATCCATTTGGTCAATGTTCTTAATAATGCGCACTTTGCCTTTACCAATACGATGGCCAATAGAGCGACCTTCAACAAGAACAGTACCTGTTTCTTTTAGCAGGTAGCGCTCCATCACGGTTTTATTGGCGCGGCTTTTAACGGTTTCTGGGCGCGCTTGCACTATGTAAAGCTTGCCATCATCGCCATCTTTGGCCCATTCAATATCCATTGGGCGGCCATAGTGTTGCTCAATAATGAGAGCTTGCTGGGCTAGGTTTTCAACTTCGTCATCGGTAATAGAAAAGACTTGGCGTAGCTCGCGGTCTACACGCTGCGTTTCAACGCTGCGCCCTACCGAAGCATCACGGCCATAAACCATTTTGATGGCTTTAGCGCCAAGGTTGCGGCGTAAAATAGCTGGGCGGTTTTCACGCAGATTATTTTTGTGCACATAAAATTCATCTGGGTTGACAGCACCCTGTACCACGGTTTCGCCCAAACCATAAGACGAGGTGATAAACACCACTTGGTCAAAGCCCGATTCGGTATCTAGGGTAAACATCACGCCGCTGGAAGCCGTTTCAGAGCGCACCATACGCTGTACACCGGCTGAAAGCGCTACTTTATGGTGATCGAACCCTTGGTGGTCACGATAAGCGATAGCGCGGTCATTAAATAAAGAGGCAAATACGTCACGAATGGCGTGCAGTACGTTTTCAACGCCCACTATGTTTAAGTGCGTTTCTTGCTGACCAGCAAAAGAGGCGTCGGGCAAGTCTTCGGCGGTGGCAGATGAGCGCACCGCTACGGCCATAGCATTATTGCCTTGTTGCAACTTAACAAAGGCTTCACGCACGGCTTTGTCTAGTTCTGGGGGCAGTGGTGCGTCTAGAATCCAGCTACGAATGCGCGCTCCAGTTTCGGCTAAGACACGCACATCGCTAACATCCAACGCATCCAGTTCTTTTTGAATGCGGGCATCTAGGTCTTCATGCTTTAAAAATTCTCGATACGCATCCGCCGTGGTTGCAAAGCCGTTCGGCACAGATACCCCGGCACTGGCAAGGTTGCTGATCATTTCGCCAAGCGAAGCGTTTTTGCCACCCACTCGCTCAACATCATTCATACCTACTTGGTCAAACCACAGAACATACTCAGCCAATGCCGTTCTCCTCAATGAAAATAATGCCTAACTCGCCACGTTAAAAATAATCGCCTAAACTTTGCGCCCAGCAAGTTAACAAAACCACCTAATACTACGGGCTTACAGCGGAAATTACCACATGAAACGCACCGCATTTTTTATATCCGACGGCACCGGCATCACCGCCGAAACGCTTGGCAACAGCCTCTTGGCGCAATTTGATAGCATCGAATTTGAACGCTTTACCCTGCCCTATGTAGACTCACTGGAAAAGGCGCAGAAAGTTGTTGAGCGCATAAATCGCACAACTTTGGAAAACGGTGAGAAAGTAATTATCGTTGATACCATAGTTAATAAAGATATTCGCCGTGTCATTGATGCATCAAACTCACTCAATATTGATATTTTCACAGCGTTCTTAGCGCCGCTTGAGGCAGAGCTAAAAGTAGAATCGTCTTACAGCGTGGGCAAGTCGCAGTCTATTACCACCAGCCCAAAGTATTTGGCTCGTATCGAGGCGGTTAACTTTGCTTTGGATAACGACGACGGTGC
>JBASZG010000344.1:0-3518 GCA_049277875.1 Venatoribacter sp.
ACAACGAAATATCGCGTAGAATCTGGCGTTTAGGCGGGACAATTTTGCCTAAACGGTTCATTGTGAATACATATTGAGCCATGTTTATACCTCATAAAATTTGCTCGCCAAGCTACTTAAAAGCGCGAGTAATAGCAACCATTTGAGCTGGGTTCTGTTTGAATCTATTGGAAGGCTAGAGTATAAACGTCGGGTTAATCCGTGCAGGCAGATAGAATTAAAATAAACGCTAGGGTGGTTATGCAATTTAATTCAACAGAGACAAATGAACAGAAGGTTGATTCCTCTAATATCAACCTGCCTTTGTTGTTCCTTGGTTTTTTGTTTCTTGTCGTGATTTTGCTGTTTAACGGCATAAATCAATGGCGCTCGGAAAAGCAGCTTTTTAAGCAAGATATTGTGCGCTCGCTAGACGACTTTTCGCGTCAATCTGGTCTTCTGGCTCAAGCCAGCTATCACACTAATTTAATCTTTGTGCGCAGCCACATTGAACTGCTGAGCAATGCCATAAATGATCCAAAGCAGTATAGCGAGCACTTATGGACGGAGGCCAACCTTGCTATTTTCAATCTCACTGGTTTGGTTCTTTTGAATGAATATGGGCGTTCGGTACATCGCCAAGGGCCAGATCTAAACCGTGATGAAGTTGACGATATTTGGCAAAACATTAAATCGTTCGGCTCTGAATCGGGTATGTTTATTTTGCGCTATGGCAAAGATGGGGGCTTCTACTTCTTTAATCGCTACCAAGCGGCAAATGGTAAGTTGTTTTATTTCGTTTCTCGTCGCTCATACAGCGCCCTGTCTTCCATTATTTTTGAAAATAAATTTCAAGGCTTTGAAGTTATTCTCATTGATACACGTTACAACAGTATCATGATGCGAGAAGGCTATTATGCCGACTCCAGCAGCCAGCCCTTGGTGGACGATCGCATGCGCCATCGTGTCCTTTATCAGGCGCAAATTCCGCAAACCTATTTAGCGGTTGCAGCCATTCCTAAACCAGTTAATTTAATTTCGGAATTATGGCGTTACCTGCGCCAGCCAGTGCTGATTATCTGCGTTTTTATTGTGCTAAGTAGCTCTTTATTGTGGATGCTACGCCGCCAAGAAATGACCGCCCAGCAGCATATGCGTCGCCGCCATTTGATTGAACAACGTGCTAACAAAGCACTTAATGCCATTGATGACGCGTTTATTTCCACCGACTCCTTAGGCTTTGTTACCTATGCCAACCCCAAAGGCGAACAACTGCTTCGAGAGCAAGGCCATCAGCAGGTTATTGGTGAGCCGCTATCTGTGCTCTGGCCTTCACCTCAGGCTTTGTGGAACCGAGGCTTAACAGTTCAAGAGTTAGAAGATTTAAACAAGCATAATTTTCAGCTCAATATCAACCTTTCAGGGCGTGAACGCATTTTTGAACAAATGTGTAATCCTTTGCTTGAAGGCAATGAGATATCCGGAATGGTGTGGTTGCTGCGCGATGTAACCGAAGAAATATTGGCCCACCGTGCCTTAGAAGAAAGCCAACAACGCTATAAGATTTTGTTCGATGAAGCTGGGGTAGGGCACTGCTTATTTGATATCGACGAATTTAAGCGCAAAGGTGGGCGCTTGCATGTGGTTAGTGTGAATGAGTCTGCGGTGCAGATGGCGGGTGCACCAGATAAAAACTACTTTATTGCTCACTTTACTGAACTTACCGATGGCCCTAACAACGCCTTCCGCCTTTTTCTGCAACGCGCCATTACTTTGCGCCAGCATTTCACTGAGTTTGAGTTACCCATCACCACTTTTATGGGTGAAAAACATTATTTGTGGGTTAGCATCAGCTTGCGTTCTGGGATTGATGGGCAGGTGCTAGCCAGCTTTGTTGATATTACCGAGCAAAAGCGCCAGAACGAGCAAATCCGCGAGCGTGAAGCCTTTTGGGGCAAAATCATGGATGCCATGCCCGACATTGTTTATGTGGCCGAACTAGACGACCAGCCGCACTCCCACGTTATTTATCGCAATCGCACTTTAGGGCAATTGCTTGGCTACGAGCACGATAATTCCGACGGCAATAACTGGATGACCTACGCCGACCGCGATGAAAGCCAACGCTTGAAAAAAGTGCTGCTGAGAATTAAGAAGCTGAAAATGGGAGAAACCTTTGAATACGTTTCTCGTTTCTTTCATAAAAACGGCTCAATTCGAGTGATTAAATTCCGAGACACGCCTTTCTTAATCGACGAGAAAGGCGAAGTGGTGCGCTATATTGGCAGCATTCGAGATGTTACCGAAGACGTTGAGCAGCAAGAAAAAATTCTTGAATCAGAGCGCCGTTATCGCCTGTTAGCCGAAAACATTAACGACATTATCTGGGCCACAGATTTAAAACTGAACTTCAACTTTATCAGTTCATCTGTAACCCAAATTTTAGGCTACAAACCCGATGAATTATTGCGTGAAGGTGTTGCCAGTATCTTCAAAGAGAGCGACATTGCACTCATTTCTCGGCAGATAAAAGGCATTCTTAACAATGCCCAAGCCAACAACGAACACAGCTTCAAGCCCAACATGGTCATTCGCAAAGACCTAGTCGTGTCGCATAAGCAGGGCATGGAAATGCTGCTTGAAGTACAGGCCAGCCCACTTTGGAACGATTCTGGTGAATTGATAGGCGTGATTGGCACCTGCCGAGATGTGGGCGAATCGCGCCGCGTAGAGCAAGAACTGCAGTTAGCCGCCGAAGTGTTTGCCAATAGCAACGAAGGCATCATGATTACCGACACCAGCCATAAAATTGTGAAGCTCAATGCGGCCTTCTGTAACATGACTGGTTACACGCCAAGCGATGTTCTGGGTAAAGCGCCAGACTTCATTGTGTCGCGTCGCAAACACGATCGCCGCTTCTTAAAAACTCTAGATATTGCCTTGGCTTCCGATGGTTACTGGCAAGGCGAAATTGCCTATGAGAAAGCCGATGGTGAAATTCGTACAGGCTGGGCTGGCGTTAGCGCGGTGCGCGACAAAGACTATGAGATTCAAAGTTTAATTATCATTCTTTCGGATATTACCGAACGCAAAGCCAGCGAAGAACGCATACATAAACTGGCTTATTTTGATGCTTTAACGGGTTTGCCTAATCGCACCCAGCTCAATGAGCGCCTCGGTTTGATGTTGAAGAGTGGTGAAAAAAATAATCAGTCTGTGGCTCTGTTGTTTATCGACCTTGATCGCTTTAAACCCATTAATGACTCGATGGGCCACCCAGCAGGCGACTTAGTCTTAAAAGAAGTGGCCCTGCGGTTGCAAAGCTGCGTAAAAAAACACGATATTATTTGCCGTATGGGTGGGGATGAATTCACCATTGCCATTGGCAACCAAATTAGCGCCGATGCCGCAGCAGAAACTTCAGTGCGGGTCGCCGAACGTATTTTAAAGGAGTTGAGTCGCCCCTATGTGCTGAATGACCGCGAGGTGTTTTTAAGTGGCAGTATTGGGGTGGCCATTTATCCACACGATGCCAGCAC
>JBASZG010000345.1:0-7345 GCA_049277875.1 Venatoribacter sp.
CTTTGGAAGTAGCGTAAATCCTAGGCTTTCTTTGGCTTGGGAAATAGAAAATTGGTCCGCCCGAGTTGGGTATGGTGAAGGCTTTCGAGCGCCATCATTACTTGAGCAGTTCTCCAGTTTTAATCGCGGACGAATCGTCATTCAAGGTAATGCTGCTTTAAAAGCTGAGAGCTCAAGTTCTTGGGAGGCAATGCTACGCAGAAACTTAGGAAAGGCACATATTGAATTAACACTACACCACAATGATGTTAAAGATTTAATTAACTCAGTAACCACCGACAGAAAGATAGGTGCACTCTCTGTAGTTGAATATCAAAATATTGATAAGGCGCGTATACGTGGTGCTGAACTAGCCCTAGAAATGCCTATAACAGATCATTGGCTGATACCTAGTAGTGTTGAAGCGCTCAATGCTATTGATACAAACACTAAAGATCGCCTAACTGGCCGCGCCCGCACCTTAGCGCGCCTAAATGTAGAGTATTCACCCAATCAGTGGTCATTTTATTCTCGTGCTCGCTATATGAGTGATTATTGGGGGGTTGATGCTTCAGCACCACGCGGTGCCATGCCGCATAACAGTGATTTACTGATTGTCGACTTAGGCTTGAACTACCGCTTCAGAAGTAATATTAAGCTTTCTTTAGGTGTGAATAATATATTCGATAATCAAGATCCTGATAATACGTCACGCGCTCAAACCAATGACCCAGATGCACGTTATCTTCACGCTGCAACTCGCTTTGAATTTTAATTATATTGTTTAAGGAGAGTTGAGCCATGTCCCAAATCATAGCGACATCAAGTAAGCCAGCAAGAGATAGGTCAACCACTTCAGGTGTAAGGCTTACCTCAATGCCATTACTGGGTTGGCTGTTAAGAAGATCATTTTTAATGACCGCTAGCCGTATATTTTCGTTAGTTATGCTGGTAACGGTGATATTTACAGGTCTTTGGTTTGAAGATGCAAAGATGGGGTTAGCTACCTTGTTGGCATGGGGTATTTTTTGGCCCCTATTCACCAGCTTAGTCACACCTACTTTTGGAAATTTATTTTGCTCTATTTGCCCGCATGGTTTTGTAGGACGATGGCTAAATCGCCATGGCTTGAGAAAACAGTTTCCAAAACGACTTCGTGGAGTTTGGGGTGGGTTAATATTAATTTTATTAGGTTATTGGTTGGCCGCTTACGCAATGCCTGGTGCTATAGGTGGGTCAACAAGGGTAACTGCTTGGTATTTTCTGGTTTTCTCAATAATGGCATTCACTGTATTCTTTATTTATAAAGACATGGCTTGGTGTAAACATCTGTGCCCACTGGGTCGTTTGTTGTCGCTGCATAGCAAAGCGTCAGTATTAAGCATTACAACGGATAAAGCAGACTGCCAAAGTTGCCGTACTTTTGAGTGTGCCACTTCCTGTGAATATCACCTATCACCGTTCCTATTTGAAAAGCGCAATAATATGGATGCCTGTACTCTCTGTTTAGACTGCGTAAGCGCTTGCGATAGTGTTCATTTAACAGCCAACCTTCCCGGACAAGCTTTAAAAAAACCAATATTAAATCAAGATCGAAACGATATGTGGGTGTATCTTATAATTTTTGCGGTAGCGGGTGTTGGTATTCAGTTTTTACATGGCCTGCATCACACCCCGCTTAAACCCCATTTACCATGGACGATAATGGGTGAATGGTTGCACTCAATCACTGCAGTCGGAACGTCTTTTATCAGTTTCAGCGGGCTGATTGCGTTGATAATGGCATTAACAATTACTTTAATAACTGCTGCATGGGGATATCACCGAGCGGCGCAATTAGCTGAAGTAAATTGGCGCTCTGCTGCTAACACATTGTCCGTAGCCTTAGCACCGGTAGCTATTATTGGTTTAATACCCCATGCACTGTCTGTATTTGCAACCCGAACAGCTCATAATATAGGCAATGAAGTTGGGAGCTTAATGGGTTATTCATGGCAGTTTGAACCACTGGCAGTACGCGGTGATGCTTGGATATCTTGGCTTTCATGGTTGCCTTATATAGCCATGGTTTGGGCGCTGTGGCTCGTTTGGCAGCGTGCCAGTCTGCTAGTAAGTTCAAGAAAAGAGCAAATTAAAATTTGGTTTTATGGCGCATTGCCAATATTTTTATATATTTCTGTATTCTTGATTAAAATATTATCCTTTGTATTTATGGCAGAAGCGGCTCATCATCATTAACAGTAAGCGCCCTTAACCACATCGCCACAGCCGACACGCTAGAAAAACTCGAAGCACTACTGCCTTGGAATATAAAACTCAGCTAAGCAGCGAGCTGAGACCGCATAAACACAATGGTGGCATAAGCCCAAATAAAGCTGAGAAATATTACTGGGTTAACTATAAATCGGTGGCCAGTTTTACTTGACCACTACACTTACAAAAATTAACTTCAACGGTGGAGATAAAAATCGCAGCTCAAATCAAAAAAGAGTGCAAATTAGCTTGACTAATACTAGAGCGAGTAAGTGTACATTTTCATTAGTAGCACACTGCTCAAAAATTATGAACCATCTTAAACCAGTCTAATCATGAAAACTTCTTACAAAATAAGGCTAAGGACGAGAAACAATTTTACTTTGGTGGTTTACACCGCTATCGGCATGAGCTTAGGCGCGCTTTATATCTGGACGCGGCCAACCGCTAAAAAACTGCAATCAACATCGGCATAAATACAAAGAATTAAACACAAGATATTGGGTTGAGCACCCCGCCCTCGACCCCAAGCCCCAAGCTCTACTTCTTACGCCGGTACATCGCGGCGCGCATCATCAGCATCGCACTCACCGGGGCGCTCATAAATACAAACAGAGTAATAAGTAATTCGTGTACCACCGGGCGGCTTTGCCAGTAGCTAAATAAGCCCATTGAGGCAATCAGCACACAGCCTAAGCCCAGCGTCACCACCACGGCAGGGCCGTGAATGCGTTGATAAAAATCTGGCAGACGGTACAGCCCCAGAGCGCCAACTAGGGTTAGCAGGCTACCCAACAGCAAAAATGCGATCACGGGAATGCCGACCCACAGCGGCAGTTGTTCAGCCTGAATCATTCGATAATCTCCCCGCGCATTAAAAACTTCGCCAGTGCCATAGTGGAGACAAAACCCAGCAAGGCGATCAGCATGGCCAGTTCAAAATACAGTGCGCTGCCCAAACGAATGCCCAACAACAACACTAAAATCATGGCGCACACCCACAGGGTATCGAGCGCCAACATACGATCTTGGGCCGTGGGGCCAATAATTAAACGCCAACAACACAGCAGCAGTGATAACACCACCGCGCCTTGCGCGATATAGAGGGCATAATTTAACGCCACTAACATGCTTTGGCTCCTTCAAAAATTTCCATTAACGGCTGTTCATAGCGGCCTTTAATGGTATTAATCCACCAAGCCTCGTCTTGTAAATCAAACACATGCAGCAGCAGTTGGTGGTTATCGACAATATCCACCCACACCGTGCCAGGGGTGCAGTTAATTAAACAAGACAGCATCGCCAAGCCGTGCGGATCGCGCATATCTAAAGGGATGCGAATAAATTCGCTGTGCACATTTTTGCTGCGCTTAAACAAAATAATGCTGCTGACCGCCATGGCCGAGCGCACAATTTCCATCAATGACCAGCCCAGCAAACGCAGCAGCAGCCAAGGTTTATAAATACGCAAACGGTGCGTTAATAGCGGCTGTACCCACAGCGGCACCGCCCAGCCAATTAAAGCGCCCAGCAGCCAATGAGCAGGGTCTAGGGTTTGGTTGAGCAGCAACCAAATGGCCAGCAATGCGATGGATAACCACGGCCGTGGCAGTAGCTTTTTCATAGGCTATCTCCTGCGACTAAGGCGGTTTGGGTGGTTATGTTGTGGCTGAATAAATCCGCCCCCGTGCGGTCCATATAACCGCGAACTGGGCCTGCCAGTGCGGCCATCACCACGCATAAGCTCAACAACCATAAGATAGGTGTGGCTTCAGACAGCAGTAAGCGCGGCGTTGCCGGTGCCTGCACCGACCAAAACGCCCGCACGCCCAAGCGCATTAAGGCGACAATAGCAAAGCCACCAGACAGCAAAAGCGCCACCGTTAAGACCACGGCTTGCAGTGTTGACACCGTGCCCCATAAGGTCAGTAAGCTGGCCAAGATGCCAAACTTCGCCACAAAGCCAGATAAAGGCGGCATACCCGCTAATACCAAAGCACAGCCCATAAAACTTAATCCCAAAAAAGCCAGCGCTGCGGGGATCACCACCCCGTGGCTATCTACTTCACTGTCATCGTCATCCAAACTTTTTAATGCCAGAGCACGAATCTCTGCCAACGGCGAATACAGTCGGTCGGTCAGCTCTAACAGCAGCATCAAGGCGGCCACCGCCAAGGCAGAACTGGCCAGATAAAACAGAGCCGCTGAGGTTAAGCTATGTTGGCCAAAACCTAACAGTGCCACCAAAATGCCCGATGACAGCATCGCGCAATAACTGGCCATGCGGCGTGAATCACGACTGGCCAGCAAACCTAAGCTGGCATACAGCATGGTTACAGCCCCGGCCCAAAACAGCAGTTGCCCACCCCACGCCACCAGTTGGCTATCGTTATCCACCACCACTAAAGGCCATAACCGATACAGCACATACACGCCCATCTTGGTGACCAAACTAAGCAACGCCGCCACCGGCGGCACGGCGGCGCTGTAAGCATTAGGGATCCAAAAACCGAGCGGCCAGATACCGCTTTTAGCCAAAAAGGCCACGGCCAACACCGCCACACCCGCTTCAAATAAGGATTTATCTATACCCACCAACTGGCTACTGATAAACGCCAGCTCGGCCAAATTTAAGCTGCCGGTGGACGAATACACCAACGCAATGCCAATTAAAAAGAACAGCGCCGCCACCAAATTCAGGGTGATAAAATTCATGCCTGCGCGTACACGAATTTTGTTTTTACCATGCAATAACAAGCCATAGGAGGCGGCCAGCATGACTTCAAAAAACACAAAGAGGTTAAATAAATCGCCTGTCACCAGTGCGCCATTCATGCCCATCAACAAGAACAAAAACAAGGAATGATAATGCACGCCCGCTCTGGCCCAACGCCGATAAGAGAAGCACAATGCCGCCACCGCCACCATGGCAACCAGCAACAGCATGAGGGCGCTTAAACGGTCTACGGCCAAGCTAATCCCAAAGGGCGCAGCCCAGTTGGCGGCCTGATAACTCAGCGCAGTGCCGCTATCAACCTGTACTAACAGTGCATAGGCCACCCACAGCAGTCCAACGGTCGCCAACATCGCCAGCCAAAATTTCAGCCGATAATAGCGCTCGTTGACCATAATCAGCAGCGCACCGAACAACAGCGGCAGCACCACCGGCAAGGTAATTAAGTGTTCAGACCACGGCATTATTCAGCCTCCTGCTCGCTGCCATCCACATGGTCAGTACCGGTTAAGCCACGCGAGGCTAACAGCACCACCAAATACAACGCCGTGGTAGCAAAACCAATCACAATGGCGGTTAACACCAAGGCCTGCGGCACCGGGTCGGCATAAAGACTGGGATCGACGGCTTGGCCATCAGCCAAAATAGGCGGCATATCTTGCCACAACTGGCCACTGACAAAGAGCAGCAAATTCACGGCATAAGACAGCAGCATCAAGCCCATAATCACCTGAAAGCTACGCGGACGCAGTACCAGCCAAGTACCGGCGGTAAATAAGATGCCAATAGCCAAAGCTAAAATCAGTTCCATTATTGCAAACCTCGTTCACGCAAATGTTTTAACGCACCCTCATTGGGCTGCTCGTCTTGTTCTGGGCGCAAGGTACGCAAAGCCTGATGCGCCAATGCCACCAATATCAGCATGGTGGTGCCAACGACGGCGGCAAACACACCTAAATCGAAGAAAAATGCGGTGGGCACATGCACCTCACCCAGTATCGGTAAATGCCAGTGCGCAGTATGAGTGGTCAACAGCGGGAAGCCATACAACCAAGCCCCCAAGCCAGTAAAGAGCGCCAACAGCAGGCCAGAACCTATCCAGTACAATAAGCGCAAACGGAAGCGCTGCTCCATCCACAGCGTACCGCCCAACATGTATTGGGCAATTAAGGCGCAAGCCAGCACTAAGCCAGCAATAAAGCCACCGCCGGGCAAATTATGGCCGCGCATAAATAAATACAACGCCACCACTATGATGACGGGCAGCAACCACTGCAGATACACACTGGGAATCCACAAATACCCCTGGGTTAACTGCTCGGACAGGCTTTGTTGGCTGGCAGGGTCTTTGGCGTTGCTTTGCTGCACCGGAGGTTTGGCGCTTTCTGGCGTAGGGCGGAAGCGGCGCAGCAAGGCAAATACCGTCAGCGCGACAATGCTCAGCACCGTAATTTCGCCCATAGTATCGAAGCTACGGAAGTCAACCAGCAGCACGTTCACCACGTTCAAACCGCCACCACCGGGCAAAGCATTGCTTAGATAAAAATCGCTTAGCACACGGCTGCCGGGCTTCATCATCACCGCGTAACTAATGACCGCCATCGCCAGCCCTGCCAGCGTTGCCAGAATAAAGTCACGAATACGGCGCAGCTTGGCGGTGAGGTCTTGGTGCGGGTCGATATGCACGATACGCGGCGGCAGCCAGCGCAACCCCAATAACAGCAGCACGATAGTGACGGTTTCCACCACCAGCTGCGTCAGCGCCAAATCCGGTGCGGAAAACCACAGGAAAGTTAAGCTGGTGGCCACCCCCACACCGCCTGCCAGCATTAACGCGACTAAGCGATGAAACTTCGCCTTCCAGGCCGCCGCCACCGCACAGGCCGCGCCCATTAGCCATACCAAGCCAAACCAAATATCCACTTCCGTGCGATACCAAGGCCAAGCGACATCCGTCAAAACATTGCCCACCAACAACATGGCTAACAGCCCGACCAATAACAGACAAAACAGCTGTGCCTGTAAGCGACGAGTGCCAAACAGCCGCTCTAATTCGCCCGCGAAATTGACCAAGTTCAGCATAAAGCTTTCAAACATGGCCTTGCCGTTTAAACGCGACAGCACTGGAGTTTTGCTGATCTGACGCAAATCGGCATAACGCCACAGCAACACAAACAAAATCAGCCCCAGCACCAATGCCAAACAGCTCATTAACAGCGGCAGATTAAAACCATGCCAAAGCGCAAGGTCATACACAGGGGTGCGCTCATGCAGCACCGAACGCACCGCTTGATCAAGCAATACACCAATACTGAAAGCCGGCACCATGCCCACCACCAAGCAGCAAATCACCAAGAACTCGACCGGAATACGCATCCA
>JBASZG010000346.1:0-1714 GCA_049277875.1 Venatoribacter sp.
TGCGGATGTTACGGCTTACATGAAGTATTACAACGTAAAAAGGCTTCATACAGCTAACGGAGATATGAGCCCTGTTGAGTATGAAAATTATCAATTAAAAGTGTCCACTTGGACTTGACCAGTACAGTATAAAACGGTCAAGCCAAATTAAGCGTTATGTGCTCTATTTATGCTAACTAATTAATTTAATGATTTTTAAAACGATAGATTGATGTGTGGTTTCTTTAAGTTGAGCCACATTGCTAAAGACGATAGTCGTATTAGCCGTAAAGAATTTGCTCGGGCGGACGTAGCTGGTTTTAAGCAATTCACCATGTGGAAAATCATTTTTTGTAATTTCTACAGCATTTTTGTCAGCGTAAGCCTTGCTAGTTATTTGGCATAAAATTAAATCATTTTTATCAAGTACGGCTAAAACCAAGGCTGGGCGTTTTTTGCTCGCGCTTAAGTCTGAAAAAGGAAAGCTAACAAAAACCACATCACCTACTGAAATTGTGCCCACGCCTCATTCTCTTCCTGTTTTAACCAGTCTTCGGCCAGTGACTGCTCACTAAGAACAGCAGTTTCAGAGATTTTTTGTTTTGCAGCGTATTTTGATTTTATAAACAGAAAAAAATCTTTCACTTCACGCTGAGCTTCTTTGGGTAGTTTATGCCATTCTTCATAGCTGATGATTTCAGCCATTGATGTCTCCTTAAATGTGGGCCGTTAAGTACCTACCTACAGGGGGGCCTCTATAAACGTCAGCGAGGCAGTTAGCACAAGGCAAAAAGAAGCGCAAAAGCGGAGTTTACTGGTAGTAAATGAGCATTTTAAGCTTATTTTTAACGCCGTGATAACAACGTAGCTAGTTTATAGAAGTCACCTACAGATTAAGCCGCAAGCATAATGACTGCAACATTGTTATGATAGCGGCAGATTTTAACTGAGAGATTGGCGTGAAATATAACGACTTGCGCGACTTTATTAAAAAACTGGAAAAGCGTGGCGAATTGAAGCGCATTAGCTACCCAGTCGATCCACATTTGGAAATGACTGAAATTGCCGACCGCGTGCTACGCGCTGGCGGCCCGGCACTGCTGTTTGAAAATCCCAAAGGCTACGACATGCCAGTGCTGGCCAACCTATTTGGCACGCCTAAGCGTGTGGCTATGGGTATGGGCGAGGAAGACGTTAAAGAGCTGCGCGAGATTGGTAAGTTGTTGGCTTTTTTGAAAGAGCCAGAGCCGCCTAAAGGCATGAAAGACGCGTGGGAAAAATTGCCCGTCTTTAAAAAAGTGCTGACTATGGCACCTAAGGAAGTGAAAAAAGCACCTTGCCAAGAAGTGGTGTTTGAAGGCGATGCCGTTGATTTAAGTAAAATTCCTGTGATGACCTGCTGGCCGGGCGATGCTGCACCGCTTATTACTTGGCCGCTTGTGATTACCAAAGGCCCGAACAAAGACCGCCATAATTTAGGTATTTATCGCCAGCAATTGATAGGCAAAATCCGTGTAATTATGCGCTGGTTAATCCATCGCGGTGGCGCACTGGATTTTCGCGAATGGCAACAAGCCTATCCCGACAAACCCTTTCCTATTTCTGTGGCTCTAGGTGCCGACCCCGCCACCATTTTAGGTGCGGTTACTCCCGTTCCCGATACTTTAAGCGAGTACGCTTTTGCCGGGCTTTTGCGTGATAGCAAAACCGAAGTAGTTAAAAGCCTAGGCAACGA
>JBASZG010000347.1:0-2018 GCA_049277875.1 Venatoribacter sp.
AACTTGGAATAAAGTCATAGGAATGCGAAATGCTCTTGTCCATGATTATTTAAATATTGATCGTGAACGAATTATCAGTGTTATAAAAAATGATCATCACCTTGCATTAATCCAATTTGCCAAAGAAAAAATAACCTAAGCCACCGTGAACGAAATCGACCTCCAAACCCTCCGTCTTGCCCCACAAGAACCTAGTCAGCGCAGCTTGTCAGAAAAGCTAGGCTTCAGCATTGGCAAAACCAATTACATCCTCAAAGGATTAATAGAAAAGGGCTACATCAAGGCAGAACGCTTTATCAACAGCGACAACAAAGCTGGCTACCGCTATGTGCTTACCCCAAGCGGCATTAAAGAACGCATCCGCCTGACCGAAGCCTTTATTGAACGCAAAAAACACGAATACGAAGAATTGAAGCGGGATTTGGAAGAGTTAAAAAACCGTAGGGGCGGTTTGTAACCGCCCGTTGTGCAATACACACACAACGCTTGCAGGCGATTGAAATCGCCCTTACGAAAAAAACACACCCAAACACAGCGTAGGGGCGGTTTGTAACCGCCCTATAACTTAACAGTCAAAACTCACTACAAAATTATGAAAATCCTAGTCACCGGCGGAGCCGGTTTTATCGGCTCTGCCGTCGTTCGCCACATTATTAATCAAACACCATCAAGCGTTATCAACCTTGATAAGCTCACCTATGCTGGCAACCTACACTCACTTCCTAGCAACGTAAGCCAAAGCGAACGCTATGCTTTTGAGCAAGTTGATATTTGTGATAGGGCAGAGCTAGACCGCGTATTCCAACAGCATAAGCCCGATGCCGTGATGCACCTTGCCGCCGAAAGCCACGTCGATCGCAGCATCGATGGCCCTGCCGAGTTTATGCACACCAATATTATTGGCACATACACTTTGCTAGAAGCCGCGCGCGCTTATTGGAATCAATTACCAGAGAGCAAGAAACAAGCGTTTCGCTTCCATCATGTAAGCACCGATGAAGTCTATGGTGATCTGCCGCACCCTGATGAAAACCCACAGGCTACTAATCACCTTTTTACTGAAACCACAGCTTACGCCCCAAGCAGTCCATACTCAGCCAGTAAAGCCAGCAGCGACCACCTTGTGCGCGCCTGGCTTCGCACCTACGGTTTACCAACCCTAATAACCAACTGCTCGAATAACTACGGCCCTTACCACTTCCCAGAAAAGCTCATCCCGCACGTTATTTTAAACGCCCTAGCGGGCAAGCCACTGCCCATCTACGGCAAAGGCGACCAAATCCGCGACTGGCTTTATGTAGAAGACCACGCCCGTGCACTCTACAAAGTAGTCACAGAAGGCAAAGTAGGGGAAACCTACAACATTGGCGGCCATAACGAAAAACAAAACATCGAAGTGGTAAAAGAAATTTGCAAGACTTTGGACGAGTTAAAACCCATTGGTAGGGGCGCATTGCATGCGCCCGCAGGCGTCAAATCGCCCCTACAGTCTTACGCCGACCTAATCACCCACGTAACCGACCGTCCCGGCCACGACCGCCGCTACGCCATCGACCCCACCAAAATGCAAAATGAGCTTGGCTGGGCGCCAGAAGAAACTTTTGAAACGGGCTTGCGCAAAACAGTGCAATGGTATTTAGACAACGAACAATGGTGGCAAAACGTTTTAAACGGTAGCTACAAGCTAGAAAGAATTGGAGATAAAGCATGAAGGGAATAATTCTCGCCGGCGGCTCAGGCACGCGCCTTTACCCCATCACCAAAGGCGTCAGCAAGCAACTACTGCCCATTTACGACAAACCCATGATTTACTACCCGCTGTCGGTGCTTATGCTGGCGGGCATTCGTGACATTTTAATCATTAGCACCCCTGAAGACATCGGCGGTTATCAGCGTTTATTAGGCGATGGCTCAGACTTTGGCATACACCTTAGCTACGAAATTCAGCCCAGCCCCGATGGTTTAGCCCAAGCTTTTATTATTGGTGAAGACTTTATTGGCGACAGCAACGTGTGCTT
>JBASZG010000348.1:0-7490 GCA_049277875.1 Venatoribacter sp.
GATGTATACACTGCAAGGCCAGTAGTGCCATTATTGGGCTCGCACAACAACGAAAATTTTCCAACATTATTACCATTACTAGTTAGCAATGTTTTTACTGATGCCAAGCTCCCAGACCAAGAACCACCTTCAGACACTTCACAACCAACGCTACCGTTGCTTAGTGTAAAAAACTCATTGTCCCAATCATTGATGCCAGATTTAATCCCAACTTCACCATTATCCGCAAAAACGCCCTGTACACTCGTATCCCAATTCACTGAACCGTTAAGGTCTTTTAAATACCAATTCACAACCATTGCATCAGGAAAGGTGCGCACCGCAATTAATGCATCTTCACGCGCAGGCTGAATATTGCCTAACGCATCTGGCTGAACAGTGGCTTGCGCTAATACGGTATTATCTTCTGCCAACAACTGTGCTTTACCGTAAGGATAAACACGTAAAATCGCTGCTTTTTTACCACCAATAGTCGTGGTCAAAGTATAGGGAATATCCTGATAGGCATTGTCGAAACCCATCAAACCAGAAGTACCATTTTGACCACCTAAATATTCATGACCAGCAACCTCTGGATACACCAACCACTGGGTATTGGCATTTCCAGGAATATTGTCCGCAGTAAATGCCGGAGCTCTCTCTACATTCGTAGCTCCAGATAAAGGGGAAGAGATAACGGGAATAGCGGGAACAGCCAGCACATTTAAAGATGCGGTTAAAGCAACCGCTGCCCATAAAGCTTTCTTAAGCATAATTTAGTCCATTTATTAAGATTGAGGTATAAAATCGCCGGGATTCTACGGCACGTTTTGAAACAAAACAACACGAAAAACCCAACATTTAGCAACATACTGTTACCTTACGTAAGGCAAGCCAGAGTGGCTGTAGTGAGAGCATAAAAGATCTGTGTAAGTGGCATTCTATTCATATTTCATTTAATTCCGCCACGTTTCATCTAATTCCACTTTATCGCGCACTCATCCTGTTATTTATCTCAGCCTCAACCACATAGACCGATATAGAAGCTATGCTTATGAGCAAGGCTAAATAAGCAACCTTAAGCACCATTTCCTATTGGCTGGAGAAGAAAATGAAATCTTACTCTCTTAAAAATAAACTTTTTATAGCTGTGCTTAGCGTCGTTATTGTAATGACTGCCGTTATGGTGGGCCGAGGTTTTCAAGGTATTAACGACCTAAGCCAAGAATTGGCTTCACTTTCAGAAAAAAATCTAAGCACCGCCGTAGCTAACCGCTTAAAGGCTGAAACTCAGGCTTACAGCCAACACATTAGCAGCTATGTTAATTCTGCCTTTCGCCTGCCTTTATCTCTATCTGGCAGCTTAAAAGAAAGTATTGAGAACGAAGAAGCAAACCTAACCCGTTCACAGGCTCACTACTTAATTGGCAGCTTGTTAAAAAGTAACAGCGATATTAGCGCTCTTTATGCTCACTTCGAGGCCAATGCCTTTGATGGCCGCGATTCGTTTTTCGTTAATATGAATCAGGCTCACAGCACAGAAAGCCAAGGAAGCTTTGAAGACTACTGGATTCACAACGATAGTGGGCAAACCGAGAACGTTAAAGTAGAAGATCCCAGCGAAAAATACCTTAACGACAAAGACGAGTTTGGTATTCGCACAGCAGAGTGGTATTTGTGCCCCAAAGAAACGCTTAAGCCTTGCCTTTTAGACCCACAGCCTTATGAAATACGCCCAGGCTACAGTGAGCTTATGATGTCGTTGGTTGTGCCTATTATTGCCCAAGGTGAGTTTCGTGGCGTTGTTGGTGCTGATATTAATATTCCTATTTTCCAAACCTTGGTGGAAAAACTCAGCCAATCGCTCTATGACGGCAAAGCACAGGTTACTTTAATTAGCCAAAAAGGCATGGTGGTTGCCTCTAGCCACCATAAAAACAGCATTCGCAAACCACTTTCTAAGGCCATGCCAGAGCAAGCTGCAACCCTGCAAAAATTACATCAAGGCAGTGGTTTGCTTGTTACCGACAAGGAAATTTTTGTTTCTAATCCGTTGCATTTTCCAGCCGCCAGTAGCGAGTGGGCACTGATTATTGAATTGCCTAAGAGCGTGGCTTTTGCCGAGCTGACCGAGCAACAACAACTCACCCAAAAGAAGAAAGCCAGCGTGGCGACAAGCCAAATTATTGTTGGGTTAATTATTGCCGCTATTTCATTGTTGATTGTGGGACTACTTATTCGCTCGATTATTTTGCCCATTAATACCTTGAACCAACAGGTTGCCCAACTGGCCAGCGCCGAGGGCGATTTATCGCGAGAGCTTAAACTAGACACCCACGCCGAACTGATTGCACTTGGCCACAATTTTAACCTGTTTATGCACAAGCTGCGCGATATGGTGCATTCGCTGAAAGAGGTAAGTAATCAGGTTCGCCAAGAATCAGAGGAAAACTGCAATATCAGCCGTCAAACCGACCAAGCCACAGAACAACAGCAAAATGAAATTGATAATGTGGTCACGGCCACACAAGAAATGTCGGCAACGGCAGGTGAAGTTGCCCGAATTGCCAGTGAAGTCGCAAGCAGTACGCAAGAAATTAATCGTAATGTAACGACTTCTCAGCAGCAGCTTGCGCAGGCGGTGGATACTTCGTTAGAACTAAGCAGCAGCATGAACAATGCACGAGATTCCATCAACAAAGTGGTGGCTCGCTCTGAAGATATTGGCCGCATTTTGACTGTGATTGGCTCTATTGCCGAGCAAACCAACTTACTGGCACTGAATGCGGCCATCGAAGCAGCTCGTGCTGGCGAACAAGGCAGAGGCTTTGCGGTGGTGGCCGATGAAGTGCGCACTTTAGCTTCTCGTACCCAAGCCTCAACCGGTGAAATCAACACCATGATTAATGATTTGCAAAACGAGGTTAGCCAAGCTGTGCAAATTATTGAGCAAGGCAGCAACCAAGCAGGGCAAACTATGCAAACCAGCCGCACGGCTCATGAATCTTTGTATTTAGTGGTAGAAGCCATAGGACAAATAGTAAATAACATTCATCAAGTGGCAACTGCCGCAGAAGAGCAAAGTTCGGTCAGTGCCGACATCACTAAAAACCTAACCATTATTGGCGATGCCGCCCAAAAACTATCTGGCTTAGCTCAGCAGGCAATGGCGGGCAGCCAACATGTAAACAGCGAGTTAGATAAGCTCGACAAGCAGCTAGGTGCGCTACGCACCTAACTGGCTTCTGGCAGCCTTGGCCCACCGTGCACGGTGGGCGTTAAAGGTTTGATGGGGGTATCACCGCCCCATATGGTTTGCAGGTGTGCCAGTACCGCACTGTTTATTTTATCTTGCATACCCTGCAGCCCCTGATTACCAAACATGCGGTTAAATTCAAAGACATAGGGGTGATGCCCAACCATGGCAATGTCAAAACCACCGTGATCAATACCTAGGCCACGAGCCAGCTTTTCAACCAGTTCAGCCGCTTGCGGTGGAATAATTCCCATTTCAATGCTGCCACCTTTGGCCACATTGTTATAAAAACCTTGTTCGGCCTGTAAGCGCCAATAGCCGCCTAAAATGCTGTCGCCAACCCAAACAATGCGCAAATCTCGATCAATGGGTAGGTATTCTTGGGCATAAATCACTGGGCTTTGAGCCAAGTAGGCTTGCCAGTCGCGTTCATTTTCAATAAGAAAAACGCCGTTTCCCATGCTGCTTTTAGGGATTTTGGCAACAAAGGGTAAGCACAGGGCATCCCATACCCGTTCGGCATTGGTTGGGGTATTGGCTTCAATTAAAGTGAAAGGCACATGTTCTGGCGCGATAAGCTCGAAGCAGCGGGTCATTTCGACCTTGTCGTGGCCAATGTAATAGCTGGCCGGGCTTGGAAATATTTTCTTTTTTAAGCCGTAAAGAAGTGGGTTAATCTGCCAATATTCTGGGTAAATAACACCGTCTGCTTCAATCAAGATATCAATATTCTGATTTAAAAGCTGTGGTTTAACGTAAACGGTGTTGGGAAGGTTTAAAGTGCGGAAAGGATCGAAAGTAACAAGCCGCATAGTGCATACCGAAGAAATAAAGCGCGTATGCTAATACGACTCTTTGCCGTTCACAGCGAGATTTTTTTACCTAAACGATAAACGCCAAAAATCACAGCAGCGCCATCACTGCCCTGGCTGCCAACGCACTAGGGGGTAGGTTTCGGCGCTTTTTAAATTGCTTTTTAATTTTTTTCGTAATGCTTCGCCAGCGTCTTTGGTTAAGACTGGGCCAACATAAACCCCGGTTAATTTTTTATCCGATAGCTCGGCAGTAAAAGCATCAAAGCCGTTTTCGCGTAGCTGAGTGCGAAAAGAGTTGGCATTGTTACGGTCGGCAAATGCCCCTACTCGAATGACCCAAGCCACTGCATTGTTATTTGCGTCTAGGCCAGCTTGGTGGTTGGCAAGTGGAGAGGCTTCGTCTTCGCTTGATAGCTCTGGCTCTACTGGCAATAGCGACTGTTCAGCTTCGCCACTTGCCAACTGCTCTAATTCAATGCGAGTGCGTTCACTGTTGTCCACCTGCGCCCAAGCGGGCATCTCTGGCATAGCTGGCACAGTATTAGCCATCAGTGTTTCTTGACGAGAGCGATCCAGAAAGGCAGGAATAAGCAGTGCAATGGCAACTAAGGTAATCACTGCACCAATAATTCGACGTTTTAATTGTGGCTCCACGTGCCCTCCTGATTTATCACTTCTAATGCCGCATCAACGGTATGAAACGATCCACAAATTAACCAGCAGCCATGATTAGGTAATGTCGCCATAGCGGCCGCAACATTGTCTTTTAACTCTGGCTTGGGGCTAAACTCTGCTCGCGCCAAAAGCTGCGCAGCACTCTGCCCACGATGGCCATCCAGCCCCACAAGAATAAGACGTTTAGCTTTTGGCAAAACAGGAAATACTTTATCAGGCTCTTTGTCGGCTAACATGCCTAAAATTAGGCCATCTACCTTGGGCAAGGCTTCGCCAATATAGGCTGCGGCCTGTTCGTTATGAGCCACATCTAAAATAAGGGTTAAATCGCCACGCTGAAAACGCTGCAAACGCCCAGGCACGCGCAGATTACTCAGCACTTGGCTAGTAAGCTGTTGGCTTGGTAGCCGATTAATAAGCGCCAAAGTTTGCAGCGCGGTAGCGACGTTATGGTGCGGAATATGCGCCTTGGGTAGCTGCCATTGTTGTATTTGGCCTAAGGTAAAACGCACCAACAAGCCTTGGCTGTTCTGCTCGATAAAAAAATCTTGATCGCGAGCGCACCATTTACCGCCTAATTTTTGTACCGTTTCAAAGGCGGTAGCAGGCGGATTAATCTGACCACAAACAAGGTATTTGCTCGCTCGTGCTATAGAGCATTTCTCGTAGGCGATTTGTTCTAAGGTATTGCCTAAAAAGGCTTGGTGATCAAGGCCAACGCTGGTAACCACAGCAATATCGCTATCCACTATGTTTACCGCATCTAAGCGGCCACCTAAGCCAATTTCAAGCACACAAGCGTCTACTTGTTGCTGCTTAAAGTATTCAAGCGCGGCTAAAGTGCCAAACTCAAAATAAGTAAGGCTGGTGTTTTGGCGCTGTGCTTCGACCGCTTGAAAGCTGCGGCAAATGTCTGCGTCGCTGGCTTCTTGTTCGTTGATACGCACACGCTCGTTATAGCGATGAATATGCGGCGAGTTGTATTGCCCAACTTTCAAACCTTGCGCCATGAGCAGTGCAGAAATAAACGCCGAAGTGGTGCCCTTGCCGTTAGTGCCACCCACTACTATAACCAGCGGCGCAGGCTTTAAGCAGTTAAGACGCTTGGCCACCTGCCCTACTCGCGTAAGGCCAAGGTCGATTTCAGTGGGGTGAAGCTGCTCTAATCGAGCAAGCCAGTCATTAAGACTGGCATGGTTAACATCAAACATTTAGGCGTCCATCGCCTCGCGCATGCTGTGTAATAATGTTGCGGCTAAGTCTTGGCCTTGTTCAAAATCATCCAGGTGAGCGGCCAACTGGTTAATTAAAGCCGAGCCAACAATCACGCCGTCGGCCACTTTGGCAATAGCCGCAGCCGTTTCGCCATTGCTGATACCAAAGCCCACACCCACAGGTAGGTTAAGGTGCTGACGAATGCGCTTAAGGTTGGCTTCTACATCACCCACATCAAGCGCTTTAGAACCAGTGACGCCTTTTAAAGAAACGTAGTAGACATAACCACTGGACACTCGGCCAATCATGGCAATGCGTTCGTTGGTTGTGGTGGGCGCAATAAGGTAAATCATGTCGATGCCTTGCGCCTTAAACAGTGGCTCAACTTGGTGGGCTTCTTCCGGGGGTAAATCCACTAAAAGCACACCATCAACTCCCGCGTCTTTGGCTTCTTTGGCAAAGCGCTCGTAACCACGCCATTCAATTGGGTTTAAATAGCCCATAAGCACCACTGGGGTGCTGTGATTTGCTTGACGAAATTCCTTAACCATTGCCAGCACATCGTTCACCGAAGTTTTGTGCGCCAGCGAGCGCTCATGCGCTAGTTGAATAGTGGGGCCGTCGGCCATAGGGTCGGAAAAAGGCATACCCAATTCAATAATATCCGCGCCTGCTTTAACCAGTTTGTGCATCAAACCTACGGTTACGCTAGGGGCCGGATCGCCTGCTGTGATATAGGGAATTAAAGCTTGGCGCTGCTGGCTTTTTAAGGAGTCAAATACGGTTTTAATACGGCTCATGTTTTTCTCCTTAGGCGGTTACGCCTTCCAGTGCGGCAATGGTGTGAATATCTTTATCACCACGGCCAGACACGTTAATCACTATGACTTTGTCTTTGCTCATGCCTGCGGCTAATTTCATGCCGTAACCAATGGCGTGCGAAGACTCTAGGGCAGGCATAATGCCTTCCAGTTCAGTGAGTTTATGGAAGCCTTCAAGGGCAAGCTCGTCGGTTGCAGAACCGTAGGTAGCACGGCCTACATCGTGCAACCAACTGTGCTCTGGGCCAACGCCAGGGTAATCAAGACCAGCAGAAATGGAATGTGTGCCCAAAATTTGGCCGTCGTCGTCGGCCATTAAATAAGAGCGATTGCCATGCAATACACCTGGACGGCCGCAGTTAATTGGGGCTGCATGCATTCCAGTTTCTAGCCCTTTGCCTGCGGCTTCTACGCCGTGCAGCTCGACATTGGTATCGCCAATGTAAGGGTAGAACATACCAATGGCATTTGAGCCACCACCCACGCAAGCCACTAAGGCATCGGGCTGGCGACCAATTTGTTCTGGACATTGGCGTTTTAATTCGCGGCCAATAATGGATTGAAAATCACGCACTAGCATGGGGTATGGGTGCGGGCCTGCGGCGGTGCCAATAACGTAGTAGGTATCGTCTACGTTAGTTACCCAGTGGCGCATGGCTTCATTCATGGCGTCTTTTAGAGTTTGTGTGCCTGAGGTCACTGCATGCACTTTGGCCCCCAGTAACTTCA
>JBASZG010000349.1:0-2105 GCA_049277875.1 Venatoribacter sp.
CGGTTGTTTTGGTGCATCAAGGCAAGGAAGACAAACGCTTTACTAGCGTGCTATCAAAAACTCAGATTAAGGCTTTTTTACAGCCCTATTTAGATAATAAAGCCGACCACCTTGCTGAGTTCCTAGGGCTTTTAAATAGGCTGTTAGAACAGGGCAGGCTAAATGAAGCCGAAGCCAAGCTTACAGAACTGGATTTTGAAACCCAGCGCCAGCCTGCCATAAGCCAAGTATTCTCACGCCTACATCTGCTGCAAAACTTAGCTGCGCTTGGCGCAGACGAGTTTTTAAACCAAGCCAAACAAGAAGTGCAAGCCGCTCATTACGAAGGTGCCTTAAAGATTTTGCTTGAGGCACTGAGTAAGGGGAGTGCGAATAACCAAGCCCTAGAGCAAGCGCAAAAACTTGCGGTGGATATTTTAAACGTCATGCCCAACCGCAATACCGCTCATCAATATCGGCGCAAACTTATTTCGTTGTGCTTTTAGCCGCCCCAATTCCTGCCGCCTTGCCCAAGGCAAAGCAAGCCGTAAGTAAGTAGCCTCCTGTTGGGGCTTCCCAGTCCAGCATTTCACCTGCCACAAATACATTTTTTAGCGGTTTTAATTCAAGGCTGGTGGTTAGTGCGTTTAAGCTTATGCCGCCTGCGCTGCTTATGGCTTCGGCCAAAGGGCGGGTGTTGGTTACGGCGGGTAATGGCAGATGTTTGAGCGTTTGCGCAACGGCTTGGTAGTCTTTGTGGTTCAGGTTTGGGGCGTATTCTTTTAGCAAGGCGTTAGCAAGGGCGGGGAGTTTAAGTTTTTTGCGTAACAGATTGCTAAAGCTGTCGCTGCTTTTGCCGCTTTGCAGCAGCGTAATAACTTGTTCGTGGCGGTAGTGGGGCAGCCAGTCTAAGTGCAGTTGCGCTGTGGTTGGTGAGTGCAGCATCAGCTCGCGCAGTGGCGCGCTTAGGGCATAAACCAAGCTGCCTTCTAGGCCGTAGTCGCTAAAAATAGCTTCTCCGAGCTTGCTTTCTACTTGGCCGTCGAGGCCTGTGAGCGACAGGGCAATATGCTTTAGGGCCGTGCCTGCAAACTTGTCTTTTAGATAGTGGCTCCAAGGCAGTTCAAAGCCGCAATTACTGGCTTTAAAGGCTTGGCTTTCTACGCCAAAACGGCCAAGTTGTTCTAGCCATTGGCCCGTGCTGCCAAGATGAGGGTAGCTGGCACCGCCTAATGCCAAAACTACCTTGTCAAACTGCCAAGTGGTTAAGCCTTGTTCGGTTTCAAATTGCCACAGCAGTTGGCCTTGCTCTTGTTTTAGCTCGCTTAAGCGGTGGCGCATTTTAAACTCTACGCCTTGTTTTTTAAGGCGTGCCAACCAAGCACGCAGCAAGGGCGCGGCTTTCATTTCGGTGGGAAACACGCGGCCAGAAGTGCCCACAAAAGTGTCTATGCCAAGTTCTTTAATCCATGCGCGTAAATCGGTGGGCGTAAAGGCATCTAGGTAGGGGCGCAAAAAAGGCGAGGCTTCTCGGTAGCGGCTAACAAACTGCTCGTAAGGCTCGCTGTGGGTGATGTTCATGCCACCAATGCCTGCCCATAAAAACTTACGCGCGGCGCTTTTCATGGCATCAAACACCAGCACTTTTTTACCGGCTAAGGCTAACTGCTCTGCCGCCATTAGCCCAGCCGGGCCTGCGCCAATAACCGCGTAAGCGGCGGTGTTGCGGCTCATGTTCTGTTGCTCACCAAGCGCAGCCGCCAACTTAGCAAAATAGCCGCTACGGTTAGGCCTAAAATTAACCCTGTCCAAAAGCCCTCAGCGCCCATTGGCTCTGGTGCTAAATAGGCTAGGTAATAGCCGCTGCCTAATCCCACAAACCAATAGGCAAAGAAGGTAATCAGCATAACCACAAAGGTATCGTGGTAGGCACGCAATGCGCCTGCGGCGGCCACTTGAATGGCATCGGAAAGCTGGAACACGGCGGCAAAAATAAGTAAGCCTGCGGCAATGGCAACCACTTCGGCATCGGGTGAGTAAAGCGAGGCAATATGACGTGCAAACAGCACCATAAACGTAGCGTTAATCATGGCCAGCCCCAGGTTTATTTTTACGCCTAGCCAAGA
>JBASZG010000350.1:0-8429 GCA_049277875.1 Venatoribacter sp.
CATTTAGCTGAACACCGCCATAACTGTTGCAATAACGCCGTTGAAAACGTTGGCATCGACCTGCACAACGATGCAGGCTAACTTTTAATACCGAGTACAAGATGGACTTTTCTGAGTTTGACGAACGCTATCAGTCGGATTTAACCGACTGTTCTTTTGAAACCCTAGCCGTGCGTGCTGGCCAGCAGCGTACTATGGAGCACGAACACGCCGAAGCGCTGTTTTTAACCAGTAGCTTTGTGTTTAACTCCGCTGCTGAAGCGCAAGCACGCTTTTTAGGTAAAACGCCGGGTGGCGTGTACTCGCGTTACACCAACCCCACCGTTCGCACCTTCGAGCAGCGCCTAGCTGCACTTGAAAACGCCGAGAGCTGCGTTGCTACTGCCAGTGGTATGGCAGCTATTCACGCGGTTTGCGTAGCACACTTGCAAGCAGGCGATCATATTGTTTGCTCGGCCAGTGTGTTTGGTAGCACAGTTAAACTCTTTGAAGCCTATTTGCGTAAATTCGATGTTGAAATCAGCTATGTGCCACTGGGCGATTTAAACGCTTGGCAACAAGCCATGCAAAGCAACACTAAGCTGCTTTATTTAGAGTCGCCATCTAACCCGCTTAACGACGTGGGCGACTTGCGCGCTTTATCCGCACTGGCCCACCAACATAATGCGCTACTAATGGTAGATAACTGCTTTGCTACTCCGGCGTTGCAACAGCCTCTTAAACTGGGGGCGGATATTATTATTCACTCGGCCACCAAATACATCGACGGCCAAGGCCGTGTGTTGGGTGGTGCGGCTTTGGGCAGTAAAGAACTTATTGACCCAGTGATAGGCGTACTACGCACCGCCGGCCCAACCATGAGCGCCTTTAACGCTTGGGTGTTTTTAAAGGGGCTGGAAACCTTATCTATACGCATGAAAGTGCACTGCCAAAATGCAATGGAACTAGCCACCTGGCTTGAAGCTCACCCCAAAGTAAAATGCGTAAACTACTGCGGTCTAGCCAGCCACCCCCACCACACACTTGCCAAAAGCCAACAAAGTGCCTTTGGCGGCATGGTGTCATTTGAAGTGCAGGGCGGCCAAGCCGAGGCGTGGCATGTTATCGACTCCACTAAGATGATTTCCATTACCTCTAACCTAGGCGATGCCAAAACCACCATCACTCACCCAGCCACCACCACTCACAGCCGCATGAGCGAAGAAGAACGCATTCAAGCGGGTGTCAACCAAGCCTTAATTCGTGTATCGGTTGGTCTTGAAAATATTGACGATATCAAACACGACCTCGCGCGAGGGCTGGATACGTTAATTTAAGTTTTACTCTCGGTGCGCTGTGAAGGAGTTATTTGAGGAGCCAAATGTGGCTCAGACGGTGGGCTGGTAAAAATACAGCTAAAACGACTACCTTGGCCTAGTTGGCTGCTAATGCTAAGTCGCCCTTGGTGGCGCTGTAAAACGTGTTTAACAATGGCTAGGCCTAACCCAGTGCCACCACTATAGCGATCACGGCTTTTTTCGATGCGGTAAAAGCGTTCGGTTAAATGAGGTAAATGGCGTTCGTCGATACCCGGCCCATTGTCTTGGACGCTAAAGATTAGCTCCTCATTGTGCTGGTAGCACTGTGCTTTAATAAGGCTTCCAGCGGGGCTGTACTGAATGGCGTTGTCGAGTAAGTTGCCAAAAGCACTTTCGAGTTCGGACTCCACGCCCTTAATGCTCAGCCCTTCGGTAATTTCCCACTGTAACGATTGCTGCTTGGCTAGGGCTTTGGCGGTGAAGGTGCTTTGCAACTTCTGGCACAGGGCGCTGAGTGATAAGGGTTCTTTGAGAGGGGCAGCTTGCCCCTCTAAACGAGCCAGTAACAGTAAACTGGTAACCAAGCTTTCCATGCGTTCGCTTTGTTGCTGCATATTAGTTAAGAGTGCCTGATAAGGGGCGTTGAGGCAGTCAGCATTTGCTTGCAGTAATTCCAAAGACCCTTTAAATACGGTAATAGGCGTTTTGAGTTCATGGCTAACATTAGCCACAAAGTCGCGTCGCAAGGCTTCTAACTTGTGTAGGTGTGTGACGTCTTCAATGCGCAGTAAAAAGCCTTCCTGTGCTAATGGGGTTAGCTTTAAGCGCAGCATCCGATGTCGCCAAGGTACGGGCAATAACAAGGGCTGGCTAAAATCGCCGCTTGAGAAATAATCGTGCACACTGGGATCGCGCAGCAGGTTGGTGAGCAGTTCATTGGTGTCGATTTGCACTAACCCAAGCAGCTCACTGGCCGCACGATTGTAATAGATTAAATGAAAATCCAAGCTGAGCAGGGCGATACCTTCGTCTAGCGTGTCTGCGCTGTTGCGTGCGCGGGTAATGATATCCGCTAGTTTTTGTTGGGTTTTTTGCTCGATGCGAAATAAATGCATCAACCGAGTGTAATAGTTTTCCCACAGGCCGCCTGCGTGAGGAGGGTTTAATAAATCTCCTCGTGCTAACCAACGAGCCAAACGCCATTTTTGCCAGACTTGCCAACCTAGAAAACATGCCAGCAAGAGAGTCAATGGCCAAGCTGAGTCGATTTGGGTGCTCACAGCTATGGCGATAAGTAACGGCCAAAGTAGCCGCCATGCATCTTTTACATAAAACATCATGATGCGGCCTTAAGGCGATAACCAGCGCCTCTTACCGTTTCGATAAGGTGGCTCAGGTTCACGCTTTTGAGGGCTTTTCTGAGTCTTAGAATGTGCACGTCCACCGTTCTATCCTCGATATACACGGTGCTACCCCAGACACGATTTAATAATTGTTCGCGGCTGAACACGCGATCGGGGTTGCGCATGAAACATTCCAATAATTTAAACTCGATGCTACTCAGGTTTAGGTTTTGCTCGCCCGCTTTCACTCTTTGGCTAAGCGGTTCCAGCGTTAGTTCGTTATGCTGTAGTTGCGTTTCAAGCGTCTGGGGAGCCAATCTTCTAAGCACAGCTTTGCTGCGCGAAATCAGCTCTCTGGTAGAAAAGGGCTTGGTTACATAGTCGTCAGCTCCGCTTTCTAGCCCCAGAATTTTGCTCTCTTCTTCATTTTTTGCCGTCAGCATAATAATGGGCAGCGTTTTTAGCTCCGGCGAGTGTCGAATGCGGTGTGCCAAATCAATCCCACTGAGTCCGGGGAGCATCCAATCTAAAATCAGCAAATCTGGCGTTTGGTCTTGTAATTTCTGCCAGGCTTCAATGCCGTTGTGGGCAATTTGCACTCTAAATCCTGCCAGTTCAAAGGCTAAGCTGAGCATGTCGGTAATGGCTGGCTCATCATCAACAATAAAAAGAGTGGCACTCATAATCTAAGACTCACTTAGCGATAATTGCTGCAATAAATTGTTAATTTCTTCTTTGCTGGCATGACGAATATCTCGTCCATTTACCATGTACACAATCTGTTCGGCAATATTGCAAGCGTGATCGCCGATACGCTCAAGTGCTCGGATGACCCAAATGACATTCAGAATACTACCAATACTACGTGGTTCTTCCATCATAAAGGTAATGAGGGTGCGCATGGCGGAACGGTATTCAATATCGACCTGTTCGTCGCGGGCTTTAACGTTCAACGCAAGACTGACATCTTGACGAGTAAAGGCATGCAACACATCGTGCAACATATGCAGTACTTGCTGCCCTAAATGGCGCACTTCCAAATAGCCGGTTAATGTTTGCCCCTCTGTTGGAGGTAAGAGCGCCATAGTGGCAATTTTATTCACTTCATCGCCCATGCGTTCTAGGTCGGAGACGCACTTATTAATGGCTAATGTCATGCGCAAATCCGAAGCGGCGGGCTGCCTAAGAACCAGAATTTGGGCACAGGCTTCGCCTAGTACCAGATCAAACTGGTCGATTTTATCTTCCAGTTTTTGTGCTACCTGAGCCAGTCCCACATCTTGGTTAAGGAGTGCATCCAGCGCGGCTTGCAACTGTTGCTCAACCAGCCCGCCCATTTGTAAAAGCTGATTGACCAGCATGGTTAGGTCACGGTTAAAGCGTTTAGATATGTGGAGTTTGGGAGTTTCATTCATCGCGTCACCTTAGCCATAGCGGCCCGTAATATAGTCTTCCGTTTGCTTGTTTGCAGGGGTTGTAAACAACTTTTCTGTGGGTGCTTTTTCAATCACTCGGCCTTGATGCATAAAGACGGTTGCGTCGGAAATACGTGCCGCTTGTTGCATATTATGCGTCACGATTAGCACCGTTAAGCGCTCTTTCAATGCGCTAATCAACTCTTCAATGCGGGCCGTAGAGATGGGATCTAAGGCACTGGTCGGTTCATCTAATAGCAATACTTGTGGCTCTACCGCTAAGGCACGAGCAATGCATAAGCGTTGTTGTTGCCCTCCAGAAAGCTGCAAGCCAGATTGCTTTAGCTTATCTTTTACCTCGTCCCACAGTGCGGCCTTTTGCAGTGCTTCTTCGACTCGTACTTCCAGCTTTCCGCGCGGTAATTTTTCATACAGACGCACGCCATAGGCTACGTTGTCAAAAATGCTCATAGGGAATGGTGTGGGTTTTTGAAACACCATACCTATTTTGGCGCGCAAGCGATTCACGTCTTGTTTCTTATCTAAAATATCTTGACCATCGAGAAAAATTTTCCCCTCTGGTCTTTGCTCGCTATACAGGCTGTAGATACGGTTAAAAGTGCGTAAAAGGGTTGACTTACCACAGCCTGAAGCGCCAATAAATGCGGTCACTTGGTTTTCGGCCAGTTCTAAGTTGATGTCGTATAGGGCTTGGTATTTACCGTAATAAAAATTCAGATTCTCTGTGTGGAGTTTAATTTTTTCGGGTACGACGTCGGTGGCATTAAATGCAATCGTGCGCATGGGCTATTTACCTTTATTTGGCTCACGCCAGAGCAGACGCAAGCATAAATTAATGAACAAAATGCTGAGAGTGACCAAGAGGGCACCGGCCCAAGCAAGGTTTTGCCAGCTTTCATAAGGACTCATGGCGTATTGGAATATCATCATGGGAAGATTGGCGAGCACATCGCCCATGTTCAGGCTGAAAAACTGGTTATTGAGAGCCGTAAACAGCAGGGGAGCTGTCTCACCACTGATACGCGCAAACCCCAGTAAAATCCCTGTCACCATGCCGCGTTTGGCGGCCCGATACACCACGCTCACAACCAGACGCCAACGCTGGGCACCTAAAGCGGCGGCGGCTTCTCGAAGGCTATCGGGCACTAAAAGAAGCATGTCTTCACTGGTGCGCACAACGACGGGCAGAATAATCATGGCCAGCGCTAAGGCGCCTGCCCACCCTGAGAAACCACCGGTGTTGATGACCACTAGGGCGTAAATAAAAATACCGATAATGATCGATGGCGCACTCAGCAGCACATCGTTTACAAAGCGAATGACCGCAGCCAGTTTCGTGCCCCGACCATATTCCGCCAGCCAAGTGGCTGCTAACACGCCCACCGGTGCGCCAATCGCGACGCCGGCCAAGCACATCATGATGCTGCCTACTATGGCATTACGCAGACCGCCTTCATCGCCAGGAGCGGGCGTGTCATTAAAGAGCATTGAAATATCGAGTGCTTGCCAGCCTTGACCAATCAGCGTAAATAAAATCCACCCTAACCAAAAGAGGGTAAAAAGAGTGGCAAAGACAGCGGCGGTTAAACCTAGCGCGTTAATAATTTGTCGTTTTAAATACAGCCAACCCATTAGGCTTTTCCTCCAGCTCGGTGGGTCAAACGCCATAACAAAAGTCGTGCAATGATTAACACGACGAAGGTTAATAAAAAGAGAACCAGCCCCAAATACAGCAAGGACGAAATATAAAGGCCTCCGCTGGCTTCGCTAAATTCGTTTGCCAAGGTGGCGGCTATGGTGGTGCCGGGGTCGAAAATAGACGACGACAGTTGATGGGTGTTGCCAATCACAAAAGTAACGGCCATGGTTTCGCCCAACGCACGGCCAAGCCCCAACATAAAGCTGCCAACAATTCCGACCTTGGCAAAGGGAATAACCACCTTGGTAATCATTTCAAAGCGTGTTGAGCCTAAGCCATAGCTGGCTTCTTTAAGTTGAGTCGGCACAGTTTCTAAGAGGTCGGTGAGAATGGAGGCCATAAACGGAATGACCATAATGGAAAGCACTAGCCCAGCACTGAATAATCCGATACCCATAGGCGGGCCTTGAAACAGCAAGCCAATTAGAGGCAGTTCGCCAAAGTGTTCGGAAAACCAAGGTTGCACGTGTTCGGCAAGCCAAGGTGACAGCACAAATAAGCCCCAAAAACCATAAATAATACTTGGAATGGCCGCCAGCAGTTCAACCGCCATCCCGATGGGGCGACGTAGGAAGTTTGGGGCTATTTGAGTTAGAAAAATGGCAACGCCTAAGCTAATAGGAACGGCAATCAGCAGAGCCAAAAAAGACGAGATCAGCGTTCCCCATAAAGACGCAGCGGCCCCAAAATTTTCAAGTACGGGATCCCAAGTCTCGTTGAACAGAAAATCCAGCCCAAAGGTCTGAATAGCCGGCAAGGCGGCAAGACTTAATTGCCAGCCCATTGCGGTAATAAGCACCAATAAAAATACGGCGCACAGTTTGGTCAGGGCATGAAAAATCACATCGCCAAGACGACCTGTTGGTTGCAGGTAGGAAGTGCTCATGGCTTTTCCTGCCATTGGCGTTCAATTTCATCCACAACCGTTCTAGGTAAAGGCACGTAAGCAAGTTGAGTAGCTTGTTGAGCGCCATGCTGGAAACTCCAACGGAAGAAAGCTTGAATGGCTTGATTCGTTTCCCCCTGATTCGAGCGACGTATGAGGCCAAAGGTAGCTCCGGTAATCGGCCAACTATCGGCTCCTTCTTGATTGGTTAAGATGACGGCCATGCCAGGGGTGCTCTTCCAGTCGGCATAAGCCGCAGCGGCCATCAGGCTCGCCTGCGTTGGTGCTACAAAGTTTCCTGCTGCATTTTTTAGCCGCACCGAACTCATTTGATTGTGCAGAACATAGGCCAACTCAACATAGCCAATTGCGCCGTCGATACGCTTAATATAATTCGCCACCCCTTCATTGCCTTTGGCTCCTACGCCTTTGGGCCAGTTGACCGATTTGTCATTGCCAATTGTCTGGGCCCAGGTTGGGCTGACTTTGCTTAAATAGTTGGTTAGCATCCAGGTTGAACCAGAGCCATCGGCACGGTGCACAACGGTAATGGCTTTGTGTGGCAAGCTAAGGCTTGGATTAAGTTGTTTAATCTTGTCATCGTCCCAATAACGAATGTTTCCAGAAAAAACCTGAGCCAACGTTTCGCCGTCTAATTGCAACGCATTGGCTTCGATGCCTTTGACGTTAATAGTCGGAATAACGCCGCCTACAATCAGTGGAAACTGGATTAAGCCTTGCTGGTTTAACTCTGCTTCGCTTAAAGGAGCATCGGTAGCGGCAAAATGAATTGTGCCTTGAATGATCTGGCGAATCCCACCACCGGAACCTATCGACTGATAGTTGATTTTTTGCTGCGTTTCTTGATGGTAGGTACTGGCCCATTTAGACAGCACTGGGAAAATAAAAGAGGATCCAGCTCCATTAATTTGCTGGGCGTGGAGGTTACTTGCTAAAAGGACCAAACTGGCACAAACGATCTGTTTTATCTTCATAAGACTTCCTATTTATTAAGTCAAACAAAGTGTACTTTGGCTTTATGACAGGAATATGACAAAGCCAAGCTCTTATTTAGAAAAGCAGTAGACTCTTGTTTCACTAGCGCCTAGTGTTGTGTTTTCATTTTTATTCAGCAAAGTGCATGAACAGTATTAATATTCAAAGCCCACAGCAATTAGCAGGTTTATTGAGGAACAACGAGGTGCTGTTGTTGGATTTTTGGGCGAGTTGGTGTGCGCCTTGTCGAATGCTTATGCCACTTTTAGAAGAGCTGGCTTTGCAGCACCAAGGCCAGTTTACGCTGCTAAAAATAAACGCCGATGAGCAACCACAAATAGCCGAAGCGTTTCAAGTAAAAGGCTTGCCAACGGTTGTTTTGGTGCATCAAGGCAAGGAAGACAAACGCTTTACTAGCGTGCTATCAAAAACTCAGATTAAGGCTTTTTTACAGCCCTATTTAGATAATAAAGCCGACCACCTTGCTGAGTTGCTAGGGCTTTTAAATAGGCTGTTAGAACAGAGCAAATTAAATGAAGCCAAAGCTGTGCTTAAAAAGCTGGATTTTGAAACTCAGCGTCAACCTGCCATAAGCCAAGTATTCTCACGTCTGTATCTGCTGCAAAACCTAGCTGCGCTTGGCACAGACGAGTTTTTAAACAAGGCCAAACAAGAAGTGCAAGCCGCCCATTATGAAGGCGCCTTAAAGATTTTGCTTGAGGCACTGAGTAAGGGGAGTGCGAATAACCAAGCCCTAGAGCAAGCGCAAAA
>JBASZG010000351.1:0-1909 GCA_049277875.1 Venatoribacter sp.
AGTGCGCTGCTGGAAGCCATGGCCGAACGCCAAGTAACGGTGGCAGGCACAACGCGCAAACTGCCCGATTTATTTATGGTTATGGCCACCCAAAACCCGATTGAGCAAGAGGGCACTTACCCTTTGCCCGAAGCCCAGCTCGACCGTTTTTTAATGCACGTAGTCATCGACTACCCAGACGCCAGCTCCGAGCAGCTTATTCTGCGTTTAGCGCGTGGCGAAGCCATGCAACAAAGCACGCAAGCGCCAGTTAAGCTAAACCAAGCCAGTATTTTTGCGGCTCGCCAAGAAGTGCTTAACCTGCACATGAGCGATGCAGTAGAGCAATATCTTATTCAGCTCATTATGGCCAGCCGCAAGCCCCAAGCCTACGGTGATGACCTAGCCAGTTGGATTGAATACGGCGCCAGCCCTCGCGGCACTATCGCCCTTGATCGCTGCGCTCGCGCGCACGCTTGGCTTAATAACCGCGATTACGTTAGCCCCGACGACGTGCAAGCCGTAGCGCACGACGTGCTGCGCCATCGCGTGCTGCTCAGTTTTGAGGCCGAAGCCTCTGGCATGAGCGTCAATAAAGTTATCAACGAACTTCTTACCCGCGTTCCTGTAGTTTAATGACCAGTTGGATAGAAGCCGCCTTTAGCCAAGGCGCAGAAATTCGTGTCGAGCAATTAGTGGCGCTTAGAAAAGTTGCGCCCTTATTGCCAGTCTATAAGCAGAAAAAAGTCGTAAACGATTTATCTGGCCGTTATCGTTCTAGCCTGCGTGGCCGTGGCATGGACTATTCCGAAGTGCGCCAATACCAAGCAGGCGATGACCTTCGCAGCATGGACTGGCGCGTTACTGCGCGCACTGGCATGGCGCACGTTAAAGTGTTTCACGAAGAGCGCGAACGCCCAGTGCTGGTGGTGTGCGACCTGCGCGCCAATATGTTTTTTGGTAGCAAACGCGCACTTAAATCGGTAGTGGCTGGCGATGTCACTAGCTTGTTGGCATGGGCGGCAGTAGAGGCCGGCGACCGTATTGGTGCGCTTATTTTTAACGACCAAAAAGAATGGGATATTCGCCCAAAAACCGGCAGCAAAGCGGTATTAAAAATCATTAAAGAACTTGGCCAGCAGCAACCCACCCCAGCCCAAAACGCCGAGCAGCGCATGGAACAGATATGCCGCCACCTGCGCCGCGTTGCCACCCCTGGCAGTTGCATTTATTTTATTAGCGATTTTTTAGGCTTTAACGCTGCCTGCCAGCAACAGCTTTTTCAGGTGGTGCGCCACAGCGATATTATCGCGCTGCAAATTACCGACCCACTGGAGCAAGAGCTGCCACCGCCTGGGCAATACCTTATTTCCGATGGGCAGCAAAACTACCTAGTGGATAGCCGCCAAAAAAACGCCCGCGAACAATACCGCGCCGCCTTTGCCAAACGCCAACAAGAGCTAGAACAAGCCCTACACACTTTGCGTATTCCTTGCCTTGGCGTTAGCACTCAAGATTCAAACCTGCTCGATAAGTTGGTGTTAGCTTTATGAACCCCAATACCTTGCCTTTAGAAGACATTATTTTACCGCCTGCAATTAGCTGGTGGCCTTTGGCTTGGGGCTGGTGGTTAGTGCTTGGCCTAAGCGTACTGGTGTTGGTGTTATTGGCACTTGCAGTAGCGCGCTGGTACCAACGCCGCAAACAGCAACAACAGGCATTGCAGCAGCTTGAACAGCTTTTAGCGAAAAGCCCCAATGACCAACGCATCAGCGCCTTTAACGCTTGGCTTAAACTGCAATGCCAAACCAAACAGCGCAGCGTTTTGGCACTGCATGGCGTGGCTTGGCTAGATTGGCTCAACGCCAGCACAGCTACGCCTTTATTTCAAAACTCGATAGGCCAAGCCATTAGCCAAGGGCAGTATCAA
>JBASZG010000352.1:0-1708 GCA_049277875.1 Venatoribacter sp.
CTGCGTGGCAAACCACGTTTGTTTATCGTGCCTGGCAATACCCCCGGCTTAAAATTTAAAGCCGCGCCTGCGATGGGTGTTCGTGCCGCCGAAACGGGCACACTAACCTTAGATGGCGTAAAAGTAGGTGCCGATGCCCTACTTGGTGGCAGCGACAGCAAAACCAATAAATTTAACTACCAAGAGTTTATCGCCCTTGGCCAACTGCACTGGTGCGCACTGGCTATTGGCACAGGCCAAGCCGCTCTTGATTATTCTATTAACTATGCCAACGAGCGTATCGCCTTTGGCGAGCCAATCAGTCATCGTCAATCGGTGGCCTTTATGATTTCCAATATGGCCATTGAAATTGATGCCATGCGTTTGATGGTATGGCGCGCTGCGGCTTTAGCTGAAAAAGGCCAAGCCTTCCAACGTGAAGCTTATTTAGCGCAAATTCTTTGCCAAGACAAAGCCATGGAAATTGGTACTAACGCAGTGCAAATTCTAGGTGGGCACGGCTTCACCAAAGAGCATCCAGCCGAACGCTGGTATCGTGATTTACGCATTCTAGCCTGTGTTACCAGCGGCCTACACCTATAAGAATAAGGAGAATTGGCATGATTAATTTAGAAGTTCCCAAAAAATTCCGTCCATTGATTAACCAAGCGCATCAGGTGGCCGAAAATGTATTTCGCCCTATTTCGCGTAAGTACGACGTTGCCGAACACGCCTACCCAGTTGAGCTAAATATGCTGGCCGCCATTATGGACGGCATGAATGCTGGTACTAGCGGCGAAGGCGCGGGCGCAGGCAAGCTAAAGCGCGTTGAGAAAACAGGCGAAGGCGTCGTCAACGGCACCAACATGACCGCCGTTTTAGGCTTAGCCGAACTATGCTGGGGCGACGTTGGCTTGTCTTTAACTCTGCCCCGCCAAGGCTTAGGTAACGCCGCCATTGCTGCGGTTGCCAACGACGAGCAAATGGCACGCTTTGGCCATAAATGGGCCGCCATGGCCATTACCGAACCCGACACCGGCTCGGACTCAGCCAACATTCGCACCACCGCCACTAAAGATGGTGATCACTATGTATTAAATGGCGAAAAAATCTTCGTTACCTGTGGTGAACGCGCCGATGCTGTTGTGGTTTGGGCAAGCCTAGACCGCGCTATTGGCCGTGCAGCAATTAAATCGTTCGTGGTTGAAAAAGGCACTCCTGGCATGCAGCTAGTGCGCCTAGAGAAAAAACTAGGGATTAAAGCCTCAGACACCGCCGCCATTACCTTTACCGATTGTCGCGTGCCTGCCGCCAACCTACTTGGCTCGCCAGAAATTAACGTAGACAAAGGCTTTGCTGGGGTAATGCAAACTTTCGACAACACTCGCCCTGTGGTGGCTGCGATGGCGGTAGGTGTGGCAAAAGCGGCGATTGACCGTACTTGGGAAATCTTGAAAAAACTTGAGATGAAACCCAACTACACCCGCAACATGAAAACCATCAGCGCCATGGAAGCTCAGTTATATCGCTACGAAGCCAACTGGGAAGCCGCTCGCTTGCTTACCCTAAAAGCCGCTTGGTTGGCTGATAACGGCATTCCTAACTCGAAAGAGGCCTCTATGGCCAAAGCCAAAGCAGGCCGCACTGGTAACGAAGTAACCCTAGGTTGCGTTGAGCTACTTGGCTCGCTTGGTTACAACGAAGATGAGCTAATTGAAAAATGGGCGCG
>JBASZG010000353.1:0-2893 GCA_049277875.1 Venatoribacter sp.
TTTAGGTACACCATGCCGTCGATGCCAGGGGCGTCGCCCATGGTGCGCGCAACGGCACCTTCTTCGTCAATTTCATCAACAATCACTTGAATGCGGGTGCCAACTTTGGCTTGCATACGTTTAGCGCTGATTTCTTGTTGTTTTTCCATAAAGCGGGCGTAACGCTCTTCTTTAACGTCTTCGGGCACTGGGTCGGGCAAGTCGTTGGCTTTTGCGCCTTCTACTGGGCTGTATTTAAAGCAGCCAACACGGTCGAGCTGGGCTTCGTCTAACCAGTTTAATAACTCTTCAAATTCTTCTTCGGTTTCACCGGGAAAGCCCACAATAAAGCTTGAGCGAATGGTTAGGTCGGGCACTTGTGCCCGCCATTTTTTAATACGTTCCAAGGTATTTTCAGCATGGGCTGGGCGTTTCATGGCTTTTAAAATGCGGGCGTTAGCGTGCTGAAATGGAATATCTAAATACGGCAGCACTTTGCCTGCGGCCATCAGCGGAATAATGTCGTCAACATTGGGATAAGGGTACACATAATGCAACCGCACCCAAGCCCCCATATTGCCCAGTTCATTACACAGGTCGTACAGGTTGGATTTAATTTCCTTACCTTGCCAAGTGTCAGCTTGGTATTTTAAATCCACGCCATAGGCCGAAGTGTCTTGTGAAATAATCAGCAGTTCTTTGGTGCCAGCGGCTACCAGTTTGCGTGCTTCTTCTAAAATGCTGCTGGCGGTGCGGCTAACGTGTTTACCGCGCATGCTTGGAATGATGCAGAAGGTGCAGGTGTGGTTACAGCCCTCAGAGATTTTTACATAAGAGTAATGGCGTGGGGTTAGTTTTACGCCCTGCGCTGGCACTAAATCAATAAAGGGGTTGTGGTCTAGCTTTGGAGGCACATATTGATGCACTGCGCCCATCACTTCTTCGTATTGTTGTGGGCCGGTAACCGCCAAAATGCCGGGGTTTAACTCTTTAATGGTGTCGGCATCTTTGCCTTTGCCCATGCAACCAGTGACAATTACCTTGCCGTTTTCAACCATGGCTTCACGAATGGCATCTAAAGATTCTTGTTTGGCAGCGTCGATAAAGCCGCAGGTATTGACCACTACTAAATCGGCGTTGTCGTAGCTGTTTACCACTTCGTAACCGTCGATTTGCAACTGGGTTAAGATTTTTTCGGAATCCACTAATGCCTTAGGGCAGCCTAAGGATACAAAACCGACTTTGCCATTAGACTCTGTCATACATGCCTCGCACGCCACTAGGGCAGGGTTAAAATTGGGCGCGAATTATACGGATTCCGGCATTTTGCAGCCAGTATTTTTACACAATCAATATATGGGCTTTTGCTAGGCATTCACTTATAGTTTCGCGCCAAAGCCAAGCTGCCAGCCACATTCTCAGGTGATATAACCTATGCGTTTAGATAAATTTTTAGCCGATACCACAGCCCTCACTCGTTCACTGGCCAGCAAAGCGGTGAAACAAAAACGAGTGCAGGTGAATGGTGAGCTTGCCAAATCAGCGGCGCTTAAACTAACCAAAACCGATGCAGTGCAGTTGGATAACGAGCTAATTCCTTGGCCAGAAGGGCTGCGTTATTTTGTGCTGCATAAACCCCAAGGCTACGTTTGTGCCAACAGCGATAGCCTGCATCCATTGGTGTTTGATTTATTAAAAGGCGTTATCAATAAACAAGATTTACACACTATTGGTCGCCTCGACTTAGATACCACAGGGCTACTGCTTATCACCGACGATGGCCAGTTTTCACACCGCTTAACCTCGCCCAAGCATAAAATTGAGAAGACCTACCGCGCACATTTAGCCGAGCCGCTTGATAGCGATGCTGAAGCTCTATTCGCGCAAGGCATTATGCTCGAAGACGATGAGAAACCTACCCTTCCCGCCAAGCTTGAGCGCATTAGCGACACCGAAATGCGGTTAACCATTTGCGAAGGCCGCTACCACCAAGTAAAACGCATGTTCGCAGCCTTGGGGAATTTAGTGGTGAAGCTGCACCGCGAGCGCTTTGGGGCATTGAATTTAAGCGAAATGAATTTAAACGAGGGAGAATTTAGGCAATTAACCGCAGCCGAGCTACTGCAATTAAATGGCGGGCAATAACCGCTATTTAACCCAGATTGATGATCAAGCCGTTTGCTTGCGCATCTTCGGACGTTACTTCGCCAACTCGCCGTGAATCCGGCACTCGGCACATTCCTGTGCCTCGCCCTTCGGGCAGCTTCGCTGTGCAAAACGGCTATCCTGCCGTTTTGTCCGTGGAGGCTCGTGTGCCGCATCCCTGCGGCACACGGTTGGCTCAGTAATCGCTCCTCAGTGCGCGCAAACCACAGCATTCGAAGCCGCCGTTTCGGTTTGTTATGAGCAGCCCCTGTGCGCCATGTCGGCTATTTTAGGCCCCCTTCACTTTTGGTAAACGCGCTAAAGCCGCGTCGATTTCGGCCTGTGGATACTCGTAGTTTTCTAACTGACCACTGAAATACTTATCGTAAGACACCATATCGAAGTGACCATGACCCGACAGGTTAAAGAACAGGGTTTTGGCTTCGCCCGTTTCTTTGCAGCGCAAGGCCTCATCAATACAGGCACGAATCGCATGAGTAGACTCTGGTGCAGGAATAATGCCTTCAGTGCGCGCAAAGGTAACCCCAGCTTCAAAAGTAGCAACTTGCGGAACAGCCACCGCCTCAATTAGCTTTTCGTGATACATCTGCGATACCAAGCTTGAGGCACCGTGGTAACGCAAACCACCCGCATGAATACTTGGAGGCATAAAGTCGTGCCCCAAGGTGTATTGCAGCATTAATGGCGTAAAGCCTTCGGTATCGCCAAAATCGTAAGCGTAGTGGCCGCGCGTTAAACTTGGGCAAGA
>JBASZG010000354.1:0-2049 GCA_049277875.1 Venatoribacter sp.
CCTTGCATAACTATGACTTCTTCAGGAGAAAGCACCAAAATAACTTTGATGGCGTCTGCAATGTTAAAATCACTGTTTTCAGGGCGTACTAGCAAAATGCCTTTCAGGCTGATGTCTAAGCAGTGGGTTTCGACTTGTTTGTTATTGGTTTCAATCAGAACACGCTTTAAAAAGTTAACGCGCTGAAAATGTCGTTTTTCCATAGGGCACCTATATTAAAAAATTATCCTAGGTGTAGACGCTTTTAGTGAATTTAGCAAGCCGCCAACTTAGGATTTAAACCTAAGTTGGCGCAGGCTAATTAAGCAAGGCGCTTATATTTCATGCGCTTAGGCGCAGCGTCATGGCCTAGCCGTTTTTTACGGTCTTCTTCGTATTCGCTGTAGTTGCCTTCAAAGAAGGTCACTTGCGAATCGCCTTCGTAAGCCAAAATATGCGTGGCAATTCGGTCTAAGAACCAGCGGTCATGCGACACCACCATTACCGTACCAGGGAATGCCTCGACGGCTTCTTCCAAGGCGCGCAGGGTTTCGACGTCCAAGTCGTTAGAAGGTTCGTCAAGCAGCAGCACGTTGGCACCTTGTTTTAAGGTGTAGGCCAAATGCAAGCGCCCGCGTTCACCGCCCGACAGTTCGCCCACACGTTTTTGTTGGTCACCGCCTTTAAAGTTAAAGCGGCCAATGTAGGAACGGCTGGGATATTCTTTGCCGTTGATATTGAGCATGTCCAAGCCATCGGAAATGGCTTCCCACACGGTTTTCTTGTCGTCTAATTGGTCGCGCAGTTGTTCAACAAAAGCCAGTTTAACTGTTTCACCAATGACCACGCTGCCGCTGTCTGGCTGTTCCACACCAGCAATCATACGGAACAGCGTCGATTTACCCGCACCGTTTCCGCCAATGATACCGACAATCGCGCCGGCTGGGACGGTAAAGCTTAAATCATCAATTAACACACGGTCGCCATAGGCTTTACTAACGTTATGAAACTCAATCACTTTATCGCCTAAGCGTGGGCCTGGTGGAATGTAGATTTCGTTGGTTTCGTTGCGGGCTTGGAACTCGCGTGAGTTCATTTCTTCAAAGCGAGCTAAACGCGCTTTGCTTTTTGATTGGCGGCCCTTTGCACCTTTGCGCACCCATTCCAGCTCGTGCTTAATGGCTTTGGCGTGAGCCTCTTCTTGTTTCTTTTCTTGCTCTAAACGGGCTTCTTTGGCTTCCAGCCAAGTGGTGTAGTTACCTTCATAAGGAATGCCATGACCACGGTCGAGTTCTAAAATCCATTGGGCGCAGTTATCAAGGAAATAACGGTCGTGGGTAATGGCCACCACTGTGCCTGGGTATTCATCTAAGAACTGCTCCAGCCAGCCAACGGATTCAGCGTCCAAGTGGTTGGTGGGCTCGTCCAATAACAGCATATCTGGCTTACTCATCAATAGACGGCACAGCGCCACACGGCGGCGCTCGCCCCCAGAGAGCTTGGTAACATCCGCATCCCAAGCAGGCAAGCGCAAAGCATCGGCGGCCACTTCCATATGTCTTTCAATATCGTGGCCACCCACGGCTTCGATAAGAGCTTCCAACTCGCCTTGTTTTTTTGCTAATTTATCAAAATCGGCATCAGGTTCGGCATAAGCGGCGTACACGGCATCCAGTGCGGCGCGAGCATCCATGAGCTCACGCAAGCCATCTTCGACGTTGCCTTTGACGTCTTTGGCTGGGTCTAGCTCTGGTTCTTGGGGCAAATACCCGATTTTTAGGCCGGGTTGTGGGCGTGCTTCACCGATAATATCGGTATCCAAGCCTGCCATGATTTTCAGCAGGGTAGATTTGCCTGAGCCGTTTAAGCCCAGCACACCGATTTTGGCACCTGGGAAAAAGGACAATGAAATGTCGCGTAGAATTTGGCGTTTAGGCGGTACGATTTTGCCTAAACGGTTCATTGTGAATACATATTGAGCCATGTTTATACCTCATAAAATTTGCTCGCCAAGCTACTTAAAAGCGCGGGTAATAGCAACCATTTGAGCTAGGTTCTGTTTGAATCTAT
>JBASZG010000355.1:0-3675 GCA_049277875.1 Venatoribacter sp.
TTGCTTGACGACCATAGAACTGTGGAACCACCTGAATCCATTCCGAACTCAGAAGTGAAACGCAGTATCGCCGATGGTAGTGTGGGGCTTCCCCATGTGAGAGTAGGTCATCGTCAAGCTCTTAATACGAACCCCGTTAGAGAAATCTAACGGGGTTTTTTCGTACTTGGGCGGCCTAGAGTTGAGTGGCTGGAGTCGGGCGAATGCCTGAAGGGGCGAGGGCCTAGGGGCGGGCTGGAGTATTGAATGCCGTTTAGCGTACCGGCGGCCTGTGGCCGGCGGTACTTAATCGTCTTGGTGCGTCATTAGTGGCGCTTCGGGCGGCTGGGGTAAAAAGTGCCCCATTTTTTCTGCTTTAGTATTCAGGTAATTGTTGTTAAAAGGATTTCTGCCAACTTGAAGAGGTACGCGCTCTATAATTTCAAGGCCAGCTTCAGTTAAGGCCGTTACTTTACGCGGGTTGTTGGTCATTAATCGAACACTATGAACCCCTAGATGCTCCAGCATTGGCTGACACATGGTGTACTTACGCATATCGGGTTCAAAGCCAAGTCTAACGTTTGCTTCAACTGTATCAGCGCCTTGATCTTGTAAGTTATATGCACGAATTTTATTGAGCAAACCTATGCCTCGTCCTTCCTGACGTAAATAAAGAACAAGACCTCGTCCTTCAGCCGCTACAGCTTTGAGAGCAGCTTCAAGCTGGAAGCCGCAGTCGCAGCGTAAACTAAATAGCGCATCACCTGTTAGGCATTCTGAGTGCGCGCGAGCAAGGACGGGGTTTCCATTGGAGATATCGCCCATAGTGAGAGCAACATGCTCTTTGCCTGTTGAGGTATCCTCAAAGCCATGCATGGTAAAGACCCCAAAGGGGGTGGGTAATTTGGATGAAGCAATAAAGACAATGCTCAAAACAGTCACTCCAATAAATCAAGGCGCATATTCTAGCAGCCTTGACAGGAGCTTACTAATTTTAGGCGATGAAACTCGGAGCTTTTCGAAACTATTAAGAATGTTGTGGAGAATTTTGAGTATCGCGGAAAACTAAACGGCTAATAACCATCCAGCTACTTACGCAGAAAATACTGATACCAACAATTGCGGCTATGCCAGATGCCATGCCAGCGTAAAAAAGTGCAATGCCAATCGCAAAGCTCAATGGTACGGCACAAATTAATACAACAACTGCTAATGCAAATGAAAACATAAGTTCACCTCATGACTGTATTTAGATAGGGGATAGCATAACGTAATCTGTTATAATTTTCTCTTTTCTTATTGGATTTTTTCTGTGTTTGCAAACGTATCTTTTAACTCACGCCTGCTGCTGGGGCTGGAGCAGCTTGAAATTAGCCAGCCTACCGAGGTTCAAGAGCTAGTTTTACCTATTGCGGTGTCTGGACGAGATGTGCAAGTCTGCGCAGAAACAGGCAGTGGCAAAACTTTATCCTATTTACTGCCCATCTTTGAAAAGATGCTGCAAGAAAGTAAGCCACAAAGCTCCACCCGCGCATTGATTCTGGTGCCTACCAGAGAGCTGGCAAGGCAAATTCATAAGGTGGCTAAGCACTTTACCGCCTTAACTGGGGTTTACTCTGGCTTATTAACAGGTGGTGATGAGTTTAAATACCAAGCAGCAATGCTACGCAAAAACCCCGAAATTCTTATCGCCACCACAGGGCGGCTTGTTGACCATCTAAAACGCAACTCGGCTAACTTATCTGATCTGGAATTTTTAGTGCTTGATGAAGCGGACCGAATGCTAGATATGGGCTTTAGAGAGGATCTTGAGTATATCGTTGAACGTTCAGCCATCGAACGCCAAACGTTCATGCTGTCGGCAACTTTACGCCACGAAGGCATTGGTTTTCTAGCGAAAAGCATGCTAGTGAACCCTGAAGTAATCACCACAGAAGCTGCCACCATTCAGCACGCAGCTATAAAACAGCAATATATTTTGGCGGATGATAATGCTCATAAAGACCGTTTAATCACTTGGCTATTAGCCAATGAAACTTACGAAAAAGCCATTATCTTTGTTAATAAACGCAGTGAGGCTGAAAGACTAAACGACTTCTTACGCCGCCATAGCAATGAAATTGCCATGCTGCATGGCGAAATGTCTCAAGACTCTCGTAATGAAGTGATGCAAGCCTTAAGAGTTGGTAAACGAAAAATCATTGTTGCCACTGATGTCGCCTCTCGTGGGTTGGATGTTGAAGGCTTGGATCTGGTGATCAATTACGATCTTGCTCGCAAAGGCGATGAGTACGTGCATCGTATTGGTCGCACTGGTCGGGCGGGCAAATCAGGACTTGCAATTAGTCTTATTGCTTCAAATGAATGGAACTTAAAAGCCTCGATAGAGCGCTACCTTGAGATAAAAATGGAGTCTCGAATTATCAAAGATTTGCGCGCTAATTATAAAGGTCCTAAAAAATTAAAAGCCTCTGGCAAAGCAGTTGGTCCTAAAAAGAGAAAACCAACCAAAACGAGCGCAGATAAGACGATTATCAAAAAGAAAGCCACTAATAAATCGAGCAAGCCAGCAACGCCAGATAAAGGCAACCTGATGGATACAGAAGGGTTGGCTCCAATTAGAAAGAAAAAAGACAGCTAGTATTTCTGGTCGAAATACTAGCTATAGATTCCATTGATTGTATTTATACAGTGAATGGCATACTATTCGCGCGTCTATTTATTAACCCACCACATTGAAGGAATGATCCATGTCATACCAAGATGAAATCAAAACTGCCGCTGCAGTGATTGGTCAAAACGGCGCTCCATGGTCAGCTATTCAAGCTGAATCTGTTGCCCGTATGCGTCTGCAAAACAAATTCAAAACTGGCTTAGACATTGCCAAGTACACCGCTGGCATCATGCGTCGTGACATGGCTGCGTTTGACAAAGACAAAACCAAATACACCCAGTCTTTAGGCTGCTGGCACGGTTTTGTGGCTCAACAAAAAATCATCGCAGTGAAAAAACATTTCGGTACTACCGAACGTAAATACCTGTACCTGTCTGGCTGGATGGTTGCTGCTCTGCGTTCAGTGTTTGGTCCATTACCTGACCAATCAATGCACGAAAAAACTGTAGTTTCTGATTTAATTAAAGAAATCTACGACTTCTTACGTCAAGCCGATGCTCGTGAACTGGGCGGGCTGTTCCGTTCATTAGACGCAGCTAAAGCCGCTGGCGATGCAGCTAAAGCTAAAGAAATCGAAGCGCAAATCGACGGTTACGAAACTCATATCGTACCTATCATTGCCGACATCGACGCTGGTTTCGGTAACGAAGAAGCCACCTACTTGCTGGCTAAACGCATGATCGAATCAGGCGCTTGCGCACTGCAAATCGAAAACCAAGTAGCCGATGAAAAACAATGTGGTCACCAAGACGGTAAAGTTACCGTTCCTCACGCTGACTTCCATTCAAAAATCCGCGCTCTGCGTTATGCATTCTTAGAATTGGGCGTTGACGACGGTATCATCGTTGCTCGTACCGACTCTGAAGGCGCTGGCTTAACCAAACAAATCGCTGTGGTTAACCAACCTGGCGACGAAGGTGACATCTACAACTCTTACTTAGACGTTGAAGAAGTTAAACCAGAAGACACCAAAGAAGGCGACGTACTGATCAGCCGTAACGGTAAACTGGTTCGTCCAAAAC
>JBASZG010000356.1:0-5066 GCA_049277875.1 Venatoribacter sp.
GGTTAACCATTTGCGAAGGCCGCTACCACCAACTAAAACGCATGTTCGCAGCCTTGGGGAATTTGGTGGTGAAGTTACACCGCGAGCGCTTTGGGGCATTGAATTTAAGCGAAATGAATTTAAACGAGGGAGAATTTCGGCAATTAACGGCAGACGAGCTACTGAAATTAAATGGCGGCTAATAACCGCCATTTAATTGTTAGGCACCCTTCACTTTGGGTAAACGCGCTAAAGCCGCGTCGATTTCGGCCTGTGGATACTCGTAGTTTTCCAACTGACCACTGAAATACTTATCGTAAGACACCATATCGAAGTGGCCATGACCCGACAGGTTAAAGAACAGCGTTTTGGCTTCGCCCGTTTCTTTGCAGCGTAAGGCTTCATCAATACAGGCACGAATCGCATGAGTAGACTCTGGTGCAGGAATAATGCCTTCAGTGCGCGCAAAGGTAACCCCAGCTTCAAAGGTGGCAACTTGCGGAACGGCCACCGCCTCAATTAGCTTTTCGTGATACATCTGCGATACCAAGCTTGAGGCACCGTGGTAGCGCAAACCACCCGCATGAATACTTGGAGGCATAAAGTCATGCCCCAAGGTGTATTGCAGCATTAATGGCGTAAAGCCTTCGGTATCGCCAAAATCGTAAGCGTAGTGGCCGCGCGTTAAACTTGGGCAAGAAGCAGGCTCCACCGCCACCATACGCACAGGTTTACCACCGGCGGCCATATCGGCGTAAAACGGGAAAGCCGCGCCGCCAAAGTTAGAACCACCACCACAAGGGGCAAAAATCATATCTGGGTAATCACCCACCATTTCAAATTGCTTTTTAGCTTCTAAGCCAATTACGGTTTGGTGCAGCAACACATGGTTAAGCACCGAACCCAGCGCGTATTTAGTATCTGAGCGGCTGGCCGCCTCTTCTACCGCTTCAGAAATGGCGATGCCTAAAGAGCCAGGATTGTTAGGGTCTTCAGCCAAAATTTTACGGCCCGACTCGGTTAAATTACTTGGGCTGGCGACAACCTCCCCACCCCAAGTTTGCATCATCGAACGGCGGAAAGGCTTTTGCTCGAAGCTCACTTTTACCATGTAAACGCGCACATCAATACCAAACATTTGCCCCGCCAAAGACAACGAAGAACCCCACTGGCCTGCGCCAGTTTCGGTAGTTAAACGCGTGATACCGGCTTTTTTATTAAAGTAAGCTTGAGCCACCGCTGAGTTTAATTTGTGGCTACCTGCGGCGCTGACACCTTCGTATTTGTAATAAATCTTACAAGGCGTGCCTAAGGCTTTTTCCAGCGCATGAGCGCGAAACATAGGGCTTGGACGCCATTGCTGATAAATTTCGCGCACCTCTTCAGGAATATCTATCCAACGCTGCGCCGACACCTCTTGTTCAATAATGGGGTCGCAAAAAATCGCCTGTAACGCAGCAGGGTTAATCGGGTTGCCATCTGGGCCAAGTGGAGGCGCTGGCGGCGTTGGTAAGTCGGCGACCACGTTGTACCATTGCTTAGGAATTTCCGATTCAGGCAAAATAATTTTGGTTTGTTTCATGGGTGCACTCTTTTTTGTTTTTAAAAGTGACCGGAGTTTAACCAAAAAGCATGAGCTGCACCATGACGCCAGTTAGCAGCCTTGATTCTTTAAAACTCGCCCTCATATAGGGCACAGTTGTTTGAAGAATACGAGATTTCCATGTCTGAAGATGATAACGAATACATCAACCACGAAGATGGTATGAAAGCATTAACTCTGGCCGACGACGTTATGCCAGTTGAACTCCCCATTTTACCTGTGAATGGCCGTCCGTTTTTCCCAGCGCAAGTGCAGCCTATTATTGTCGATGAAGAGCTTTGGGGCGAAACACTAGAGCAAGTAGACAGCACCGAACACAAGCTGCTTGGTTTGGCTTTTGTTAACGACAAAAACCCCAAAGAAGTACCCAACACCGACCGCATTCCTGCCATTGGCTGTGTGGTGCGAGTGCACCGCATTGAAGCCGACGACGGCCGTATTCAATTTATAGCCCAAGGCATTCGCCGCTTTAAAATACTCGACTGGATAAGCAAAGAAACTCCGCTTACTGCCTTGGTAAGCTACCCCAAAGAAACCAAAAATTATACTGATGAAATAAAGGCTTACGCCATTGCTTTAATAAATTCCATTAAAGAACTGGTCACCATAAACCCACTTTATTCAGAAGAGTTAAAGTATTATTTAAATCGTTTTAGCCCTAACGACCCATCGCCTTTAACCGATTTTGCCGCCGCCATTACCACCGCCGAAGGCCCTGCTTTGCAGTCGGTTTTAGAAACCTTGCCACTGCAAAGACGCATGGACAAAACCCTAGTTCTGCTTAAAAAAGAATTAGACGTAGCACGCCTGCATGTGGAAATCAGCAAAACCGTTAACACCGCCATTAACAAGCAACAGCGCGATTTCTTTTTACGCCAACAGCTTAAAGCCATTCAAAAAGAGCTAGGAATTTCTAAAGATGACAAAACCACCGAAGTCGAAGAATTTCAAAAACGCCTAAAAGACAAAACCCTTCCCGAAGCGGCACAAAAACGCATCGACGAAGAAATGAACAAGCTGCAACTGCTGGAAACTGGCTCGCCTGAATACAGCGTTACTCGCAATTATTTAGACTGGGCCACCAGCCTTCCTTGGGGCGTATTCTCTAAAGATTCATTTAACCTTAAAAAAGCTCGCAGCATTTTAGACAAGCACCACAGCGGCCTTGAAGACGTTAAAAAACGCATTCTTGAGTTTTTAGCCGTAGGCGCCTACAAGCAAGAAATCTCTGGTTCTATTATGCTGCTGGTTGGCCCACCCGGCGTTGGTAAAACCTCGATTGGACGCTCGGTAGCCGACGCGCTTGGGCGCAAGTTTTACCGCTTTAGCGTGGGCGGTATGCGCGACGAAGCCGAAATTAAAGGCCACCGCCGCACCTACATAGGCGCGCTGCCAGGCAAACTGATTCAAGCCTTAAAAGACGTTGAAGTGTCTAACCCCGTTATTATGTTGGACGAAATCGACAAGCTAGGGGCTTCTTACCAAGGCGATCCAGCTTCTGCCCTGCTAGAAGTGCTCGACCCAGAACAAAACAAAGAGTTTATGGACCATTACTTAGATTTGCGTGTAGATCTAAGCAAAGTGCTGTTCATCTGCACCGCCAACCAGCTAGATAGCATTCCTGCGCCGCTACTCGATCGCATGGATACCATTCGTTTATCTGGCTACATCAGCGCAGAAAAACTTGAAATAGCCAAAAATCACTTATGGCCTCGCGTGCTAGAACGCCACGGCCTAACCAAATCGCAAGTAAAAATACCCGACGGCACCATGAAAGCCATTATCGAGGGTTACGCGCGTGAATCTGGCGTGCGTAATTTAGAAAAACACTTGCAGCAAATTGCCCGCAAAGCGGTGGTAAAACTACTGGAAGAACCGGAACTTAAAATCAGCGTAAGCCAAAAAAGCCTAAACGATTATTTAGGCGCACCCTACTTCCGCGCTGAACGCATTTTAAGTGGTGTTGGGGTAGTCACTGGCTTAGCTTGGACTTCGATGGGCGGTGCAACCCTGCCTATTGAAGCCGCCAGCGTACACGAACAAACTCGCGGCTTTAAACTCACCGGCAAGCTAGGCGATGTGATGAAGGAATCGGCCGAAATTGCCTACAGCTACACCACCGCGCACGCTAAAAAGTTTGGTGGCAACCCAGAGTTTTTTGATAAACGCTTTATTCACCTGCACGTTCCCGAAGGCGCTACCCCTAAAGACGGCCCAAGCGCAGGCGTAACCATGACCACAGCTTTACTGTCGTTAATGTTAAACAAACGCATTAAACGCCCCTTGGCCATGACCGGCGAACTCACCCTTACTGGGCAAGTACTGCCTGTAGGCGGTATACGCGAAAAACTAATAGCTGCACGTCGCTCTAAAATTTATGAAGCTATTTTGCCCGAAGCCAACCGCCGTGATTTTGATGAGCTACCAGAGCACATCAAAGAAGGCATGACAGTGCACTTTGCCAGCAAATACGACGACGTATTTAAGACCGTGTTCGAAGGCAATTAAACAAAACGAATGGCGCTGGCAGGCACGTCTAAATAGAAAGGCTTGCCGCGCCCTCCCACCAACTCTAACTTGGCAGCCAATTCCAGCCCTAAGCTGTTTTCCAGCGATTTCTTTAGGGCGGTTTTGGCTTGTTCGAAATAGTTTTTCCCCACATCGATATCCTTCTCTTCCAGAAAGTCTTCATAGCGAAGCTGGCTGTAAAAAGCTCTAAATGGCACGCTTAACGCAGTAATAAGAGCCATTTCTTCATTACCGACATTTTTTTCCGACGCATTTCTGCTGGGGGCAAAAAAGCCAACGCCACCGGTTTGGCGGTTTTGAGCAAAAACACAAAAAAATGAAAATTCACGCGGTGCTAGGTCAGCTATTTTTATTTTCTTATTCAACGTAATTAATTTTTCTGCGGCGTTTATTTCTAAATATAAATCATTAGACGCTTCATTAATTTTATTTACCGTATCTACAAAGCTGTCTTTTTTAATTTGATGGCGCTCTTTAATAGCGTCTTTCATGCGCACAAAGGGTATTTCTGCCAGCCAAACACGAGCCTTGTTCGCAGGCCAAGATTGGTTGTTGCGATCTTTAACAAATACAGCGGTTGGGGTTGGATAGTAGAAATCTGGAATGCTTTCGTAACGCTCGTCTACCAACACATGCGACATTTTGTCTTGCGCGCGGCCATGGAGCGAAAGCGCATAACCAGCATAAAAGCCCATGGTTTTGCGGCCACCAGCAATAGAAACATGCAGGCTGGTATTTTCCTGCTTAGTTAATTCACGAATGCTCTCATTAATTTGATCAGCGGCACGCTCGTTATCTTGTGGCGTTCTTAAATCGGTTAAGGGTTGGCCGTTTTCATCCTGAATAACGTTCAAGTGTTTTTCTGCAAGAGTTAAGTTTTCAAGCTGCGGATAATCTTTTTTAAACTGCTCAAGCACGCCAGCCTGTATTATGCGAGAACGAATTTGGTTTAAAC
>JBASZG010000357.1:0-1649 GCA_049277875.1 Venatoribacter sp.
GTACTCGACTGCTACATATTCAACAACCTGAACGAAGTGAAGCAAATAACCGAAGATTGGATTGAGCTATATAACAACGAACGACCGCACGACTCACTCAATGACATGACACCATTTGAGTACCGAATTGCGGCGTAAATTCTCTACGAGATGACTGTGTTATAAATGGGATATTTACATGACATCGCCACGAGCGTTGTAGCGGTATTCTGTTGAGGCATGGCCATTGCTGATGCTGGTGAGTTGGTCTTGGCTGTCGTAGCTGAGGTTCACCGTTAAGTTCGGGGTGTTGTTGCTTTGTGCTGTGGCGTTGGCGTAATAATTGACCTGCGTGGCACGCCCCAGTGCATCGCGGCTGTAAGTAATCACTTGGCCTGAGGGCTTAGTTTGTTGGGCAAGCTCGCCAGTGGGTGTGTATTGGTAATGGGTGATGCTGCCATCTAAATTTGTGCAGGCAAGAAGAAACTCACCATCCGTGCTGTAGCTAGAATAAGTGGTGCCAGAAACTAGAAGTAGCCAGATTAGGATGAGTATTCTATACACTAGAATTGTTCTCCTTTGCTCCTAGCAATCTATATAACTCATCAATACCATCCATTTTTCCCGATATGTAATATTCAATTCCTTTATGCTTTATTATCAAATTATTATTTTCAGGGAACATAAATTTCAGATGTGTTTTGTCAAAAAAGCTAACATTTTTATAGAATTTAACTGCATCTCTTATAACTAAATGCTCTCCTCCAAAGGTTGACATAGTAAATAGCCCATTATTGAACTTAACTTCTTTAATGGTAAGCCTAGAAATCTTTACAGCCTTAAAGGCTTTTAAAACATAGTGCGCATAAAAAACACCAGCTATTAAAGATAATATTTTATCTGGGAAAAATTTATAATAACCAAAGAGAAAAACATAAAAAAATATTAAAACAGGAATTATTTGCGTAATTGGAAGGAGTTTTAATACAGAATAATATCGGCCGCTTTTCCCTAATTGTTTATTTTCCCAATAAAGTTCACTTTCGTTATTAACGTTTTTCATTTGAGTGACCTTTATTTTTATTATATGGATTATTACTTATTGCGGTACCAATCGCCCCAGGAGCTACTGAAGGTCCCCAACCAATAATTGCGCCCGATATTGGTCCAGCTCCTCGAGTAATGCCTGCCGCCCATCCCCCGCCAATTGCTGAACCTATAACTGAGCCTAGATTTATATCGCTATTGTTACATGGGTCACCATCAATATTATTTCCGATAGTCTGCCCCAAGAAATTGCCTGTACCACCAATAACGGCAGATACACCAATTCCGAATCCACCTAAAAACCCAGTTCCTGCACCAATAAGTGTCCCCACTCCACCAGCGACAAGTGCATTAGGTAGATTCGAACCCGTCGCAAGCGCACCTGTAAAAGCAGAAACACCACCCACAAGCCCTCCGATTGCAGCCCCAGGCAAACCAATCTCCCCCGTCGGATCCACATAATCAAACGGGCTTTGGTTTACATAGCTGTAGAGGGTAATGCCACCTTCCAGCCCTATTGGGTCTTCGCTGAGGTAACGACCTAATTCAGGGGCGTAGTAGCGATTTAGGTTGTAATAGTAGCCGCTTTCTGCATCGGCGTATTGTCCTGGCAGGCGCAGGTT
>JBASZG010000358.1:0-2069 GCA_049277875.1 Venatoribacter sp.
CAGCAAATAACGTCGGTAAGTAGATTAAGGTTGGCGGTTGCTAAACCCATTGGGGTGAGTTTTTGCCAAAGTTCAAACAGTCGGCGTTGTTCGACGTCACCAAGCACCATGTTTTGTTGGTGAGTGTAGCGAATTTCGCCAAAGCTGTATTCGTCAGCAAGGTCGGCAATAGCGTCCATTTGCTCAGAGCTTACGTCTCCTGGAGTGCTGCCTGTGCGTTTTAGCGGAATGGTAACCGCAGCGTAGCCAGCAACTTTGTGCTCCACTACGTTGGTGTCTAACCAGCGAGCAAACTCACGGTCTTCAAGGCGTGGGTTTTGTAACTCGTTAGGGCCGTCTTCCAAGGTTAAATAAGGAGGCACGGTAAAGTTGTTTTGTACGCGTTCAATTTCTTCGCGGGTAAGCTTGTCTTCGCTTTCGCGGGTGCGAACCCACTCAGCTTCTACTAACTCTTTCATGCGCGCAATGCCAATGGCTTTTACCAAAATCTTGATGCGCGCTTTAAATTTGTTATCGCGGCGTGCAAATTGGTTGTACACGCGCATGATGGCGCTTAAGTAGGTGATTAGGTCTTCTTCGGGAACGAAATCGTTAATCACTTCGCCCACCATTGGTGTGCGGCCTAAGCCACCACCCACAAAAACACGATAGCCCAGTACGCCCTGTTCGTTTTTGCGGATATTAACGCCAATGTCGTTAATGGTGAGTGCCGCACGGTCAACATCGGGGTCGGCGTTTACGCAAATTTTGAACTTACGAGGCAAGTAAGAAAACTCTGGGTGGAAGGTACTCCACTGGCGAATTAACTCGGCGTAAGGACGTGGGTCGGTTACTTCGCTTGGCAAAATACCAGCGTATTCGTCGGTGGTGGTGTTACGCACTACGTTGCCAGAGGTTTGAATGGAGTGCATGTTTACTTCATTCAGCTCGGCAAAAATTTGTGGGCATTCTTCAAAACGAGTCCAATGCAATTGGAAGTTTTGGCGAGTAGTAACGTGCGCAAAACCTTTGTCGTATTTACGAGCAATATGAGCCATTTTACGCAATTGGGTGGAGCTTAGCATGCCGTAAGGAACAGCAATGCGATACATGGGAGCATAGCGCTGACGATATAAACCGTTTTGCAGGCGCAATGGCAAAAACTCATCATCAGCGAGTTTGCCATCTAAATAACGTTGCATCTGATCACTGAACTGCACTAGGCGTTCATTGAGCATTTGCTTGTCGATTTCATCGTAAATATACATAACTTCCGCGTACCACTTAGTTGTTAATGGGTTATGGACGCGGACTTTAGCAAAGCTTCCTTATTCTTAAAATGAATGTTTATCTATATGGATAAAACCTTTAGTTATTAGAAGCTGAATTGACTGAGCACAAAACCAGTTTCATCATCAAAGCGAACTTGCCAGCCTGAGCTATCGCTCCAGTCTCCCAAAACAATGCGACGTAGCTGGGTTTCTTCGTGTTTAAAAATGTGATCAAAAGGGCGGTGGGTGTGGCCATGAATCATAGTGGTTACGCCATGCTCTAGCATAACTTTCACGACTTCTTCGGGCGTTACATCCATGATCTCTTCTGATTTCATGGCGTTTCCTTCTTTGCTGGCTCCACGCAAACGATTGGCCATAGCAAGACGCTGCTCAATGCTTTGGCTTAATAGCTGTTTAAGCATCATCGGGCTTCGTAGCATTGGGCGCATCTTCATGTAGGCCGCGTCCATAGTGCAAAGACTATCGCCGTGCATCAATAAAATGGGCTCGCCGCCTAACTCGATAACAGCCGGATCGGCCAACAACTGCACACCAGTTTGCTGGCAGAAAACATCGCCCAGTGCAAAATCGCGATTGCCGTGCATAAAAAACACCTGCACCCCACGCTCGGTAAGCCTTTTAAGCGCCGCCTTTACTTCATTTATAAAAGGCGTTTCGTAGTCATCGCCAATCCACACCTCAAAAAAATCACCCAAAATATACAACGCCTTGGCGTCGTTCAGGTTCTCTAAATAACGGTAAAACCCCTGCGCCATCAGCGGGTGGGATTCTTGTAAATGAAGGTCGGAGATGAAG